>QZKR01000088.1 GCA_003598065.1 Myxococcales bacterium | reverse complement strand
ACCTGCGGCAGCTGCGCCAGCGTATGCAGGGGCGTGTGCCCGAAGCGGCGGGGGTCCTGGCGATACGCTTCGACCAGCATGCGGAAACGGCCGGCGGCCTCGTCGAGCAGGGCGAGATCGTCCCTTTTGAAGGCGACGCTGGTCAGCACGGCCCAGGCGTCCAGATAATCGGAATTGACGGCCAGCGCCTCGCGGCAGGCCCGTTCGGCCTGGGCCAGGTCGCCCAAGGCCAGTTCCGCCGAAGCGATGACGTAGTAGTTGGGGAGCCAGCGCGACAGCGCCGCCGGTTCGCCGGCGCAGAGATCCAGCGAGCGCCGCGCCTCCGTCCGCGCCTCGGCGAAAAAATTCTCCGTGTGCAGCGAGACGGCCAGATAGTGGGGCCACTTGGGATCGGCCGGATCGCGCTCCATCTCGCGGCGCAGCAGGCCGGCGGTGCGCTCGAATTTGGCGCGCATGCGGGCCCGGGAGAGATTGTAGCCGTGGTGAATCAGCCGGGCCGGGACGAACGTCGCCCGTCCCCGGTGATCGACCTCGTTATGCACCGCGCCGGCGTAGCGGATGCCCGTCCGGCGGCGGAACATGCGCACGGAGTTGTGGCTGGACTCCCGCTCGCCGCCCGCCGCGGGAGAGACGACGGGGATGCTGATGACGTCGATCGCCGGATCCAGCGCGGCCTGTTTCAGCGCCGCCGCCCCCTGTTCCGTCAGCGTCTCGTCCGCGTCGAGGACGAACAGCCAGTCGCCGCCGGCGTAGTCGAGGCTCTGATTGCGATGCCTGGCGAAGTCGTGTTCCCACGGGTGGTGGTAGACCTTCGCCTTCGCCGCCTCGGCGATCGCCACCGTGCCGTCCGTCGAGCCGGTATCGACGACGATCAGTTCGTCGGCGAAGCCTTTGACCGACGCCAGCGCCTGCGGGAGGAGGTCCTCCTCGTTTTTCACGATCATGCAGACGGAGATCGTCGGCGGAGGCTCGCCCATGGCTCAGCCCGCGTCCGCCGCCGGCGCGTCGGGGAAGAGGGGGTGCTGCGTGGCGTAGCTGCTCTGATGCAGCACGAGCTGCCGTCCGCGGGCCGTGGTCCGGCAGACGATGATCGGCGCGAGCAGGTTGGCGGTCATCCGCTGGAAGTCCTGGCGCACCGTGACGATCACGTAGAGATCGATCTCGCCGGGGTCTTTGACGCCCAACAGCGCGATCGTCTCGTCGTCCACCTCGAAGTCGTAGGTCGGATCGACGAACAGCGGATTGACGACGACGAAGGCCGTCGCCGGGTCGTCGGTGGACTGCAGCCAGACGAACGGCTCCTCCTCGGGCGCTTTCAGGAGCGCGAACGACTGAAATTCCTCGAAGCCGACAATGCCCTGGGGAAAGACGAGCAGGTCGTCTTTCCGCACCTCGATTTCTCCCAGATGCCGCGTGACGATTTTCATCGTCCACCTCGCTTCGCCTCGGAGGCGCGCTGCTTCAAAAGCTTGGCGGCCTCGGAGAGCGTCACATCGTCCGTGGCTCCCGCGCGGATGTTTTCCTCGCGGATGCGCTCGTAAATCTCCTCCCGGTGAACCTTCACCGAGCGGGGCGCTTCGATCCCGACCTTCACGAACTGGCGGCTGACCTCGATGATCTTCACCTTGATCTCGTCGCCGATCTGGATCGATTCGCCCACCTTGCGCGTCAGAATGAGCATGGTGGTTCTTCCCTTTCCCGTCCGGACCCGCTTCAGAAACCGTCGGCGGCGACGCGCATGCGGCGCAGCGCTTCGCGTTGCTTGCGGATGGCGAAGCTGACGATCCGCTCGCGGTCCGTCGCCCGAATCTGCACGAACTTGCACGCTATCCCGTATCGCGGCGCTTTGGCCTCCGGATCGACGATCGCATCGACGCGCATCGTCTCGGCCACCGTCTTGACCACCGCCGTCCGCGCCAGGGGCAGCCGGAATCGCAAGGCCATCCGCACGCCGACGTCGCAGCCCTGGTCCGTCTCGAAACGCAAACCGGAACCGGACAGCACGACGCGGCGGCGCACCATCGGATGGGGCGCGGTCTGTTCCAGAAGCTGGCGCGTCATGTCGTAGATCGAGTCCAGCCGGCGGTCGATGCTCTGCACGGCGCGCAGCAGATAAAGCACGGCTTCGCTCGCCTCTTCGGTGCGGGCGAGCGTTTTCATTTCCTGGCGGGTCATCTCGGGCAAGGGTTCGCCCGCATCGACCTGCTCCTGCAACTCGTCCTCCAGGTCGGCGAGCGGATCGATGACCTCGTAAGACAGGTCGAGGAAGGCCGAGACGCGCACGAACTGGCGCGACTCGCGCGTCAAACGACGGATTTCCAGGATGTTGTCCGGATGGACGCGCAGCACTTCGGCCGTCAGCAGGGTTTCGCCCAGATAGCAGTCCATGACGTCGATGAGCTGCTTGCCGCTCTCGCCGGCCGGCACGGCGTCGGCCCGGCCTTCCAGCAACCTGAGCTTCAGCGGCGTCACCTCGTCGATCTTCGCGGCCAGTTCCGTGCGGCTCTGGCCGCTGGTGAAGCAGATCTTGACGTCTTGTCCTTTTTGAAACATGTCGCCGGTCGTCCTTCCCTGCGCAGCGGCAGACAATCCGGTCGTCCGCCGGAATGTGACGTTCCAGCAAACGACAAGCAATTTAAATACCAACTGCGCGAAAAGCATACGCCGATGCACCGCCGCGCGTCAACAAGGCGCGAAGAGGGAATTTCGTTAGCGTAAAAAACCTGCTAATACCGGATAGTTGACGCGGCTTCCCGCCTCAGCGGAGGAAATTCAACAGGGAAGGTTGGAGCAGTTGCGAGTTCACCTGCAGCGAGGCTTCGAGGGCGTACTGCTGGGCGTTGAACTCGGTGATCGCCGTCACATAATCGGCATCTTCAAAATTTTGACGTTTGTCCGCCAAATTGACTTCCAGCCGGGAAAGCGTGTCCTTGGAGATTTCGAGGCGCGAAAGGCGGACGCCGACGGTCGTTTCTTCGTGGATCGCCTGTTCGATCGCCTGGTCCACCTGGTCGAGGTTGTCGGCGACGGCGGCCGAGGGGCTCTGACTCGCCAGGTCGTTCTCGAAATCGTTGAGCCATGCGAAGACGTTGATGCCGCCCGGAATTCCCGCCCCGCCGAACAGCGCCTCGCCGGTGAGGTTCAGCTCGGCCTTGATCGAAGGCAGGATGTCCACCGAAAGCTCGTTGGAGTCGCCCTGATACGTCCCGTCGGCGAGATAAGCCTGGACGTCGGTGCGCGCCCCGGAAAAGATGTACTGCCCCTCCTCCTGGGCGTTGGCGAGCGCGAGCAGATGCTCGCGGGCCTGCTGGATTTCGACGGTCATCTGCTGGCGCACGTCCTCCGAGGGACGGGGGTTCGCCAGGGCGACCATGGTCGATTTGAGTTGCGACAGAACGTCGTAGGCTTCGGTGATCTTCGTTTCATACGTCTTGTAGCGGTTATCGAGGCGGTTGAGCGTGCTGGAGTACTGGGTGAGATCGGCCTCCTCGCGCTGATTGCGGATCGAGCGCTGCAAGGCGATCGGATCGTCGGAAAGTTTGTTGACCAGCTTGCCGGTGTTGACCGCCGTGGCCGCCTCTTCGAGCCGTTTCCGGTTTTCCTGGAACTGGGAGGAGATCAGGGCGTAGCGGTTTGAATCGACGACGCGCATGGCCATGCCTCGCTATTGCTTGATTTCGATCAGCGTGGTGAGCATCTGATCGACGGTCGAAACCATTTTCGCCGACGCCTCGAAGGCGCGCTGGTACTGGACCAGCGATACCATTTCCTCGTCGAGCGACACGCCGGCGATGCTCGTGCGATAGGCGTCGGCCTGCCGCCAGGCCGCATCCTGGAACGACAGCTCGCGCTCCAGGGCGTTGGCCCGGTTCGACACCGCGCCGATGACGTCGATGAGAAATTCGCTGAACGAGGTCGAACCCATGGCCGTCGCGTCGTCCTGGAGATCGATGATGGCCGCGATGCCGCGGTTGTCGCCGTTGACGCTGGCGGCGTCGCTGGCCGCCGCGATCCATTCGGGATTGTCGGCGACGCCCTGATCGACGGCGAAGAGCTTCGCCGCGCCGTTAACCTGCGCGATCGGCGCGAAAAAGTCGCGCCCCGAGCCGCCGTCCAGGCCATAGTTCGTTTGATGGATGGCGTTGACGCGCGTCGCCAGCGTATAGGCGAAGGCGTCCAGCTTGCCCTTCAGGTCCTCGATGAAGCCGTCGCGCTCGTAAAGCATGCCGGCGATCTTCCCTTTGCCGTCCGCCTGGGCGAGGCGGTCGGTGACGTCGATCGCGTTGCCGGCCGCCGTTTCGATCTGGACGCCGAACAGGGCGCCGGGCGTCGTGGATACCTTGCCGGCCTGGGCGCCTTCGACGAGCATGTGGTTGGCCATCATCACGTTGACGTTGCCCGCGCCGTCCACGAAGGTGGTGACGTCCAGGAGATCGTTGAGCGAGCGGACGGCCTCGTCGCGCTTGTCCAACAGGTCGGACGCCTCCTGCCCTCCGGCGGGATCGTTGAAGGCGGCGATCTTTTTATTGAGCGCCGCGATCTCCTGAAGGTAGGCGTTGGCCTGGCCGACCATGCTGGAAACGTCGCCGTTGAGGTTGTGCTGCATCGACTCCAGGTTCGTGTACGCCTCGCTCACCCGCCCGGCGAGGCGCTCGGCGGCATGCACCGCCTGCTGGCGCTCGGGCAGCGCCGAGGGGTTGTTGGCCACTTCGCGCAGGGCGTTGAAAAACGTCGAGAGCGCGTTGGAGACGCCGTCGGCGTCGGCGTCGGGGAAGACGGCGTCGAGCTGCTGGGTGAGGAGATCCCGGCCGTTTAAAAATTCGAGGGTGGCTTTCTGCCGGTTGACCTGCTTTTCCAGAAACTGGTCGTGGACGCGGCGCACGTCGGCGAGGCTGACGCCGGCGCCGAGCATCCCCGCCCCGCCGATCGACTTCAGGCTGATGCGCTGGCGCGAGTAGCCGGGGGTGTTGACGTTGGCGACGTTGTGGCCGGTGACCTTCAGCGCGCTTTGGTTGACGCTGATGCCGCTGCGGGCGATGTTGAGGATGTCGTTGATTCCCATGGCGGCCTCACGCGCGGTTGTGGATCATCGACAAGGTCGAGATCTGCTGGTTGATCATGCCCTCCGCCGAATAGGTGCCGGCGTTGAAGAAACGCTTCTTCAAAAACGCCACGCTGCCCTTCACCGAACGGATCGAGAATTCGATGAGCTGCTTGTTGAGGGAGTTCAGTTCCGTGACGGCGTCCACGAGCGCGGACAGCGTGCTCTTGAGATTCTGCAAATCCCGGCCGAGCTGCCCGTCCAGCTTTTCGGCGATGGCCGCCAAACCCGCCCCGTCCGAATCGAGGCCGAGTTCGCGCCCCAGTTTGCGCGTCAGCTCCCGCCGCCCCTGCTCCAGATAGGAGTGCTGGAGCACCAGGAGCTCCTTGCGCTTGTTCAGCTCCACCAGCTGGTTGGGCTGAAAGCGGACAAGCAGCTCGCGCTCCTCGTGCATCGCCTCGACAAGCGCCTTGAGCAGCCCGGCTTCCTGGTCGAGGACGACCTTGAGTTCGAGTCCGAGTTTCGTGGCTTTTGGGGTCATGGTTCACCGCTGCGGCGATCAACCGCAGGCGGCAAACCGGTTAGAGGCGGGAGAAGTCGATCATCTCTTCGAGCATCTTCTCCGCGACCTTGGAGGAATCCGGCTGATACGCGCCTTCGGCGATCGCTTTCTTTAGGACGGCGACCTTCTCCCAGTCGATTTCCGGGCTGTCCGTGGCGCTCTGACGAACCTTGTCGATCAGCGCCCGCTGGATGCCCTCCTCGGAGAGATCCACGCGGTCCACGACCGAAGCCAGGGTCGATTCGCCGGGAGCCTCATCGGGGGCTTCCGGTCGCGCGGGGGGCGTCGGGGAAACCAGACCGACTTGCGGCGTTTTGTCCGTGATTTTCATGACAGCCTCAATTTTGTTTTTTGCTCTCGCACCAACCGACCCTTGCAGTCGGTCGCACCAACCCAAGAAATCGGTCGGTAGCGGAACAACTTTAACAAAACTTTGACGCCGTCGCAATCACCGCGCGTCGATTTGGCCAACCCCGCAGGATTACCGGATATTCAGCCTCGCTGCCGGGTTCTGCGGTCGGCCGTCCTTTCGGATTTCAAAGTGCAGGTGAGGTCCGGTTGACCTCCCTGTTTCCCCGGAGCGGGCGATCGCCTGACCTTGCCGCACGCGTTCGCCCGGCTCCACCTCGATGGAGTCCAAGTGTCCGTAAACCGTCTGGTATCCGTTTGGGTGATCGACCACCACCAGCTTTCCGTAGCCGCCTTTTTCGCCTGCGAAAGAGACCGTTCCGCTCAGAGAGGCATGCACCCGGCGGCCCACCGGCATCGCCAGATCCACGCCTTCGTGCATCGTCAATTCGTCGGAGAAGGGATCCGTCCGCAGGCCGAAGGGCGAGGAGAGCTCGCCTTTCGCCGGCGGAAGGAAAAAGGCGTCTTGTCTTTGCCCATTTGCCAAGTCGCCAAGGGGGCCTATGGCATCGGGGAACATGGCGTCCTCGGCGTCGCCCGTTTTCGCGCCGAACTGATCGAGGAGCATTTCCGTCAGGCCGAAGCGCTGGTTGGCCGCCATAATTTTGGCGTACTCGGAATCGAGCATGGAGCGATAGATGCCGTTCGCCGGCGAATCGGGATCGCCGAACAAATCGCTGTGCTGCACCGATTTTCGCATCGCGTCGAGCATCATTTTGATAAACAGCGCCTCGAATTCCTGGGCCTGCTCTTGCAGCGCCCGCCCATCGTCGGGAGCGGAGTTTGCACTTTTCGTGCCGGACAGGCGGGAAAGCCGCTCCAGCGTTTCCTGCTGCTGCGTCAGTTCCGCGAAGCCCTGTCCGATCTGGGTCAGATCCAGCGTCATCGCTCTCCCCTAGAGAACTTCCATGTCGGCTTCCAGCGCGCCCGAGGCCCGGATCGCCTGAAGGATGTCGATCAGGTCGCGCGAGGAGACGCCGATCGCGTTGAGCGCCATCACCACGTCGCCGATCGTCGCGCCTTCCTGAATGACCATCAGCCGCTTGTTGTCCTCGACGGCCTTGATCGCCGTTTCGGGGACGACCACCGTCTCCCCTTGGGCCAGCGGGTTGGGCTGCGACACCTCGTAGCGGTTGGAGATATGCACCTTCAGGCTGCCGTGCGAGATGGCCACCGTCGAAATGCGCACGTCCGCGCCCATCACCACCGTTCCCGTGCGCTCGTTGAGCACCACTTTGGCCCGCCGGTCGGTCTGCACCGTCACCGCCTCGAGATGGGCCAAAAGCTCGGTGACGCGGTCCTGGTAGGCGTCCGGCACGCGCACCACCACCGCCCCGGCGTCGCGCGCCCGGGCGTAGTCGCCGGAGAGCGAGGCGTTCACCGATTCGGCGATGCGGCTGGCGGTGGTGAAATCCTGATAGATGAGCGAGAGCACCACGTCGCTCCTGGCGTTGATGGCGAAGGAAATCTCGCGCTCGATGATCGCCCCTTCGGGGACGCGGCCGGCCGTGGGATGGTTCTTCTGGATCGAGGTGCCGGACTCGCCGGCGAAGCTGTAGCCGCCAAGAAGCAGCGGGCCCTGGGCCATGGCGTAGATCCGGCCGTCCGCGCCGCGCAAGGGCGTCATCAGGAGCGTCCCGCCTTGCAGGCTCTTGGCGTTGCCGATCGAGGAGACCAGCACGTCCGTGCGCGCCCCGACGCCCGCGAACGGCGCCAGATCCGCCGTCACCATCACCGCCGCGACGTTGTTGGCGCGGATATCGGCGGGATCGACGCGGATGCCCATGCGCGAGAGCATCGAGGTGAGCGACTGGATGGTGTAGCGCACCTTCTGGTCGTCGCCGGTCTTGTTGAGCCCCACGACGAGCCCGTAGCCGATGATCTGATTGTCGCGCACGCCCTGGACGTGGGTGATGTCCTTGAGCCGCGCGGCCTCGGCCGATCCGGCGGCGATCAGCAGCGCCAGGACGATCAGAACGGTTGCAGCGATCCGCGCCCGCATGACGATGCTCCTAGAACGGCCAGGCGTAGTCGAGCGCGCGGCTGCCCCAGCCGGGCTCGCTCTTCTCGGTCACCACGCCGCGGCCCGTAAATTCGACGTGGGCTTCGGCGATCAGCGACGAGGAGATGGAATTGTTGCGGTCGATGTCGTGCGGCCGGATGATGCCGGAGACGTAGAAGTGCGCCTCCTCGTCGTTGACCATCACGACGCGATGCCCCTCGATGAACAGGTTGCCGTCGGGCATCTCCCGCCTGATCAGCGCCGGAACGGTGGCGATCACCTTGCCGCCGCGTTTCGTCTCGCCGCCGCCGTCGAAGTCGGCCTTGTATTTGGAGCTGATCAGGCTGTCCTTGTTGAAGTTGGGATTGCTCTTCTGAAAACGCTCGATCGCGCCCATGAGGTTGGCGATCTGGGCGGAGATTTCGGAATCCTTCACCAGCGTCGTCTGCGCCGTATTGTTGGCCTGGCTGATCTCCTCGATGCGGACGACGACGATGTCGTTGATTTTGCTGGCGCGCGGGTCGGCGAAGAGGCGGTTGAGCTGGTCGCGCTCCGTCCAGATCGCGCCGTCCGAGGGCGTGGCCGGCTCGGGCACGACCTCCAGGTCGGAGCGATAGTCGCGTTTCTTCTCCTCGTAGGGTTTGACGTGTTTGACGCAGCCGCTCGCCAGGGCGGCCAGAATCGCCAACGCGACAAGGGAACGCAGGAAGGAAAGCATGGCTCCTCTCCTCAAAACTGCACCGCCACTTCCTCGGCGGAGACGACCTTGCCGAACACCACCTTGTTGCTGGAGGCGTTCAGCACCTTGATGACCTGATTTTTGCGTCCGCGCTCCTGGGCGATGCCCTTGGCCTCGACGCGGAAACTTTCGCCTTCGGCGACCAGCGTCACCATGTCGCCGTTTTTGACGAGAAACGGAAATTCCAGCAAGGACGGCGTGAGCGCCGTTCCCGCGCGGATTTCGCTTTTCGCCACCGTGTCCTCGAACTCCGACGGATCGGCGACGAGGGTGGGCGGCAGGTCGGCCAGGGCGACGTCGGCCTGCGTCACGTCGGCGGCCGTCACGGGCGCGCCGCGCGGGATGGTCCGCGCCGCCACGTAGGCCTTCGCCGCGATCCGGACCTCGCCGGTGACGAAAACGTGCTTGTAATGCTTGCCGCCGACGCGGATCGAAAGCTTCGCCGTCGTCCGGCCGCGGAACGTTTCGCGCTCGGAGAACGCCAGCGCGAACTCGGAACCCCTGGCGGGGACGAAAATATCGTCCTTCAACGAAAAATCGGCCAGGGCGATCTTCTCGGGCGACTGGCCCGTCTGCCGCGCCGCTTCGGCCAGAAACAGCCTGCGGATTTCTTCCTTTTCGATGCGCCGCGCCTCGCGCGTCACCTCGACGCGCGCCGGGATGTCGAGCGCCGCTCCCCGCAGGGCGCTGGCGAGCAGGCGGGCGAGATATTTTCCCGAGAGCTTCTTCACGTCGCCCGGCTTCGGCGCGCGGGAGAGGTAAAGGCGGCGCAGCTTCGCCTCGTGTTCCGGATCGAGGGCCGAGAAGCTGGCGACGTCCTCCAGCAGGATTTCGTCGCGGTCCACCTCGGCGCGGGCGCGGATCGTCACCTTCCCCGCCGGGGCGGGCGCGGCGTCCTCGGCCCACAAGGCCGGGACGAGGGCGATCCAGAAGGCGGCGGCGGCGAGAAGCAGACGCATGGCGGACTCCTAGCGGATCTGCGTCACGTTGCGCAGCATCTGGTCGGCGGTCTGGATGACCTTGGAGTTGATCTCGTAGGCGCGCTGGCCGGCGATCATGTCGATCATTTCCTCCACCACCTTGACGTTGGAAGTCTCCAGAAAGCCCTGGCTCAAGGAGCCCAGGCCGTCCTGGCCGGGGACGGCCTGAATCGCCTGGCCGCTCGAACCGGAGGGCCGGAAAAAGCCGCGCCCAATCGCTTCCAGGCCGGCGGGGTTGACGAAGCTCGCCAGCTGGATCTGGCCGACCTCGGTGGCCTCCGTCTGCCCGGCGAGGGTCACGGAAACGGTGCCGTCCTCGCCGATGGTGATGCTTGTCGCGTCCTGGGGGATGCTGATCGCCGGGTCGAGCAGGTAGCCTTCGCTGGTCACGACCTGCCCCTGGGCGTCGGTTTTGAACGAACCGTCGCGCGTGTAGACGATTTCGCCGTTGGGGCTCTGCACCTGGAAGAAACCGTTGCCCTCGATGGCGACGTCCAGAGGGGCCTGGGTGTTCTTGTATTGTCCCTGGCCGAAGAGACGCTCGGTGCTGACGGTGCGCGTTCCCTGGCCGATCTGCAGGCCGGTGGGCAGCTCGACGCCGGCGGCGGAACTGGTGCCGGCGGCGCGGACCGTGCGGTAGAGCAGATCCTGGAAGTTGCCGCGGCTCCTTTTAAAGCCGTTGGTGTTCACGTTCGCCAGGTTGTTGGCGATGATGTCGATCAGGATCTGCTGCGCTTCCATGCCGGTGGCGGCGGTGTTCAATGCGGCGATCATCGTCTGTCCTCCTTCGTTCCCATCAAGCTAACGGCTGACGTTGCCGACTTCCTGGATGGAGCGGTTGTCGAGATCCCGGTAAGCCTGGATCACCTTGTTCATCATTTCGAAGTGGCGATTGACCTTGATCATCTTGGTCATCTCGCGCACGGGGTTGACGTTGCTTTTCTCCAGCAGGCCCTGGCGCACCAGCGTGTTCGAGGCCTCGGCGGGCGGATTGTCCTTGTCGAGGCAGTTGAAGAGGGTGTGGCCGGCCTTGACGAGGACGTCTTTGTCGGGAATTTCCACCAGACCGAGCCGGGCGATTTCCGCGCCGCCCTGGCGGATCGCGCCCTTGGCGTCGATCGTCAGGTCGCCGCTGTCGTTCAGCGCGATCGGTTCGCCGCCCTCGTCCAGCACGCGCCCGCCCGAACCGTGCAAAAGTTCGCCTTCCGGACCCAGATGGAATTGGCCGTCGCGCGTGTACAAGGTCTGGCCGCCGAGTTCGACCGTCATAAAGCCGGGGCCGTCCAGGGCCACGTCGAGGGAGTTCTGCGTGCTGACCATCGCGCCCTGGGAGAGGTCCATGCTCTGGTCGAGCACCTCCACGAAATGCTGGGCGCGCTCGCGGGTGTTGGCCGCCAGATCGTTCTCTTCGGACATGCGCACTCTGTCGGTGCGCGGCAGTTTGCCGTCCTGGACGAGGAAGTCGGAGAAGGTGAGGTCGTCGGCCTTGTAGCCCACGGTGCCGACGTTGGCGAGGTTGTTGGCGATCAAATCGAGGTAATGGGATTGGACTTTCGCGCCCGCCGTCGCCGTGTAGATGCCATTGCCCATCGCTCGCTCCTTTCCGGACACTCCGCGTCCGGACGTGGGCAATGCACGGATCGGGCCAAATCGACGGCGGCGGCGTGCGGCCAAGAAATTGACGGACGATAAAGCGCCGCGCCTTGAAATATCGGGCTTTCGCCCAGGCGAAACGTTTTCCGCCGCCGCTCCGCATCCGCCGCAACCGACGGCAAACGCGCCCCGGGCGTCAAAAGCGAAACGGCCCGGGCCGGTTTTCCCGCATCCGCACGCGGCAGATTTTGCCGAGCGCCGGCGGCGTATGCCGTGTGGCGTGGGCGCATGGGCCTGGAGTTTCGCTGCGCCGGCTATGGTGCGGAACTTGCATCGGCTGTATAATGGGAAACCGGTTGGGACGGACATTCCCACGCAGACCGCGCGGGGCGGCGAAGGAACGATGAAGCGATATCAGTTCAAGCTCGAACCGCTCCTGGTGAAGCGGCAGACGCTGGAAGACCAATGCCAGCAGGAGATGGCGGAGCAGAACCGCCTGCTGCGCCAGCATCAGGAGGAACTCAAAACCGCTTTCGAGGAATACCGCAACCATCGGCTGGCCGCCGACGCCGTCACGATCTCCATCGCCGAACTGGAGATTTTCAACAACTACGCCAACGTGCTTCTGGATCGCATCGAGGCCGCCAAGACGAAACTGCGCGAGCAGCGCAAGGCGGTCGATGCCGTGAAAGACAAACTGCTCGCCCTGCACCGCGACACCCAGGCCGTGGAGAAGCTCAAGGAAAAGGACAAGCAGGCCTACCTCAAGGACGCCAACCGCGAGGAATCCAAGCAGATCGACGAGTATTCCGTCATCCGCCACGCCGGGGAAATGAGCCGCAAGCGTCAGGCGGGCTGAGCGAGACCGCCGTCAGCTGTACTTCGCCAACGCCTTGTCGAGCTTCTGGTAGAGCGCCGCGACGGGGGGCAGGTCGGCCCCGGCGAGCCTGGCGCGCAGCCGCGAAACGCTCGTCGCCAAGGCCTTGAGGCCGTCGGCGCGGCCCGCCTTGCCGAGCGCCTGCAGAAACTGCATCACCGCTTCGTCGAGATAGAGCGTGAATTTGTCGTAGCGGTAGGCGAGATTCACCTTGGGCCGGTTCTGGATCAGATGATCCCAGTTGATCAGCCCCGTCTCCGGATTGACGTGAAGGCCGCGATAGAGCGGCGGATATTTGTCGGCCAGCGCCTTGAGCGTCGCCTCGGCGGCTAATCGCCCCGCGCCGCCGGGCAGGGCGAGCAGCCGCCGCAGCATGTCGTTGAGGATTTCGCCGTAGTGGCCGAGGATCGCCGCCAGCGCATCGGGGAGGCGATCGACGGCGGGCAAGGAAAAGGTCAACGATCCCGGGAAAAACAATTCCAGCGCCGTCGCCGCCGTCCCCATTTCCCAAGCCGCGCGCTCGACCCGTTCGAAGCCGCGCGCCCGTTCGTCCCAGACGTAGCCCGCGACGAATTCGCCCGCTTCGATCCAGGCGAACTCGGCCAGTTCGGCGCGCCGGCGCACGCAGAGCGCCGCGCGCTGAGAATGCGCCGCCTGCAGGGCGTCGTCGAGCGCGGCGTCGGGCCTGCGCCAGACGGGCTCGGCGCGGCAGAAGAGCCGCGCCATCTGCGCGGCGTCCGGCGCCGCCGAGAGCGCGGAAAAATCGATTTTTTCCGGCAGATCGGCGAACAGATCCGCCCCGTCGGCGGCGAGCCGGACGAGATTGCCCAGCCGGTCCGCGAGCAGGCCGGCGGCGGCTTCTCCATTGATAAGGACGGCGACGCGCGCCGCCGCGTCGTCGGCGACGAGGGCGTAGCCGGTGAACCGGGCCTGCGCCAGATCGGCGAGGACGGTGCGCAGGTAAAGCGCCGGGAACGCCGGCAACACGAGAGCGCGCGAATCGAACGGAAAAAGCATCGTTTCCATCTCCCGGATGGCGGTCACTCTAGCTTGACGGGCGGGGTTTGTAAAGCGAGGCGAAAGGCTTGCCAAGCGCGCGGGGCTTGGCTATGCTCCCCCGGACGCCGAACGGCGGGTTGTCTCGTCCTTTTCACTTCAAGGAGTTTCGCCATGCGGATCAGCGCCTTCATCGGTTACCGCCCGCCCGATCGCCTCGCCTCGCAGGTCGCCGCGCCGCCCTACGACGTGATCTCTTCCGACGAGGCGCGCGAGCTGGCCAAGGGCAATCCGATCAGTTTCCTGCACGTCAACAAGCCGGAAATCGACCTCGATCCGTCGATCGATCTTTACGCCGACGCGGTCTACGAGACGGCGCGGAAGAACCTCGACCGCTTCATCGCCGAAGGCGTCCTCGCGCCCGATCCGCGGCGCTGCCTTTACGCCTACCGGCAGCGGATGGGGTCTCACGTCCAGCTCGGCCTGATGTGCTGCGCGCACGTCGATGACTACGACGAGGACAGAATCAAGAAGCACGAGAAAACGCGTCAGGACAAGGAAGACGACCGCGCCCGGCACGTGGACGTCACCAACTGCAACGCCGGGCCGGTGTTCCTCACCTACCGCGCCCGTCCCGAGATCGACGCCCCGATGCGCCGCGCGACGGCCAAAACGCCGGAGGTGGACTTCGTTTCCGCCGACGGCATCCAGCACACCCTGTGGGTGATTTCCGACCCCGCGCTGATCGGCGAACTGATCGGCGGCTTCGCGCGCATCGACGTGGGCTACGTCGCCGACGGACACCACCGCGCCAAAAGCGGCAGCCGCGTGCGCGCCCTGCGCCGCCAGGCCAACCCCAAACACACGGGCGTGGAGGAATACAACTGGTTTCTCACCGTCTATTTCCCGCACGACCAGTTGCAGATCCTCGACTATAACCGCGTCGTGGCGGATCTGAACGGACTGACGGAAGCGCAGTTTCTGGAGAAGGTGCAGGAAAAATTCGACCTGTCGCCGGCCAAAACCCCGAAGCCGCCGCAACCGACGCATTTCGGCATGTATCTGGGCGGGAAATGGCGTCGGCTCGTGGCGAAAGCCGGTTCGTACAACGCGGCCGATCCGGTGCAGGCGCTGGACGTCTCGATCCTGCAGAACAATCTGCTCGACCCGATCCTGGGCATTGGCGATCCGCGCAAGGACAAGCGCATCGATTTCGTGGGCGGCATTCGCGGCGCGGAGGAACTGGAGAAGCGCGTGCAGAGCGGCAAAGGGGCCGTGGCCTTCGCCATGCACCCGACGACGCTCGATCAGCTGATGGCGATCTCCGACGCCGGTCAGGTCATGCCGCCCAAATCGACCTGGTTCGAGCCGAAGCTGAAATCGGGGCTGGTGGTGCACCTGCTGGGCTAGTATCGATGATGTGCCAACTTGTGTTGTCATTCCCGCACAAGCGGGAATCCAGGTTTTTCCCGTATTGGACCCCCGCTTGCGCGGGGGTGACATACACGCATTTCTTCATATTTATCAGTATCAGGCTCCTTAAGCGGCGTTTTGCTTTACCGGAAGGAGAAACGACGGTGAAAATCGCCGAGACACTCTTAGCCTGCGCCTTCGCGCTCATTCTGCTGGTTCTCGTCGGCTGCGAAAGCGGGGAGGGACAGAAAGAGGGAGATCCCGACGGCGACGGCGAGGCCATGCAGGAAGCGGACGACATCGAAACGGCCGACCTGCCCGACGGCGACCGCGAAGCGCCCGATGGCGACGCGGACCCGGACGCCGAACAAGACGCCGCCAGACACGAAGAACTGACGCCGCCGCCGAAGCCGGCCGATGCGCTGGGCTATGCGCCGCCGGTGCGGGAGCCCGCCGGGACGCCGCCGACGGCGGAAGAGATAACGGCGTTCACCAAAAAAATCACCGGCTTTTTCGCCGACACCCATTACTTCGACTGGGTCTGGCGCACCAGCCACGGCCTGGACGCGTCCTACGATCCCGCGATGATGCCCTACAAGCTGTGGTGGCAGGACACGGGGATGCGCAAGGAAGGCGACACGGTCGTTTTCTGGCATTTCGGCCGGGCGGAGAACATCGCCAAGCGGACCGTCAAGGTGATGGACAACGCCATCGCCGGCTACCTCTTGACCGGCGACCGGCGCATGGCCGAGGTG
Source organism: Myxococcales bacterium (assembly GCA_003598065.1). GTDB lineage: Bacteria > Myxococcota_A > SURF-8 > SURF-8 > SURF-8 > SURF-8. The sequence continues at coordinate 5,782 of QZKR01000088.1, read as the reverse complement.
GCGGCGGAATATCTGCGCGGCATGGTGGCGCTGTCGTTGGGTCTGGAGTCCGAGCGCGAGGATCCGCTGGTCAAATACCTCCAATCGCGGGCGGTCTTCAACCACAACCACAGTTACGAGGCCGACGGACGCCAGGCGGCCATCGATTACGAGGGCATGTACGAGGCATCGATGAAATGGAACGTCCACGTTTTCGAGATCCCCGACAATCCCGCCTACGGCGCGATCTGGGTGGCCAACATGCGCTCCAAGGACGACGCGCCCTACATGTTTCTCTCGCTGCCGATCGTCACGCGCGCCTATTACGAGGCCGAGGATGAAAACCTGCGCGCCGCCGCCGAGCTGTATATCGAATACCTGCGCGGTTTCTCCCAGAGCATCGTGGACAACGGCTGGTGCATCCTCACCAAGTACGCGGACGGCGAAGCGACCATCGCCATCGACGCCACCAAGCCCGGCGATCCGCCGGCGGATCTGGGCAGCTTCGTCCACTGGAAGGACGCCTTCGGCCCGGACGCCGAATGCAACGCCCAGCTCGGCGCGGCGCTGACCGGCTACGGCTATGCGGCGGACCGGGGCGACTGCGGCGGCGGCCGGATCGGCTGGGATTTCGAGCGCCTCGTCTTCAGTTCCCACTACTTCAACTACAACATCTACAACTACTTCCATCTGGCGGCGCTGGCGACGGCGCAATTCTGGGGAGACGACGACGTCGCTTCCTCCCTGATGGAGGGACTGGTTCATCGCTTCGACGAGCTTCTCCACAATCCCGACATGCCGAACGCCGCCGACTCCCAGTTCGGCCCCGATCTGGCGGGGGCGCTATTGGCCTCGGCCGCGCACGGCTATCCGCTGAGCGCCGAGGAGGCGCGGCACATCATGACCTGGTACGGCGATTCCGCCGACTGGCACGGGCAGTGGCCGCACTGGGACCCCTGGGCCAGCCTGAACGACGGGGAGAGTCTGAACGATTACAAGTCCCCCGACGGCGAAGTCGTCACGGACGGCGAAGGCGACGAAATCAGGGTCAGCTACGTTCGCCTCGACGAGATGTCCTACATTTTCGAGTACTGTTATTCGCCGCTGCGCAGCCGCGACGGCGCGCCATTCATCGACTGCGACGTCGTCGCCGACCCGTCGAAATGGGGGAAATAGAGCATCTGCAAATTGGAATGTTTCATCTGAAACCGTTCGTCCCGAGTAGCCGCCCGTTGGGCGGCGTATCGAGGGATGAACGAATCGCGGTTCGATACGATTCGCCGTTGGCGAATCACTCACCGCGAACGGTTTTTCTCGTGGCGCAAATCAAAAAATACTGGCTCTAATCTGCGCTTTCCTTCAGAGATTGCCTTACCCCTCCCCGAGCCGCTCCAGATTGCGGCGGGCCTGATCGGCCTTGTCCTTCAGGCCAAGCTTGTCGTAGCAGGTCTCCATCAGCTTGTAGACGCGGGGATCGAAGGGATTGATGGCGAAAGCCGTCTCCAGGTGCGGCAGGGCGTCGGCCGGCCGGTTAAGCGCGGTCAGCGCCTGAGCGGCGCGCAGGTGGCTCGGGAGATAATTCGGCGCGTAGGCGAGCACCGCCTGCAGGCCGTGGTAGGCCTCCTGGTAATGGCCGAGTTCGAGTTCGCTGTCGGCGAGGTAGTTCATCAAGAGCGGGTTGGCGGGACCCAGGGTCGCCGTCGCCTTTTTGAACTCCGCCACCGCCGCCTCGGGATGGCGGCGATCCTTCAAGAGCTTGCCGAGCGTCATGTAGTCGCGGCCGCGCTTCGTTTTGATTTTGCGGATCTCGGCCTCCGGGTCGGGCTCGCCCGAACCGGCGAAAAGGATTTTGTAATCGTCGAAGTCGTAATCGAGTTCCTTGAGATGGCGGCGCTGCATCGCCTGCTTCCAGTTCAATTCCAGGCCGCGCACGTTGAAGCTGTACACCTTCAGGAAAGCGCGGTCGAGATCGCCCTCTTCGTCCCGCGCCGCCTGAACGAGCGCCCGCAGGCCGCCCTCCCCCTTGAGGCCGTGAAGCCACTGGATCATCGTCAGCACCTGCGTGTAGGCGAGGGCGGCGTGATCCTGGCTGGGCAGAAGCGCCATCGAGGGGTGCATCTCGTCGAGCGTGACCAGCTTGTTTTCCTTGAAGGCGCGGGCCAGAAGCGATTCGGCGGAGGGCGTCAGTTCGCCGCCCGGCGGCCGCCGCCAGCGCAGTTCGTGCATCTTGGCCAGGCCCTCGTGCAGCCAGATCGGAATCGTGTCGCCGGCGGCGCGCGAGATCACGAGATGGACGTATTCGTGGTTGAGCGTGTCGCGCCAGGCGTAGCCGTAGACGGCGACGCGCGGCGAGGAGACCATCAGCCGGTTCCACTTGCAGACGGCGATCGTCCCCGAGGTGCGCAGCGCCTCCATCGACAGCCCCGAGCCGGCGGAGAGCATCTCCAGGCGCGGGTAGAACTCGACGACGATGCGCTCGGGAGGCGCATAACCCAGGTCCTCGGCGAGCGCGGCGCGCGCCTTCTCCAGGGTCTCGATCGCCGCCTCGACCAGGAGCTCGTCCTTTCCCGGCTCGAAGCGGATCTCGAAGTGCTCGCTCTGCGTGCGCTTCATCCGCTTTACGTTGTCGAAAGCGGCGCGCAAGAACGGCGCGTAGTCCGGCGTCCGGGCCGACGGCTTCCAGTCGCCCGCGCCGTTCAGATAATCGAGCGCCGTCTCGTAGTCGCCGCGCTCGAAGTGGTAGCGGCCGAGGAAGTAGAGCGTCCCCGGCGACTCGTCGTCGGCCAGTTTTTCGGCGATCTCGCCGGCCCGCTCCATCTGCCAGTTGTCCAGCAGTTTCAGGCCCTTGAGCGCCAGCGACGCCGCGTCGTCGGCGGCGAAGGCCGGCGGCGAAAGCAGCGCCAGGATGACAAGCAACAAGCCGAAACGTCGCATGCCGCCGCTCCTCATTTCACCAATTCCTTGTAGTACTGACGGTTCTGCGGCGCATATTCTTCCGGGGCCTTGCGCCTCATGGCGTCGAGCAGGTCCTCGCGCAGCTCCTTGGGCGTCTGGTACTGCTCGGCCTGGGGGATGGCCACCTTCTCCTGGCTTGTTTCCCGGCCGCCTTCGCCCTTGCCGCCGCGCATGATCGGCCGCATGCCGCCGAAGCGCATGCCGCTCTGCATCTGCTGCAGCGCCTGGTTCAGGCCTTCCTGCAACTGCGTCAGGTTGTGGATCGCCTGACGCTGGAAGCCGTCGGCCGGACCGGGCTTAAGCTGGCTGAGCGACGAGGAGGAGCGCTGCATGCCGTTGTTGGCCTCGCGCATCCGCTGGCCGGCGTCGCCAGGCAGCATCGGCAGCTCCTCGCCCAGTTGCCGCACCCCCTGCTCCAGCCGCTGGCCCTCGTTGGACAGTTCCTGCTGCATCCGCGCCATCTGCTCCAGCCGCTGCCGCTCCGGCTCCCCCATCAGCTTCGACGGGTCCGGCTGAATTTTTTCCAATTCCTCGATCACCTCGTCAACGAGCTCTTTCGCGCGCGTCCCGTGCTGCATGTCCTGCGTTTTGGGCGGCTGGCGGCGTCCGCCCATGAATTCCGGCGGACCCTGGAGATAGGCGAGCATGTTGTTCAGATTCTGCTGCGCCTGCTGCGCGACCTCCTCCGCGCCGGAGAGGTCGCCGGAGTCGAGCACCGTTTTCAGGTCGGCGAGGTTCGATTCGGCCAAGTCGCGGTAATGCTGGATGTAATTGTCGAAATCGGGATTCACCTTCCCCGTCTCCCGCCGCGCCTCCTCCGTTTTCTCGGCGAGCTTCTTCATCGCCCGTTCGAGATTTGCCTTGAACTCCTCGGCCAGCTTCTTGCGGTAGGCCTCGGCGCGCTGTTCGGTGGCGCGCTGCAGTTCCTTCTGTTTGTCGGTCAGCTGCGCGAGGTCTTTCTGAAACTCCATCAGCTTCTTCGCCGACTCGGAGTAAAGCGATTCGCCCAGGTCCTCGGAGCCTTCCTTGAGCTTGTCGAACATGCCGTTGAGCTGCTGCGAGAGGTCTTCCAGTTGCGCCAGCGCCTGATCGAGATGGCCTTCCTTGAGCAGGTTTTCGAGCGAATCGAGGCTGTCGCCCATCGATTTCATGTCCAGCGCTTCGAGGTTGACGAACTCCTCGGGGATCTCCCGGCGCACCTCGGCGAGCTTGCGCTGCAAGTCGGCGAGCCTATCGCGCAGTTCCTTGAGCTTTTCGTCGATGAGCTTTTTGACCGCCTCGTCCTTCGTGTTCTTGTACTGCTCCAGAAGCTGGCGCAACTCGTCGCGCAGGCCGGCCAGCTTCTCGCTTTCGGCGACGAGCGCGTCGTACTTCTGCTTCTGCAAAAGTTCGTCGAGGGCGATGATGTATTTTTCGAGGCGCTGAATGCTGCCCTGGCGCAGATTGTCGAGCCGGTAGATGGGCGGGGCGGAGAACACGCGGCGGTCGATCTGCTGCTTCAGGATGTCCGCCGCGTCGGCGTATTCGCGGCGGTGGGCGTCGAGGTCGCCGTAAATCTGGGCGAGCAGCGCCTCCACCGTCTCGGTGGACAGGGGATCCTCGCGCAGTTCGTTGATGAGCGCCCCCAAGGGGTCCACCACCGCCTGCGACAGCTCCATGTTCGTCCCCTCCAGTTCCTTGGTCAGCGTGCCCATGTTGGGGACGGTCGCGGCGTCGATCGTCTGCGTCAGATACTTGGCCAGAAGCCCGAGCATCGCTTCCCAGATCTGCTCCTGGCGCTCCAGCAGCTTCTGGTGGTGCTCCGTGACGGAGAAGATTTTCAATTTCCGCGTTTCCGAGCGGCCGGGCTTGGGGCCGTTGACCGTGTCGTTGTCGAGCGCCTCGACGTAGTAGGCCACTTCGTCGCCGGGCCGAAAACGTTCGCCGGCCAGCTCCCACAGGTAAGCGTCGCCGTCGGCTTTCGTCGGCTCGGAAAATTTTTTGAGCGGGATGCGTTTCTGCTCGCGGCCCTTGCCGGCGGCGTAGTCGATGACGAGCGCGGCCTCGGAGAGGCCGTAATCGTCTTCGAGCCGGTAGGCCAGTTCCACCGCGTCCGACTCGCGGACGTCGAGGTCGCCCGGCGGCAGATCGAGCGTCACGGCAGGCGGTCGGTCGGGCGTCAGGCGGATGGCGCGGCTGCGGTTCTCGGCGTCGTCGTCGAAACGGAAACGGTATCTCCCCTCGCGCAGCAGGGTGAACATTCCTTCGAAGCGGTTCGCGCCCACGGCCTTGAGCGGCAGGTCCTCGCCGTCCTCCATGTCCAAGGCGGCCTCGTCCGCGCCGCGCGCCGCCGTGACGCGCAGCTCCACCTGCGTGCCGGGCGCCGCCTCGATCTCGCCCGAGGCGTTCTTGATCTCCAGCGGCTCCAGGCCGGTATAGGCGGGATAGCGGTAGGTGAGCTGGATGTCGCCGGCCAGAAAGGCGATTTCGCCCGTGTGGTAGGCGGCGGCGAGATGATTGCCCCAGAGGGAGGACCACGCCCCGGCGCTCGCTCCGGGGGCGGCGAGGGCGAGGACGATCGCGCCCGCGCCAAGCAGACCGGCGGCCAGGCCGGCGGGGCGCGCCTCGCGGTAATCGACGAGGGAACGCGGCTTGAAATCGTGCAGCCGCGCCGCCACGTCGGCGACGGCCGCCCGGGCCAGCGAAGGAGAATAGTAGCGCGATTCGGCGGCGGCCTCGGCCAGCTCGACGCCGGAGACGAGCCGGTCGGTCAGGCCGCGCGCGCGCGCTTCGATGTAAGCGGCGACGCGCGCCGGCCGGCGGTAGGTCCGCGCCGGAAGCGCGCCGTACTTCGCCGCCGTGTAAATCG
>QZKR01000142.1 GCA_003598065.1 Myxococcales bacterium | reverse complement strand
CCCCTGCGACGGGGCGTACAAGGTGGTGGGCGAATACATCAAGCCGAGCCAGACCTGCGGCTACGTCACCAAGACGCGGCGTTACGAGAACGACTGCGACCGCTGCGGCTGCGGCTGCTACATCTGCCTCGGCTTCAACTGCTGCGAAAGCTGCGAACAGACGCGGCAGGAGTGGGAGTGCGAGGACGATCCGTCCTACCTCAACTTCAAGATCTACAGCGGCGCGCAGCCCTATCCGGCCGTGGTCTCCGGCTCGGACTACGTCGTCCGCCACAAAAACGACCGGGCGCAGTTCAACCTGACGCGCGTGGACGGCGTGTGGATCATGCCGTAACCGGCGGCGCAGAAATACGAAAGGCCCTCCCCGACGGGAGGGCCTTTTTCTTTCCGTGTTGGAGCAGGATTGCATCCTGCTCCAAACGTTTTCATGCCGTTGGGGGATAGGAAAATATGTTGGAGCAGGTTGAAAAACCTGCTCCAACACGAGATTCCGCACGACGAGGGATTCATCCTGCGGCCGACGCCGCTGACGCCGGAGCGAACTCCAGATCGATCGTCCCTTCATAAACCACGACGGCCGGGCCGCGCATCCAGATCTCGCCTTGTTCGTCGCGGCGGATCGTCAGCGTTCCGCCGGCCAGATCGACGCGCACCGGACGCGCCGGGTCGATCCGGTTCTCGATCGCCGCGGCGGCGAACGCCGCGCAGGCCCCCGTGCCGCAGGCGAGGGTGATCCCCGCGCCGCGCTCGTAAACGACCACCTTCAAATGCTGCTCGCCCGCCTGCTCCACGAACTCGACGTTCGTGCGCCGGGCGAAGGCCGGATGCGACTCGAACAGGGGACCGGTGCGCTCGGCCTTGGGGATGGTGAGCGGCTCGAAAATCACCAGGTGGGGATTGCCCATCGACACCGTCGTAGCGAGAAAGCGGCGGCCGCTGCGTTCGATCGGCCTGCGGACGAACGTTCCCGAGCCCTTCATGCCGACGGCGGAGCGATCGTAGTCGGCCTTGCCCATTCCCACCTCGACCTCGGCCACCGCGCCGTCGGGGCCTGGAAACACGCGGCAGGCGTGCAGGCCGACGCGGCTTTCGATGGGGACGACGTCTTTCGTCGAGAGCCCCGAATCGCGCAGATACTTGGCGAAGCAGCGAATGCCGTTGCCGCACATTTCGGCTTCCGTGCCGTCGGGGTTGAACATGCGCATCATGAAATCGCCGCGCGCGGACGGCGCGACGAACAGGACGCCGTCGGAACCGACGCCGAAATGGCGATCGCAGAGACGGCGGATCTGCTCGACGCTCAATGCCTCGGGCTGGACCTCCGGCGGAAAGAGCACGAAATCGTTGCCCGTGCCTTGCACTTTCAGAAAGCGATGCCGAGTCATGGCTGCTTCTCCTCGGATGTCCGCGGCGCGGCCGCATCGAGCGGCCGCAACTCGATGCGCGAACGCACGGTCTGCGTCGTCGAATCCGTCTTTCCAAACTGTTCGCGCGTCTGCACGATCGTCAGCGCCGTCTCGTAAGTCGCGGAGACAAGCCGGCCCCGCTGGGGCGAGAAATAAAACGCGCCTTTCCCGTCGCCCTGGCCCTTGATGACGACACGTTCTTCCGCCGCCGCTTGCGGCGGCCGTTCGCCCGCCCCCGCCTCCGCGAAAGAAGGCTCGGCGGGGCGGGAAACGGTGCGCGGCGCGCCGTCGCCCAGCGAAAGGGAGAAATGCGCGTTTATCGCAACGGCTTCTTCGCCATCGATCTTCGCCGATTCGCCGGCCTCGAAGCTGGTGACGGTCTCGGCCGGCAACGCGCCATAGGGCGGAATCGTTTCCGTCACGCCGACCCGCCGCGTCCAGGCCGTTCCCGGCGTCAGCCGCTCAGGCAAGGTAGGAAAAAGTTCGCGCAACGTGCGCTTCAGACTGTCAACCGTCGGCGCCATCGCCTCGATCGTTTCGCCCGCGGCGTCCAGCGCCTCGATCGCGCCGTCGGGGCGCAACGACATGGCGAAACTCAAGCCGGCGAGTTTGGTCATCTGGTCCAGAGGCTGACGCCCTTCGCTCGTGGAAAGCGTCGCCTGCGCCTCGCGCACCACGACCGCCAGTCTGGCCGAGCCGTCGGCCGCCGCCTCGCGCGGCTCGAAGCGCAAAACGAAGCGCACCATGACGCGCTGGGCCCGCTCGCGGTCGCCGTTGATCTCCACCTGCTGGGTGAGCCAGAGCTTGTAGTCCAGCGGTTCGCCCGCCCGCCAAACGTAGCGCGCCGGCGCTGGTTTCTGACATGCGGAAAATCCGACCGCCATAACGACGAGCGCCACGACCCACAGCATCGTCCGCATCGCGTATCGCTTCACCCTTCGCTCCGTTTCAGATCGCGCAGCCGAAGCTGGATCGCCTTCGAGCCGCGAAAGGTGTTGTACTCCGGAACGAAAGCGATGTCCAGGCGATCCCCCTTGACCAGTTGATGATGGGCCATGCCGAAACCGATCGCCTCCAGGACGCGGCCGTCCTGCCCGACGGCCAGCTTCAGGTGCCGTTCCTTGAGCACGCGACCCTGGATTACGGTCACGCCGCGCGCGACGAACACCGGCTCGGGATAGCCCGAACCGAAGGGCGCCAGCGGCTCCAACTGATCCAACAGCGCGTAGTCCACTTCGGCAAGCGGCAAGAGCCCGTCGGCGACGAGACGGGGGCGGAAGTCGTCGGCCGTGAGTCTGGCCGCCACGTACGACGAGAAGGCCTCCCGAAAGCCATCGATCCGGGCCGTCTCGATCGTAAAGCCGGCCGCCTGAGCATGGCCGCCGAAACGGACGAGGCGCCCGGACAGGGCGAGCAACGCCTCCTGAATATGCAAGGCCCGGATCGAACGGCAGGAGGCGCGCGACTCGCCGTTCTTGCCGATCGCCAAAACGATGCTCGGCTTGTGATGCAATTCGACGAGTTTGGAGGCGACGAGGCCGATGATGCCCTCGTGCCATGCCGGACTTCCCACGACGATCACGGGCGCGTCGGCGAGTTCGGTTTTTTCCTCGATGATCGCTTCGGCCTCGGCCACGGCCGTTTCCTGCAGCCGCCGCCGGGCCAGGTTGCGTTTCTCCAGGACCAGCGCCTGCTGGCGGGCCTCGACCAGGCTGTCGGTCGTAAGCAGTTTCACGCCCGCCTGGGCGTCGCCGATGCGCCCTCCGGCGTTGATGCGCGGCGCGAGCTGAAAGGCGACGGCGTAAGCGTCGATGTCGGCGTCGGGGTCGAGCCGCGCCGCCTCTTTCAGGGCGAGCACCCCGGGCCGCGTGCTGCGCGACAAGAGGGGCAGACCGTGGCGGACGAAGAGCCGGTTGAGGCCGAAAAGCGGCACGAGATCGGCGATCGTGCCCAGAGCGACGATGTCCAGAAGCTCTTTCAGATTGGGCAGCGCCTCACGCGCCAGAAGCTTGCGCTCGGCGAGATGACGGCGCAAAGCGGCGATCAAGAGAAACGTCAGGCCCACCGCCGCCAGATCTTTATGCGGAAAAGGACAGGCCGGCTGGCGAGGGTTGATGATCGCCGCCGCTTCGGGCAGCCGGTTTTCGGGCATGTGGTGATCGACGACGATCGCGTCCATGCCGAGCGAGCGCGCCAGTTCGATCTCTTCGACGCTGGCGATGCCGTTATCGACGGTGACGATGAGTTTCGCACCGCGCGCCGCCAGCTCCTGCACGGCTCGACGCCCCAGGCCGTAGCCGTCTTCCAGCCGGCGCGGGATCTGCGCCTCGATCGGGTAGGGGATCTGGGCGAAGAAGCGGACGAGGAGGGACAGGGAGGTGATGCCGTCAACGTCGTAGTCGCCCCAGGCGACGATTTTCTCGCCGCGCTCGATGGCCAGGGCGATGCGGCGCACGGCCTCGGCTACGCCGGTCAATCCGAAGGGATCGGGCATCGCCGAAAGCGACCCGGAGAGATGCTCGCGGACAATCTCGGGGTCGGAGAGGCCGCGGCGAACGAGGATCCGCGCCACCGGCCCGCGCACGTCGAGCTCGGCCGCCAGACGGCGGACTTTCTCCTCGTCGATGTCGGCGAATTCCCAGAGCAGCGTTGGTCGGGAAGCGGTCACTCAGTCCTCCAGCGATGCGGTATTGTAGCAGATGCGGGCGCGAGCTTCCAGGCGCAAGCTACGCCAGCACCGGTGCAACGGAGAGAAAAGCGGCCAGATAAAGGGCGACGGACCACATCGTCAGTTCGACGGCGCGCTTCCGATCGCCGATCGCCAGCAACAGTACGGCGGGGAGAAAGGCCAGAACGATCAGCGGCGCGACCGCGGTCAGCGCCGCCTCCTGCGCGACATACAGCCAGATCGGCGGCGCGAAAAACATCCCCGAGGTGGAGAGAGCCACGAATCGGTGCACGCCTTTCAGCGTGCGGCCGTGCTTCAATTGACGCGTGTAAATCGTGCCGATTTTGTCGGAGCGATCCTGGTCGATATCCTTATAATCCTTGAACATCGAGCCCAGGGCGAGACCGCCGAAGAGCAGCAGGGCGAAGAGGGGCAGCCAGCTTCCCGCCGGGAAGCGCTCCGCTCCCATCGCGCCGAAGAGAAACGCCGCCGCCGCCGCGCCGCCCTCGATCTTGTAACCGAGGCAAAACAGCCGTTTGAAACGGAGTTCCGGCAGGTGGTAGGCGGTGCCGAGGGAAAGAAAGAGAACCATCAGAAAGAAACCGGCCTGGAAAACGAGCGACGTCCAGAACGCGAGCAGAACGTGAAAATAGAGCACGACCACCAGGTCGTCTTTCGTGATCGGCCGCGCCGCCCCGCCCGCCGCCGCATCCTGCTCGCGGTCCCAATAATCGTTGGCCAAGGTCAACAGGAGAAAGGCGGCGAACATGGCCAGACCCTTGCCGCCGACGGCGAGCCAGTCCTGTCCCGCCAGGCGCGCGCCGATCGCCGCCATCAGGCCCCACGGCAGGGCGTGGTTGAAGCGCTTCAGAGACGGGGCCAGCGTCTTCCAGTTGAGCGCGGCATAGATTGTGAAGACGGTGGCGAGGGCGCAGGCGGCCATCAAATCGACGGCCCGCTCGCCCAAATGGCCGAAGAGCGCAAGACCGTAAGCGATCCAGGCCCAGGCGAACACCTGCAAGGCCGCCCATGCGCCCAGCGCGGCGGCGGCGGCGCGAGCGAGCGAGCGCGTCAGCCACCAGGCGTAGAACGCCATGAAAACGACGCCGAGCCAGACGGTGATCGTTTCGCCGAGCAACTGGTAGGGCGCGGCGAAGTCCCATTGGAATTCTTCGAAATAGCGATAGGTCGTATGCGTCTCGACCGAGCGCGGGATGATCAGGTCGAGAACGGGCGGCAGCCAGGCGCAGAAGGCCAGACCGATGGAGACGGCCCCAACCTGCCGCCGCCAGTCCTGACCAGCGGCGAGCGCCAGCGCGGCGACGAGCATGATCTGCAGTTGCAGGTAGCCCGAAAAGTAATTGAAGACCAGGTGAACGTTGCTCAGGTTGTGACCGGTCGCCGTCTCCAGCGCCAGGCGTACGCAGACGACGATCAGCGGCGCGAAGATCAGCAGGTAGGGCGTGTAGGCGATGGAATTCGCCCGCTTGAAAAAGGCGTCCACATGATTGACGACAGACATGCGGCCCCGCTAGCGTCCGGCGCGCTTTTCGTCGAGCAGGCGGAATCCCTCCAGCACTAGGTTGGGCGTGGAGAGCGTGATCTTGCGTTCGGGCATGGTGACGTCGGTCTCGAAAAGAAACTCGCCATGCTCCCATTCGAGCAGGGCGTAGAAAGCCGTTTCGCCGTCGAGATCGTGGTAAAAACAGTTAACCACCAACCCGGCGTTGAAATAGATCCGCGCCTCCTCGCGCTCCCGGGTCAGCGTGAGCATGCCGGTCTTCTGGCCGTTGGACAAAAGTTGCACGACATCGACCAGCGACAGGTCGGCGAGGCTGCCGGTCACCGCCGCTTTCTGCGGCGTCGTCTGAGCCTGCATCGCGGCGAGCGGCTCGGGCCGCGCCATGAGAAAGCGCTTGATCTTGGCGAGAATCAGCTCCTGCTTGAGCGGCCTGGAAAACACGTCGTCGGCCCCCGCCTCGACGCCCATTTTGATCATCCGCGTCGGCAGTTCCTGCTCGGTCAGAAGCATGAAGCCCACGTCCTTCGTGGCGGCGTTCGTTTTCAAGGCGCGGCAGAACTGATAGCCGTTCAACGGCTCCGTCCCCGGTTCCGAGAGCACGAGATCGACCTTCGTCTGCCGGAACACCTGGGCCGCCGTGTCCGTGTTGCGCGCCACCAGCAGGCGATAACCGGCCTCCTTGAGCCGCGCCACCAGATGGGCGTGGGTCGCGCCCGTGGGATCGAGAAGCAGGATCGTATGCTGGCGTTCGCCCACGGCGACGACGGTGGCGTCCTGCGCCTCCCGCACCACCTCGAAAAGCGCCCGCAGGACGGCGCGGTCGAAACAGGTTCCCTGGTAGGAGAACAGCTCCTTGAAAATGTCGGCCACGGGCCGCTCGGCCCAGTCCGGGTGGCGCACCAGGTCGTCGTAGGCGTCAACGACGGCGATGATCCGCGAGCCCAGCGGAATCGCGTCGCCAGCGAGCCCGTCCGGAAAACCCTTGCCATCGACGCGCTCGAAGAGATGGGTGAGGATCGCCGGCACCGCGCGCGGGAAGTGGGCCGATTCGATCAGCCGCACCGGAGCGAGATAGAACTTCTGCGCCAGTTTGAGGTCCTTCTCCGTGCGTTGATTGATGAGCGTGTGATGCAGGTCCGGTTTTTTGCCCAGGTTGTGAAAGTAGGCGGCGACGACGGTGAAGTAGACGTCCTTCGGCTTCTGGCCGAGCTTTTCCGCCACCCGCTTCGCCAGCCGCGCCACCGACGCCGAATGCCCGCGCATCGGGCCGTTTTTCATTTCCAGAAGCGAGATGAGGACGTTGAGCGTCTCGACGAAAACGTTGTCGGTCAAGAGCGACGCGGCGGCGACCTCGTCGGCGAGCCTGAGCCCGCCCAAGGTCGGGACTAGCTCGCCGGTATCGAACGCGGCCTCGCGCGACGCCTCGTCGAAGGGCAGAAGCGATCCCTGGCCGGCCGATTCCTCCTCCAACTCCGCCACGCCCTGCGCCTCGCCGCGATAAAACTTGCCGATCGCCGCCTGGATGGTCGGCCTCATCGCCAGATAGGCGTTCACCTCGCGGCAGCCGGTGAGCAGCTCCACTTCCTTCAAAAGCCGCGCGTCGGAGGGCGTGTTGGCGAGAACCGAGAGGACGCCGTGCTCGCTGTCGTAAACGAGCGGCAGCACGTTGCGCCGCTCGGCGTATTCGGCGGGGATCATCGCCAGCACCGACGGCGGGACGCGGATCGCCGCGAGCTTTCCGGAGGCGATGTAGTGAATCTGAAACCGCTCCGCGAGCACTTTCAGGATGTCGATCTCGGAAACGAACTTAAGCGACAGAAGCAGCTCGCCCAGGCGCTCCTTGCGGCGTTTCTGGAGAGTCAGCGCGAGGTTGAGCTGCTTGGCGTCGATCAGGCCAAGCTCGATGAGTTGTTGTCCGATGAGCGGAAGATCGGTCATGCGCCCTGCACCCTCACGCAGCCGTAAATGCGGTGTGCATCCATGATAGGAGGGCGCGGCGTCGCCGTCAAGCCGGCGCGCACGAAACGTTCACGCGTGCTCCATCAGTTTTCGGCGGGCGGCCAGTTCGGCGAGCCGTTCGACCAGATGCGCCTCGCCGCGAAAGCCCAATGTCGGCGCGGGCAGGATGGGATGATAGCTGTACGAGGGGTAGCCGAATTCGAAAAACTGGGCGGAGGAGGGCGGGGCGAACTGGGCGACCTGTCCGTTGCCGATCAGGAAATCGTACGGGTTTGCTTTCCTTGCGTCCGCGAGCGCCGCCAGCCAGCCCGGATTGGCCCCGAAAACCACCGGGAACGAGCGGTCTTCCGCCAGGATCGCGGGATGATCGATCGGCCCCTCGCGGTGCGGGCAGCATAGAATCACCGGCTGCGCCCCCGCCTCCTCGGCCAAAGCCAGCCAGCCCGGCGCGGCATGGCGATCGACGACGAGCGCCCAGCGGGTGTCGAGCAGATATTGTTCGATGAGAAACAAAAGCGGCGCGGCCAACGCGGCCTTTTCCGCCTCGGCGAAATCCCGGGCCGGCCGTTCGCGGCCCAACGCCTCGCCCAGGCGCGAGAGGAACTTTTCCGTCTCGGCGAACGAGAGCGGCAGCGGGGCCTCGACAAGCGTTGCGCCGGCTCGCGAGGCGACGACGGCCGCCGCTTCGCGGGCGTAAGGCAGCGACACGATGACGTCGGCGCGGCCGATTTCGGCCAGATCGGCGAAACGCTGGCCGGAAAGCCAGACCGAGACGAGTTCGGCGCCGAGGGCCGTCGTCATCCGCTCCAGTTCGACCAGATCGCCTTTCACGTCGCCTTCGTGACGCGAGAAAAGGCGCCCGACAATGCCGACGCGCGGCCGCCGCGCCGGGCGACGCCTGGCGAGCGGCGCCGATCGCGCCAGGACCGACAGGGTCGCGGCGTAGCCGTCGAGCCAGTCGCCGGAAAGGACGTTCGACGGGATTTCCAGGAGCGGCGCGCCGGCGTCGTCTCCCAGACTGCCTAAAACTCGCGCCGTGTCGCGGCCGATCAATTGCGAGCAGGAGGAACCGACGACGAAGATCGCTCCGGCGTCGCCGATCGCGTTCACCTGTCTGAGCACGGTCTCCAGATGGCCTTCCTCCCCCATCATCGCGCCATCGACGTGGAGGTTGGAATGGGTGATGCGCGGGGGCAGCGCCAGGCGGGTCAGTTCCGCGACCGTGTCGTGGTTTCCCTGAAGCTGCTCGACCTTGTAGAAAGCGCACATCGGACCATCGACGATGAGATAGCTGTCGGACAGGCCGTTGATCCCGAGGTAGACGCCCGACAGATAGGGCATCATCAGCCGTTCGCGATAATGCTGCATCGAATGGCTCATGCCGGCCACCCCTGCGCGCCGACGTGGCGGCCGAAACGGCGGGGCGCCGGCCAGCGGCAGCGGGCCAGCAGCTTGCGCGCGGTGCGCAAGGCCCCGGCCCAGCCTTTTTCCAGATCGCCGAGCGAGAAGGACGCCTTGCCGCAGGCGAGCAGGCGGCGGTCGAAAACGAACTGCGACCAGACGGCGTGGATGTCGTCGGCGGCCAACGCCTTCGCCAATTCCGCTTTGTCGGCGAAAGGACGGATCGACAGCTTGTCCGGGTCCGCCAGCATCGCCGCAAGTCCGGCGCAGGCTTCTTCCGCTTTCGTGCCGTCGCCGGCGTAAACGAGCGCCGCCAGACGAAAACCGAGCGATTCGAGAAAACGCAGCGCCGGCAAACCGTAGAAACCCTCGACGTCGGCCATCGCCGCGGCCTCCTCGGCGTCCATCACGAATCCCAGGCGGCAATCGGCGGCCTGTCGAATCAAGGGGGCGAGCTCCCGGACCGCTTCGTCGTGAAGCGCCTCGACGCGCGGTTTCAGGTCGGGACGATTAAGGCCGTCGAGGATGGCGTCGAACCATTGCCGGGTCGCGTCGAGGCCGTAGGGCAGCGGCGGCTGGATGACGCGCAGACCCGGAAGCGCGGTGAACGTCCCGGCGGCCTTGCGCCAGCCGCGAAACGGCGTGGACACGACGAGTTCGGCGCGAAAAAGCGAATGCGCCTCCGCCAACCCCAGCCACGGCATGAGCGTCGCCGCGGCCTTGACGCCGAGCGAGTCCAGAAGCGCCGCCAACTCATCGAAAGCGGCCTCGGGCGGATAGCCGACGAAAGCCGCCGTCCCCGGCTCCTTGTCGGAAGGCGGCGCGCCGCCTTCGCGCTCCAGCGCCAGCCGCCGGATCTGCGCCATCAGGTCGGCCTGCAAATCCGAGTGGCCGCCGAGCGTTTTCTTCGGCGTCAACACCGGCGCGCCCCCGGCGCGGGCGTGCTCGCGCAGCACCATTTCAAGATCCTCGCCCAAGAGGCGCACGACGCAGGTGTCATTGAGAAATATCAACTCGTCCGGCCGCGTATCCTTCCTGAGATCCGCGAGCAGGACGGCCAGTTTGTCGCTTGCGCCGCAGATGATTTCTTCTTCGTTGAGGTACGTGCTGAAGGTCACCCAGCCGCTGTGCACGGCGTAGGGGTCCGCATCATGAGGCTTTTCCGAACGGCGCTTCCATACCTGCCAGAGCGGCTTGTGCTGCCGGATCCGCCCCGCGCCGGATATTCTTACGTGCCTGCATTCCAACTCGCCATGCTCGATGAAAATGACGGGATCGAGAACGTAGTGCGCCCCCGTGGCGTCGTGCTCGATCTCGAAAGGGCAGAGGAAGCGCCGCCAGCTGGTATCGGGAGCGAAATCCCACGTCGCCGCCGGCCGGGACGGAATCGCCGTGGGGGGGCTCGGATTCGGATCCGTCTCCACCTCGCGCGGTTTGGGAGGCGGCGCGTCCACCGTCATGCCGGCATGAAGGGCGCGCGCCAAAAGAAAGCGCACGAAAACAACCAATCGGCCGAAGGGCGTCGCCTCGTCGGCGAGCATCGGCGCGTCGCCGGTAACGGGCCGCGCCGCCTCTCCCGGCAAGGCTGTTTCAATCGCCAGGTCGAATGGGCCAGGACTTGCGGCGCGCGGCAGGTCCGGCCGAACCCCGGACGGCATGAGGCGGAAAACGGCGTTCGCACCCTCCCCGTCGGAAAAAACAAGCGCGTAGCCGTCGCGCTCGTCCTCCAGGGCGCGGTCGAAGACGAACCCGGCGCAACGCGTCCGTCCCGGGGCGAGGCGGCGCGCGAGCAGCCGATCCATGCCGCCTTCATCCATGGAGAACACGTCGAGGTCGCGATTGACGTAATGGAGCAATCGGAAGCGCGGATCGCCCGCCGCCGCCGTCGCGGCGCGGAAAACGGCCTCGCGCGCCTTGCGCGCCGGCTCGCCCGCTCCATTCCTGACCGCGACTCGTACGGCAGGGCTGTCGCCCTTTTGATCCGGAAGAAGACGCGCGTCGCCCCAGTCCACCGTTACGAACACGTCGTTTAGACGAAACGCGAAGCGCAATGCGCCATCCGGCCGGAACGACGCTTCGACGCGCGGCGGAGAACCCGCCGTCCCCGCATAGGCGCGGGCGGCGAGCGTCGCCACGGCGGCGAGCATGGCTTCAACCCGATCCAGGACCTTCCCCGGCGACATCGGCGGCGGCTCCTCCGTTCACGGCAATCGGGAATCGTTGCGGTCGTCTGGTCTTTTGTAAGTCACCGCCCGTGAAAAGGCAAGGGCGCCCAACGGCGAACGCCGCCGTTTTCGCAGCGTTCCGCGCCCCCGGGACGCCCGCCGGGGCGCTAGTCGCCGAAGCTGATGCCGAGTTCGCGGGCGGTGATGACCGTATCGTGGTCCAGAGGGACGCGCTTCATGCGATCCACGGCCTGTCTGAGTTCGACCGGAACCATCGTCCCGTTCTGATGGGCCACCATGATGCCGCGCTGGCCGGCCTCGATGAAACGGACCGCCGCCGCGCCGTAGCGCGTGGCCAACAGCCGGTCGAAGGTGGTGGGAGAACCGCCGCGCTGGAGGTGGCCGAGGACCAGCGAACGGGTGTCCTTGCCCGTGCGGCGGGCGATCTGCTGGGCGACGATTTCGCCGATGCCGCCCAGCCGCACTTCCTCGCGGCCGATTTCGCCCTTGCCGTGCGTGACCATCGTCCCGTCTTTGGGGGCCGCGCCCTCGGCGACGACGACGATCCCGTAGCGGCGGCCGCGCAGTTCGTTGTCCATCAGCTTCTCGCAGACGGCGACGATGTCGAAGGGGATCTCGGGGATGAGAATCGCATCGGCGCTGCCGGAGACGCCGCTGTTCAGGGCGATCCAGCCGGCGTAGCGGCCCATCACCTCGACGACGAGGACGCGCTCGTGGCTGGCGGCGGTGCTGTGCAGTTTGTCGATCGCCTCGGTGGCGGTGGAGACGGCGGTGTCGAAGCCGAAGGTGACCATCGTCGCCGAGAGATCGTTATCGATCGTCTTCGGCACGCCGACGACGGGCAGCCCCTTCTCGAAAAACTTCTGGGCGATGGAAAGCGAGCCGTCGCCGCCGACCGCAACCAGGCAATCGAGGCCCAGACGCTTGAAGTTGGCCACGACTTTGTCGGAAACGTCGCGGATCGTCATCTCGCCGGCGGCGTTTTCCACCGGCATCTGGAAGGGGTTGCCGCGATTGGTGGTGCCGAGGATCGTCCCGCCCTGGGCGGTGATGCCCCACACCGACTCGGGCGTCAGATGGATGATTTCGTCGGTGTCCAGAAGGCCGGCATAGCCGCTTTTGACGCCGTACACGTCCCAGCCGCGATAACGCGCGCCGAGGACGACGGCGCGGATGACGGCGTTGAGACCCGGGGCGTCGCCGCCGCCGGTGTTGATGGCCAGCTTCAGTCGCTCTGGCATGATGATCCTCCCCGGTGCTCGGGCGTGGTTTATCGGCGTTCAGCTTATCGGCAAGACGGCGGGAATGGCAAGCCCAATCGTGCTATCTTTTAGAGAAGGGCCTGGATTTATGACCGGGCGTGAATTATTTTAAAAGAGCCGCAAGGCAAGGAGCGAAAAATGACGACGCAGGATCGTTGCGAAATGCCCGACCGCAACCCGCCGGACGAGGGAATCCGGCGCTTGCTCGCTTCGGCGAAGACGATCGCCGTGGTCGGGTTGTCCGACAACCCCGAACGCGACAGTTACCGCGTTGCGGCGTATTTGAAAACCCACGGCTACCGGATCGTCCCCGTCAATCCGGCGAAAGCCGAAATCTTGGGCGAGAAAAGCTACGCCTCGCTGAAGGACGTTCCCCATTCCATCGACATCGTCGATATCTTCCGCAAACCGGAAGCGATTCCCGAGATTGTGGAAGACGCCATCGCCGCCGGGGCGAAAGCGGTGTGGATGCAGCTTGGCCTGGCGCACGCCGAGGCCGCCGCGAAGGCGCGCGCGGCCGGGCTGGAGGTGGTGCAGTCGAAGTGCACGAAGATCGAGCACGGGCGACTGCTCGGCGAGGGTCGGTAGGGGCGCGTCCACAGGGGCCAGGAGGAGCGATGCTGAAGAGCGATCCGAGAGCGAAGATCGGCGTCAACGAACTCGACGAACTCGAGGATCGCATCGAAAAGCTGAAGCATGAATACGACCTGTTCTTCGCCGGCATCGAGCATATGGACCCCTGGGAGAAGAAAAACGGCATTCGCCGCCTGATCTCCAAGATCAACGAAATGCACCTCAAGCACCCGCGGCTGCGCTTCCGCTTCCAATCGCTCGCCGGCCGCTTCGTATCGCTCAACCAGTACTGGACGCGGATGATGCGCGAGATCGAAGAGGGCCACATCCAACGGACGATGTTCCAGTCGCGCATCGTCAAACCGGAGCAGCCCAAGGCGTTTTTCGGCAAGGAAGCGCCGCAGTTCGAGGCCGACGCCGGCGTCAATCCGAGCGCCGAACTCGCCAGCATGGCCGACCCCGAAAAAGACAAAATGCATCGCGACGACATCCGCACCGTCGAACTGGACGAGCAGGATTTGCAGACGCTCAAGCACCGCCGGCCGCTGGCCGGCCCCGAAGCGGGGACGGCGTCGCCGCCGGACCATGCGCGCCCTCCGGCGACGCCGCGACCGGAAACGCCCGCGCCGGCCAAAGCGGCGAACGAGGCGATCGACGCCCGGGCCGTGGAGCGCATTTACGGCGAGTACGTCGCGGCGCGGCGGCAGAATAACGAACCGGTGAACGGCATCAAACGCGAAACGATCGCCCGGCAGCTGGCCGCGCAGGCGGCGAAATTGCGCGAGAAGTACAAAAGCGCGGAAGTCGATTTCAAGGTCGTCACCAAGGACGGCAAGGTCGTCTTGCGGCCGGTAGTGAAGAAATAGGCCGGATCGGGAGCGCCTCGTCGCTTGCAATGGCGCATTGGACGCGAGGCCGTCGATGGTGCTAGGGATGGAAAAACCTCCCAAGACGCGCGAGGCCCAAACCCGATGAGTCCGGTTGAGGAGAAAACGATCGTCACCGAGGCGGAAGTCGCCAAGGCGTTCAAGCCGTCGTCCGAATCGCTCAAAGGGCTGCGCAACACGGTGCTCATCCGCCTTCTGGCCGTGGCGCTCGTGCCGGTGATCGCGATTTCCATCTATTTCCGCTGGCAGTACCCGAAGACGCTGGAAGAACGCACCTGGCTGCAGTTGAAAAGCATCGCCCTCGCCCACCGCGACTCGCTGGATCAGGTGATCCGCCACAACGTCGCGGCCCTGGAAAGCCTCGCCCGTTCCGGTTTCTGCCCCTACCCGCCGAGCAAGGAGGAACTGGAGCGTCTCTATGGGGCGCTGCGCGGCCTGGACGACACCATCCTCGACGCGGGCGTCTTCGACGCGCAGGGAAATCACGTCCGCTACGTGGGCCCGCATGCCTTTCTGGAAGGCAAAAGCTACAAAAACGAGCCGTGGTTCAAGTCGCTTTCGACCTCCGAGAAATCCTTCTACATCAGCGACGTTTATCTCGGCTACCGCAATCAGCCGCACTTTATCGTCGCCGTCCGCACGGAACACGACGGCCAGCGCTGGTACCTGCGCGCCACGATCAACCCGGCGCGCTTCGCGGCGCTCGTCGATGACGTGCGGCAGCTGGTCGGCGCGCATGCCTTCATCATCAACCGCGCGGGCGTTTATCAGAGCGTCTCGCCCGAGATCGGCGCGCCGCTCGCCCAGGCGCAGCATCTGGGCGGCCTCGTCGGCGACGAGGGCGTCTTCGAAACCTGGACCCCGGGCGAAGGCTTCGTCGTGGCTTACGCCCGCATGCAAACGATCGACTGGACGCTCGTCGTGCGCCAGCCGCGCGAAATCGCCTACCAGCCGATCGCCGAGGCCAGTTCGGTGGTGCTGCTTATCGTCCTGATCGGCGTGGCCGGGATCGTGGCCGCTTCGCTCTATGCCACAACGACGCTGGTTCGGCGCTACGCCCGCAGCGAACGCAATCGCGGGGAGTTGATCGATCAACTCGTCCAGGCGGGCAAGATGAGCACGATGGGCGAGATGGCCGCCGGCATCGCCCACGAGATCAACAACCCGCTGGCCGTCGTCCTTTCCGACGTGGGGTTGATGGAGGACTGCCTCGACCCCTCGCTCGCCGGCCAGTTCGACCGCGAGGAGTTCCTGAGCCACCTCGATTCGATCCGCCAGGAAACGGGCCGCTGCCGCAAGATCATCCATTCGCTGCTGGGTTTCGCGCGCCGCACCGCCTCGACGCTGTCGATGTACAATCTCAACGCCCTGGCGACGGAAACCGTCGAATTGGTCCGCATCGAGCTGACGCTGGAAAACATCGAAATCGCGCTGGACCTCAAACCCGACGTTCCCGCGATCCTCACCGACGGCGAGAAGGTCAAGCAGGTGCTGCTCAACCTGCTGCGCAACGCCGCCGACGCCATCGGCAAGAGCGGCCAAATCAGCGTCGTCACCGACCATTCGAAGGACTACGTCTGGATGGTCGTTCGCGACACCGGCTGCGGGATCAAGGAGGAGGACATGGGCAAGATCTTCCTCCCCTTCTATACGACGAAGCCGGTCGGCAAGGGGACGGGCTTGGGCCTCTCGATCAGTCATGGCATCATCACGACGCTGGGCGGCAAGATTTACGTCGAATCGACTGTCGGCAAAGGCACGTCGTTCGAGATCCTGCTGCCGAAAAAGAGCCCGCTGGCGAAATGACGCCTGCGGAGAATTGTTGCGCTTCGAGCGGTTTGAGCTATAGTTATAAGCGAGTGGGAGATATAAGATCCCGCCGTCCGCCGCGCCCGCGCGGCGGGCGCGACGCCAGGAGACGATCATGAGCGGCAAGATTCGACTGATGTTCGTGGACGACGAAGAGAAGTTCCTCGCCAACACGGCCTCGCGCCTGCGGATGCGCGGCATCGAAGTGGCGGCCTTCAACAACGGCCCGGAAGCCCTGGCCTACGCGGAGCAGAACCCGATCGAGGTGGCGCTCCTGGACCTCAAGATGCCGGGCATGGACGGCGAGGAAGTGCTGAAGAAGCTCAAGGAGAAGCGGCCGCTGGTGGAGGTCATCATCCTCACCGGCCACGGTTCGATCCGCTCCGCCGCCGACTGCACGAAGCAGGGCGCTTACGAATACCTGCTGAAGCCCTGCGAGATCGACGAGGTCATCACCGCCATCTCCAACGCCTACGCGCGGGCGGTGAAGGCGAAGAGCGCCCACAAAGCGGAGCGCGTCAACGAAATCCTCGCCAAGGCCATCGGCTACAGCCCGATTCAGATTCTCCAGGAACTGCAGAAGCTGGACGAGGAATAAAACTCTATTGTTTCAATCCTTTACTCAAACCACCATCCCACCAGCTTCAGATTCATGGCGTTCAGATGATAGAGCAGTAGGTAATAATAGGCCATGAACGCCACGAAGAGACCGATCACCGCATAGGCGTTGCTCCTGAATCGGAACAGCAGGATCGAGCCCAAAAGCACCAGGGCTATTTTCACGAGCATGAACAGGACGGGGCTTTCCTTGACGAGTCTCGCCAAAAGCGGATTCCATTCCTCCACCGAGGCGTCGAAGACCCAGAATAAGGTGAGGACGCCGTCCGCCACGTTGAGGATAAAAATGAGGCCGACAAGGCACCACAGCCAGCGGTATTGAACGGGATCGCCGATCTTCATGCGGAAGGCTCCGTCCGGAACATCTGTCTCTCGGTGCGGCACAATTTGATCACGGCGTCGCGGCCGGAAAGCAAGACCGGCGGGATGCCGCCGCCCGGCCTCACCCACTGCCCGGCCATGAAGAAGTTCGACAGCCCCGGCAGGGTCTGTTCGATTTTGGACTCGATCGCGTCGGTCGTGGGAAACCAGCCCTCGTAAGCGCCCTCGCGGTTGAAGGTGTAGCGCCACCAGGTGTAGGGCGTCGCCACGTCGCGCAGCTCCACCTTGCCGGCTACGCCGGGAAAGACACTCCCCAGGCGGGCCAGCACTTCGCCGGAGAGGCGCGCTTTCTCCGCCTCGTAAGCCGGCGGGTCCTCGCGCAGCTTGCGCCAATGGCTCCATTCGCTTTCCACCGCCGCCACGATCGAGGCCTTGCCTTCCGGGGCGAAATGCGGCGCATAGGGAAAAGCCCGGACGGTCATTTCGCCGGCCTTCCACTCGCCGGTCTGGATGGGTTTGCGAAGCCGCAGGATCGTCAGCCACGGGGCGTCGCGGTACGGGGCATTGACGCCGTAGGAGCAGACGACGATCGGCCGAATCAGCGGCCAGGTCTCGTAGCGTTCGGCGGTTTGGGCGTCGAGATACTTTCCTTGCAGCAAATCGAAGATCGTTTCGCGGCCGTCGGCCGTCGAGACGACATAATCGGCGCGGACTTCCCGGCCGTCGTAGAGGCGCACGCCGACGGCCCGGCCGTTTTCCACGAGGATTCTTTCCACCTTGGAGCGATAGGCGAAGGCTGCCCCGAGGTGTTTGGCGCGCCGCTCGATGCTGCGCGCGAACTCTGCCGAACCGTCGCCGAAATGGGCCAACTGCCCGCCGGCGATCTGCCCCAAGAGCATCATCCCGAACCAGAGCGGCACGGGCGGGAAGAAAATGTTGGCCACGACGTGCCCGATCCAGGGGTCCTTGCAGTGCGCGCCGTATTCGCCGAGCGAGGTCCGGTATTTGCCGCCCATGTAGCGGAACACGCCGCGCATGTCCCAGAGCATGCGCAGCTTCGCAACTGGCCCGCCGCCGTCGCCCAGCACCATGCCGCGCATCAGATCGACCTTCGCGAAGCGCTTGCCGCCGGCGACGAGTTCGGCCGCCAACGGCGCATCCTCGGGCGAGTGTCGCTTTACGTCGTCCAGGAAGCGGTCGAGGTCGCGCGTCAACTCGATCGTCCGCCCGGTTTCCTCGTCGCGGTACGTGCCGTAATGCGTCAGCGGCAGAAGTTTCGTGCCGTCGATGATGCCGAGCGTCCGGTAAAGCGGGTAGAGCGACGAATCCGACTGCGCGCCCATGAGGAAATGAACGCCGCCGTCGAAGACAAACCCCTTCCGCTTCCAGGCGGCGGCGACGCCGCCGGGGACGGTATGGTGCTCGAACACCTGGACCTTGAAGCCGTTGAGGGCCGCGAAGCAGGCCGCCGACAGGCCCGCCAGCCCCGCTCCCACGATCGCCACCGTTTTTTGCGACATCTTCCCCTCCCTTGGACGGGCTTATTATATCCGAGACGCGGCTCCGCCTCCATTTTACCGACGGCAATCCGTTTTCCGGCAAGGGTTCGGAACGATTCCCTTTCCGCCGCGAGTCTCTGAACGCAAAAAATCCCCCGGCCTTCCGGCCGGGGGACGCGTTTGCAGAATGGCGGCGGATAGCCGGCGGCTCAGTACCCCGGCCCCAGATCCTCCACCCAGTAATCGATCACCTGGTACTTCAGGCCCGTGACCGGATGGGTGAAGTTGTAGACGAACAGCCCGAAGCTGTAGCTGTACTGCGCGTAATCGCCCGGATCGGAGATGTCGCCCACCGAACCGGCGTAGTTGGTCTCGCTGCCCACGGTGACGCCATAGACCGACGTATCCGAGTAGCCGCGGCTGCCCTCGAAGCCGGCGCCGGCGATCGACATCCCGCCCGCGTACTCGACGCTCATCGTCAGCGACTCCTCGGAGGTCTGCTCCTGCGCCAGGTCGATCGACACCGTGTTGGAGCTGCCGCCCTGGCCGACGGTCGTCACCAGCGACGCCCAACCCGGATACTGCGCCAGAAGCGCGTTTTTCTCTTCCGCCGCCGGGTAGGAGGCCGGGTCGCCGATCGTGTGGGAGAAGGTTTCCGGGCCGATGTGCAGCGCCGGATTGGGGATGGTGGAGTTGAAGTAGTCCACCGTCCATTTGTAGGTCCGCGTGTCCACCGGCACGTCGATGGTCATGAAATGTCCGATCGCCGCCGGATCGGGCGCGGAAACGATCTCGTACTTGAAGGTCTGGTACAGCGTCCCCTGGAAAACGACGTAGTCGTTGCCGTGGGCGGCCTGGAAGCTCGTGCCGTAGGTGACGGACTCGCTGCTCGTCTGCGAAGCCGTGAATTCGCGCGAAAACGACACGCTGGCCTGCACGGAAACGACATCGAAGAAAACCGAGGAATCGAAGGAGAGCGTCACGCCGGTGCTGACGCCGAGTTCGTGCGTCTCGCTCGATCCCTGCGACACCGCCGTGCCGTAGGCCGTTTCGCCCGCGTCGTAGACCTGGCTGATGCCGTCCTTCATCGGCGGCGCGGCGATCACGGCGACGATCATCGGGTTGGGCAAGGACAGCCATTTCTCGCCCGCGTAGCGCAGTTTCAGGTTGTCGGCGTCGAAGTCGCCGGCGACGATGAACGGCGTGATCCATTTCTCGCCCTGCCCCGCCGCCGTCTGGATGGCGGGCTCCCAATATCCGTCGCTGCTGATTTGCCAGTTATTGCCGTCGAAATTGAGCCGCAGCCGCCGAAGTTGAACGGTGCGTTCCGTATTGTCGGACCAGGTGGAGGGGAGCATCGCCACCATCACCTCGTCCTTGCCGTCCTGGTTGTCGTCGCCCACGGCCATGAAGCCGCCGGCGTCATTGTCCAGGCCGTCGTCGTTCACCTGCCGGTAGCCTACCGCGCCGGGAAACTGATCGTTGGGGCGCGGCAGATGGAAGTAGTTGAGCACGAACTCCACGTCCACGTCGTCGAAATCGCGCCGCAAGGCGAGAATTTCCGGCGCGCCGTCGCCGTCCAGGTCGCCCACGGCGGTCTGGAACCAGCGCTTGGGGGTATAGTCCGGATGCAGCTCGACGTCGAAGCCTTCCTTGAAGTTGCGGACGAAGGCCCACTCGTGGGCGGCGTCGTCGAAAAGAACGACGTAGGTTTCCGGCGAGCCGCTCTCATAATAGAGGCGCGCCGCGACGAAGGCGATCTCGTCCTTGCCGTCGGCGTCGAAGTCGCCCGCCGCCACGTCCACCAGCCCCTGGCCGTATCCCTCCGCCGTCACATCGTAGCCGGCGACCGAGCTGTCGAAAGTTTTAAGCAAAGCAAAAGCCGCCGTCGCATCGTCGTAAACGAGACCCGCCGTCGCGCCGTTCTGGTAGAGGACGTGGACGGCGATCTCCTTGGCCGGATCGTCGTCAAACCGGCCGGCCACGGCCTTCAGGTCGCTTACGTCCAGCAAGGTGATTCCCGTCAGCGGCGCATAACCTGTCGTCGCGTCGTCGAGCACCATGATGTGGCCGGCCGAAGGCGTCCGCGAAAAACTCTGAGCCGTGCCGTCGATCACGGCGATGACGATCTCGTCGCGGCCATCGTTGTCGAGATCGCCCAGGGCCACGTCGGCCGAGATGACGGTGGGGCCGACGGGGAACAGGCCGACCGTTACCAGCGTCGGCGAGGAAAAGCCCGCGCCGTCGCGCTGCACGACGCGCATTAGCAAGCTATAAAGGTTTCCGCCTTGGGGGGCGAGCGAAACGGCGACAATCTCGTCATTACCGTCATCGTCCACGTTGCCCATGGCCACGTCGTACACTTCGTCCTGGCCGAACCAGTCGGCGGCGAAGGTTCCCAGCTCGGCGCGCGACTGATCGGCGTCGTCCCAGGCCCAGCCGGAGATCGCGCGCGCCGCGTTATTGATGACGAAGGCCAGTTCCTCGCGCTTCATCAGTTTCAGTTCGGCCCCGGAAAGCGGCTGATAGACCTCGGGTTTCGTGTCCACGTAATCGAAATCGTCAACGGAAAAGCTGCCGCTGTTCGGCGTATCCCCGTCCGTGGGCGTGTCGCCATCGGTCGGGACATCGCCATCGGTCGGCGTGTCGCCGTCCGTCGGCGTATCGCCATCCGTCGGCGTATCGCCATCGGCCGGGACATCGCCGTCCGCAGGCGTGTCGCCATCCGTCGGTTCATCGCCATCGGATGGCTGATCCCCGTCGGTGGACCGATCTCCGTCGGCCGACTGATCCCCGTCGCTTGACGCGTCGCCGTCGCCGGTTTCGTCGCCCGACGAACCCTCGCAGCCAGCCAGGCCGGCGGTCAGCGCGGCGAAGGCCAAAACGACAAACAACCCTCGAAAGAAACCCTGTTTCATGAGCAAACCCCTTTCCCAGCCGGCGGCTCGACTCCGATTTCCTTAGGAAAATTCCGTTCTTGGCCTCGGAGCCGGATCGCCGGAAAATTGGTGATACCCGGATGAGAGAACTTTATTGAGGGGGATTATTCCGAGGGAGAAGAGTCATTTATAAAGCGGGACAAACCGCGCCTATCTCCGCCTCCGGTTTCCTTCACCTGAATTAGGGCCTGGGTGCATCACAAGATATTGCGGATTGGGGCTGTATTTTTTTGGCTTTTATAGATATACTAAATGTAATACACTAAGTGGAGGATAGAGTCATGGCGG
>QZKR01000082.1 GCA_003598065.1 Myxococcales bacterium | reverse complement strand
TCAGATCGCCATGCAGTCCATTCAGGACGCCATCGATGCCCTCAACCGGGTTCCACCTTAAGTCAAGTTAGACTTTCGTTAAACTGGGGATGGGTCAGCCCCCTTCCTGCCGGGGTGTGGCATCGTCTCACGACCGAAGGTCGGGAGGCTGTGCGAATGAAAGCACGGGATGAGTGGCCTGACTGGGGTGTGCCATGCCTGGAGTCCGCGACAGGCATGCTCTGTTAAACATGCTTGTCGCAAAGCTCCAAGCATGGCACGCCTCAAACCGGCCGCCCGCCGTAGCTCTTTCTCTTTCGAAAGGAGCACTATTCGTGCTTACTGTGCCTTAAATCGGCCCATAAGTGGTGCAAGACAAAACTTGCGGGGGGAACGTTTTTTCGCCGAAGCTTCTGTACCGCTCGCATGACCTTTTCTTTTGCAGGCAATTCAAACCGAATCGGCGGCAATTCAGACGCTTCGGAAAGTTGATATTTGTTGACCTCTCTCTGTACACTCTCAACGGTCATGCCGACAAGATAACCGACCATTACTCCCGAAGGAGCCCTCTTGCCATATTCATGACTTTGGAGGTCGAACCTCATAACTCCTTCAGTTACGTAGTTTCTGTTCAGAATCCAAGTGCTGCTTGTCGGTAAACCCAGCTTTTTGCATTCAACATGAAATGCAATCTGATAATCCTCGGGGAAATCGGCGAATGGGTTAACCAAGTCGCATGTGAAATCTGGTTTCTTGCGCCGTTTAAAAGAACTAGGGTCATTAGATTCAACAGGTTGTATGGGTAATTCCCTATATGGCTTGTTTATCTCTTTATGGGTCGCTTTATTCATTTCAAAGCAGATCCTATTCAAGACAATGGCCAGTTCGTCAGAAATAAGATTTTCGTCTACTGCTGAATAAAGGCTTCCATTTCGAGTAAGTTCATTAAGAGCCTTTAAAAAGAGATCAATATAAAGGTTCTCATGCCGTTTCCAGAGCGCCGAAAAATCAGGAAGAGAACGACTACGCATCAGTGGATTCCCTTGCGGCGTCTCTGGTATCGATCATCCGCTTGGCAAGCGTGGCGTCGGCGTCCTCGCGGGCGAGGCTCCTTGTCCAGAAGCGCTTTTCGTTGCGCTTGACAACAATGATGCCATCATTCGTCACAACATGCACAAGACCATCCAGAAGGATTTGAGAAGTGCCCATCGGCTGGGGAAGGGCTTTGCTAATTTTTTTCAGAACACCTCCCCAAGATTCTTTTTCCGACTGCAATTTCCAAGGTGTTTTTTTATCGTCAATAGTAAACTCGACCGCAACAAGATTCCCATCTGCTCCGATGTGAACACACGCGCGCAACTCCGAGCCTTCATCCAGATAAGCATTCCAACGCTTACAGAATATTTTAGCATACTTCTCAATCCAGCAGAAATTCTTGCCTTTGACCGCCTCGCTAGATGCCTCACCTCCTATAGGCTGATAGTAAAACGGCAAGGTCACTTCGCAAAAATCGTGTATTAAGTCTCTTTGTTCATCGTTAAGGCCAAAGAGGTCAAACACAGCCTCGTCGAGCTTGCTTTCCCATTCCCGACGTGTTTGTTCAATTTCTTCTCCAGTCGGTCCAGTCAAATTCATTACGCTGTAAGGCTCCGGGTTGTACTTACGGAGTTCATCGACGTACTTGATGATTTCACTAGTTGATGACTGATCTCTATCAAGCACTATAGGCAGTTGAAGCAGTTCATCATCCAAATGGATTTCATGATGCCACAACCCCCAGTTTGAAGAGATCATGAAAAAATAATATCGTGCTAACGATGACCAGAGAATACCGAGAATAATTTTGTATTTCCACTCGACTGGGGCTTGAAGTTTGATGCCGTAAAAGGTATGGCGAAAACAAAACGGGGTGCTTTCAAGGCGGGCATGAATTTTCCCTTGGTCACCATTAGATTCAGAAACACCTCTCTTAATAATCAACCGATGACCATCGTAAATGCCTACATTTCCCGCTCTATGGATTTTATCTGGAACTTCCTCGAATTCTAACTCTCCATACCTAGAAAAACTGCCAATTGAAAGTTGCTTAAATTTTTTAAGAAGTCCGGCATCTTTGTCCCTTGCGGCAACTTGGAATCCTCTACCGCTAGAGCCTCGATCAATAAAATCAAACAGCCTCGGGTAGACAGCTAAATAGTCGATGAATTTTGCGTCCTTGTCTCGTCCAAACCATAGTTCCTTCCAAATTAATGAATTTGCCGTTTTGTCCTGTTTAACAAACTGCCGGTCGTACAGACTAAAGATCACCGCCTGATTTTTGCTTGTTTGAGTAACTTGTTTAGCTGACCAATACGAAATAAGGCTATCATCCCGATTCTGCTTTGTAAAAAATACTGCAAGGAACGGCGAGATGGCTTCCTTAAAAAACAGCCTCCTAACATGGCTAAAATTGAAGATTTCTTCGATCTTCGCGTTATCTAGCCATGTCTTTCGGAACTCTTGAGAAGTCGGGCTATGCTTAAATAACACGCCCGCCGAAACGAGCAGGCCAGCTTTGCCTTTGGTTTTGAGAAAATCAACTGACCGCAAGAGGAACGCCTGTGAAGGCTCCTTATCGCCAATTGGTTTTCCGTTCTTTTCGCACCATCTCAGGAGGATACCTTGTCGTTCTTTGGTCTCGGCATCGGCTTTGGTGCCAGGATCACCCCATGGCGGGTTTCCAACGACTACATCTGCGCAACTTTGCCCGAAGTGCTCCTTTAGTGTCGCGTTAGATTCAATAGTATCTGTATCGAAAGAGTTACCTGCCCAAATGGAATGGTAGTGATTTTCGCTTCGTCCGTTACTGACGAGCAGGTTAGGTAGCTTTTCCCCATTCTTAATGAGATGCGAAATCGCCGGTGGTTCAAGATAATGGAGCAAAGAAAGATACAGGCTGAATGCCGCAATGCGCGCGGCTTCTTCGTTGACTTCGATTCCGGCAATCTGCTCTTTCAGAATTGCTTTCAATTCCTCGAAGGTGAGTGCCTCGCGCTTCTTTTTCCACCTGTACCGAACAATCCGGCGAAACGCCTCTACGAGAAAAATCCCTGAGCCGCAAGCCGGATCGAGCACCCTCGGATTTTTTTTCAGAACACCTTCGGTTAAGACGCGAGAGAGAACAAATTCCGCCAGAACGGGTGGGGTGTAATAGGCGCCGTCCTGCCTGGCTTTTTTCTTTTTGGTGTCGTCTTTTGTCTCGGGATGGTAGAACTCCTCATAGATAGCGCTGATCAGATCCAGCGGGATGATGTCGAAACGATAGGCGAAAAAGAACAACTTTCCTCGAATTCCAGCATTCCCGTACAGTAGATCTTGGGTCAACCTGAGATGTTTTTGTGTAACTTTTTCTCTTTCCTCTTCCACATTGGGGAACATATCGCCGTTGAAGTCTTTGGCGAGCTTTCGAAACAGCGCATAAGTGAACTCCTGGTCTCCAAGGACCCGCGCGTATCGAGATCTCGGGCCAGAAGTCGCCAGCAACGCCGGTGGATCACTTTCAAGGATATCCGTCCAACCTTTTCCTTGTCTTGCAATAGCATAAAAATAATCTCTATCAAGAACACCACGGTCTTCAAGATAGCGAATAAATATCGAACGTCCGATCAAGGCATGTGCGAAACGAACCTTTTCCTTCGAAAGCCCGGCCTGAATTAATTCCGCGCGAACGGTTTTCAGGTCGCGGATGAGGGCTTTATCGGCCCGGTTTTTTAGATCCCCGAATCTTTTATCGGCAAACAGACGTCCAGATTCGACCTGATTGCGATGATATTCTCGCAATACCTCGGTAACGTCGGCAACCTTATTCAAAGTTGCGAGCCACTTTAAGTCAGGCTGCTTGTCCCGGGCGTTTTCCTGGACCGGTTTCTGAGCCAAATCATAGACTGTCAGTTTACCAGGGGAAGCGAGAAAGAGCAGGCGCGGCCGGGCAAGGGACCACGCTTTGTTGAATGCCTTGATCTTTTCTTCGGGTTTCCCTCCGCAAGAAGAAAAGAGGATCAAGGGATTGTTGCCGACAAAAAAGACCTTCTCCGCACCTGCGCGCCGGCCTGCCGCGAGCCATTCCCCTTTATCCAGCCATTGCTCAGCGCTCTGATTGGGTTGAGGGCGATCGGAGGTGTTTAGTAAAACGCCATTTTGGTAGTCTAATCCAGTATATACGGCGTCTAAAAATCCCATGCGCATAATCCCCGAAACCACAAGAAAAACCCTTTGAACAATAGCACGAGGGTCGCTGAGGAGTCAAAAGAAAAGTCTACTCAGTGTACAAAAAAGATGGCCGTGTAGGGCCGTTTGGCTTGCCTGGGACGAGCCCTGCTTGCCTCAAGCTCCAAGCATGCCGCGCCAAGCCGTCAGGCTGGATCTTCTCAAGCGGGCCGGCGCGTGACCCTGGACAAACCGTGAACGTTGAAACGTGGCTGGGTGGCATGGGCTGGGTAGCATGGGCTAAGCGAAACGAAGTGAAGCTTGCCCATGGGCTCCGGGATGGAGCAGTTGTACTGTGCTCCACTCATTTAAATGTCTGGACCACGGTGCAACCGTGCTCCAGCAAGGTCCGCCCGCGATTCCGCATTGAGCCGTTCGGCGGCTTGTGATAGCGTCGCGGCGTTGGGAACGCAAGCGAAGCCCGACATTATTCAGGCGAACCGGAGATGGACATGAAACTTTTCGCGCTGCTGATTCCGCTCTTGCTGGCCGCGCTCGCCGTCGGCGGCTGCGACAAACCGCGCGATCCCCAGAACGCGCCGGAGATGAAGGAGAAGCTCGCCGGCAAGGTCAACCTGGCGCTGTGGAAGGTGGACACCACCGACGAGCAGAAGAAAAAAATGGATCTCCTGCTCGACGGGCTGGCCGTCGATCTGTTCGCCTTCCAGCAGGAGGACAAGGCCCTCAAGCGGAGCATCATCGAGGCGCTCGACGCCGACCCCGTGGACCGGCCGGCGCTCGACGCGCTGCAGAAGCGGGGGCTCGATCTGTTCGACCGCTACACGCGGCGGATGATCGTCGCCGCCGACGACGCGGCGGCGATCCTCACCTTGAAGCAGCGCCGGGAACTGCTGGAGTTGTGGCGGGACTGGGAGTTCGGAGAGTAGGAGGGGGACAGAGGCGAGCGGGCTTTAGATCCGCGTTCACGCTATCGGAAAATAATCACATTTCATCTCTTCGGCCAAAATACGCCGAGGACAATCCATGTTCCGTACCGGGCCACGGTGCCCACAAAAAAATACGTGTCCCTGTCCGCAGCGCACATCTGGTCATAAAATTTCTGCCGGACTTTTTCGGCGGCGATTTCCGGACCGCCGTGCTTATCCCGCATCGAAAGATACAATTGACCTAGTTCCCAATCTTCGATCATCATCTGGTGGCCGTTGCAGCGGGGATCGTCGCAGGTGAATTTATAGGAGAATTTGAACGGGATTTTCTCGAGCGTTTTTTGTTCCGGGCCAAACAATTTGAGCTGCCGGAAAAGCTCCTGATGTTTGGGCTTCCAGTCCGGCTCGTCGGGTTCCACAATAAGCGCCGAAATCTCCTTGGGCTTGATGATTCCAAGCGAGACGTTTTCCGCTTCCTGCCGTTCCCGCAATTCTTCCATCGACCTGGAGACAAGGGGCAACACATACGGCTTGCGCTTAGCCCAATTTTTCTTCGTATCTATCCATTCTCCAGTCGGATGAATGGTTTCCAGGTTGGGCCGATAGCTTTCCCTTCGGGGATCATCCTGATTTTTTTCAACCTCAGCCTCGATCCACTCATATTTTTTATACCATTGCCAGTACGGTCGATAGCGGAAGTTGACCGGATACAGGCGGATAAAGGAACCGTCATCAAGGACGCCGGCAGTGCAAACCAGTTCCTGATGGCTTCTTGATGGCTGCGGATAAGTCTTAATTGTTACCAGAACCCGCTTGCGTTCGCCCATCAAGCGACCTTTAAGAAAATTACAGATGTTCCACCGGCAAACCCGCCTCGCTGGCGACGTAAGAGACCAGACGGCCCCGATGGCAGAAATGGTGATCTTTCTCAAAGCACATCAGCGCCGAAGGCATCGAGAGAGAAAGTTTGGCGGCTTCACGGATCGCCTGCGCCTGCTTCGGCAGAATATCGCGCTCGTATTTGTCGAACAGCCGCACGTAAGCTTCATCGGAATCGAGGTTTGTCCGGAGGCGCGAGGGTATCCCCAACGACGGCAGATGCACATAACTTATGCCGACGTCCTCGCAATACTTTCGAAGCGTCTTTCCGGAAAAGCCGTACTTGCGCGACAGGGCGTTCTGGCGCACATCGACGAGCTGGCGAATGCCGTTTTTCAGCAAATGATCCAGCAAGCCGTCGATGGTGCGGCCTTCATACCCCACCGTAAAGACGGCTTCCTTGGCTTTCGGCAGAGCGGCTTTCGTCTCCACCTCGCTGCGAACGGTGTACCAGGGATACCGGTTATAAACATCCTCCATAAGCCGCTCAAGGGAAAGCGCGCCGTAACGATCGACGATCCCCGCCACCGCCTGCCTCGCGCCATGTGACAGTTTGGCGGTTTCGGATCTGACCGTTTCCCTCGACGCCTCAGGTATGGAGAGAGTTTTTTCATCCACCACCCCCGACTGGCAGAGGGCGGAAAGTTCTCGATAGGCCAAGAAGGAAAATGGACCATACTTGTAAGGCACAAATTCGTAAAAAGAAACTGATTTCCCGATGGCGGTTTCTTCTTTGAGCAAAAATAGCCACTTCATCAGCTGCGTACGCTTCGGGTTGCCCCGAGCGCGCCCGATCAAATCCAGCAAGATGCGCTGACGATCAATCATGCCGGAAAGCCCCTCAGGATCGGTTCAGCGAAGAGGGTTTTGAACTACAGCATGTAACCTTAAGAATTTAGCGTATACTGAAAATAGTTGAACTTCAAGGGAAAAGAGAGGAATCTGCCCTCCCCTACTCCCCCTCCGACGCGGCTGGTTCGGCCGGGGCGAGCGGCAGGGCATCGGCGGCGGGGTCGGGTGGCGACGCCCAGGGCGTCGCGCACGGGGCTTGCGGCGATGATTGGGCAGGAAAAGCAGACAAGGCGCGGGGGCCGGAAAGGGCGCAGAGCAGACGGCGGCGGAGTTGGGGGCTGGGATCGTTGGCCAGCGCCTCCCAGACGGCGGCGACCAGCGCCATGTCGAAATCGCCTCCCATGAAACCCTCACGCGGGTTGGAATCGAAGCGCGACGCCTCGGGGAGCGGGAGCCTCCAAATAATACAACAAAATTTTCTTTTTATAAATTCCCGAAACGGCAAAGCGGCCCAGGATGGAGGGGCTGAGCGCTACCGCAGCGCCAACCCGGCCGCCGTGGCCCCGGCCGCGATGGCCCCCACGGCGAAGCCCACCGCGCCCCAGGTGAGGCCGGTTCGCAGTTCGTCCGCCTTGGCTTCGCGCGCCCGCGCTTCCCAGTAGGCGGCCTCGGCTTGATAGGTGTCGAGATCCCTGAGCAGACCCGTGCGCTTCATCTCCTCGGCATTGAGCCGCAGGGCCGAGGCGTTCGCCGCGTCGCGCAGCCGCAGGTCGCAATCCTTCTCGCAATGCGCCAGCTTCTCGCTACAGCGCGCGCGATCGACCGCCAGATTGGCCGCCGCCTCGGCGGGCATCGTGACGGTCTCGGCGGTCGTCTCAATCCTGGATTCCTCCACCCGCGCCATGCGGGCCAAGGCGCCTTTCAGCGCCGCGCGATCCGTGCGCCATGACTGCGCCTGATCGGCGAATTCCCGTTGCCGGGCTTCCCAGGCGGCCTCGAACTGCTCCCGTTCGAAATCCAGCGCCCGGCCCTGCTCCTCAAGCGCCGCACGCTCCCGGGCGCGCTCGCGCTCCTGTGTGGCGTAGCGTTCGGCGATGGCGGCCTTTTCGGCGCGCAAGGCGGCTTCCGAGGCGTCGCGATGCGTCCAGACCCCATAGGCGGCCACACACAGCAGGGCGGCCAGCAGCCAGGGAAACCAACGGGACTTAAGGATTTGCATGGGTATCCTTTTCGGGTGTGCCATGCTTTGCTTGCAAAGCATGAGGGGGTGAAGACGCATGGCTTGCAAGCAAGCCATGGCACACGGCGATCACCCCTCGACCTCCTGTTTCCTCGCCGTCGCCGCCGCGTACTGATGCGCCGCCCGGGCGCCCGCGATCATCCCCAGTCCTCCATTGCAGGCGGCCGCCATCAATCCGATGGCGCCGACGGCCTCGGGATATTTGGCGCAAACGGCGACAAGGATCATCCCGAGCGTGGTGATATAAAGCATTCCGGCCATGATCTTGGCCTTGAAGCGGCTGTGCGGAATGCCGGTGACGGTGGCTTGCATGATCGCTCTCCATGCGTTTGGGGCGTGCCATGCTTGGAGTCTTCGACAAGCATGCTTCGCGGAGCATGCCTGTCGCTTTGCTCCAGGCATGGCACACCGCCAAGGGGAATGATTCGGGAATGATCGGGGAATGATTTCCGAATGATCGCGGCTACCCCACCCACCTTGCCGGGCCGTTCCGGCGGACATCCACATGGACGAAACCCTTCTTCGGGTACTTGCCGATCCCGCCGCGCCGGAAGGCCGGGATGGTTTCGGCCGCCCGGGCGAGATCGTCAACGCTCAGATTTCGGCAACAGACGTCGGCGGCGATGCCTTCCAGGTGCTTGCTCTTGGGCTTGCCCCCCACGGCGGCGTTGTGCTCGGGGCAGCGGTAGGCGCTGTTCACCACCAGCGGCCAGCCGACACGTTCGCGGAGGTCCTCCAAGGCGTCCAGCAGATCGACGCAGACGATGCACTTGTTGCAGCCGCAATGGCATTGCATTTCGGAGCGCGCGAAATGCGGGCTCAGCATCTGGGGTTCGCTCATGTCAACCTCCAAGATCGGTGATAACGCCCTTGCGGTAGTCGTCAAGCCACGGTTCCGGATCGTGATGATTCCTGAGCACCGCAATCATGTTCCCACCGCCCCATTGTTCGGCGGCGCAGATCGCCGCATCTCGCACCTGGGCGGATTCGCTTTTCAGGGCGTCCGATATGAGCCCGGCCGCCGCCGGTCCGTTCGCCTCGGGGATTCTTCCCAGGCAGCGGATGGCCCCCGCAAAAATCGACGGGCCGGCAGGTTGGAGCCTCCGGACCTCCATAACCATCTCACCCTTCGCGGCGCGAAGGATGCTCTCTGCCGGATGGCTATATCCATCCTCCATCGGCTCGCAATTGAGCGCCGCATAAAGCCGCAGGGTAAGTTCGCTCATGGCTTTTCCTCGTAAATGCGTTGCAGGTCGCGCAACTGCTCTATCGCCGCGTAGGGCGCATAGATCTTGTTTCCCTTCCACCGCGCTTCGATCTCGCCACACACCGCGCAGCGCCAGGCGAAGATCTTCCGGACGCCGGCCAGCGCGGCCAGATCGTCGAGGGGGAAGAACCCCCGCGGCTCCGGCCGCCGGTCCAGCAGCTCGACGTCGCGGGCAAGGGCCGGGTGCATGAATATCACGTCCTCGCTTCCCGCTCGCGCATGGCGTCATTGACCGCCGCCGCGATGCGCCGTTCCAGGTTGCCGTTCAGTTCGGTCTTGACCAGGGCGACGTCCCGGCTCAGGTCGCCGATGCTGGCGTTCGTCTCCTCCACCTTCTCGTGGATGCGCCGCAGGCTGTCGCGCATCTGCGCCTGACAGACGGCCGAATGCTCGGAGATCTTCAGGGCCGCCTTGACCAGAATCGAGTCCTCCCGGTCGTCGCGCTCCTTGCGGGTGTCCTGTTTGCTATCGGTCACGACCCGCCACAGGAGCGTGGAGACGGCCAGCAGGAGGGCCAGGAAGGCTGCGATGTCCATGGTGCTTTTCCTTTGCGGTCGGTGGGGATTCGTGTTATCGCCTTGGGCATCGGTTAAGCATGTTCACCATCTGCCTCGCATCCTCCCTCACCCGCGCGCTGATGCGGGACCGCCTCCGCCGGAAAAGGGAGCGGGATAGCCAGGCAAGGAATTTGGCGATTCGAACCAAAGCGTTTTTCATGCGTTTCTCCTAAAACGATGTGAAGGCCAGGCCGGGAAGGGTGTGGAACAAGACGCCAAGGCCGGCGTCATACGCACTGTCCATGATGTAGCCCGTTCCGCTGGCGCTGATGTGCGCCTGCAAGGCCAGATAGAGCGGATCGTCCCGCTTCGCCCATTCGCGCCAGATGCGCCGGCGCTCGGGGTCGGTGTAGAGGTCGAGCACCGGCTCGTAAATCGCGTAGCTTGTCGCCCCACTGCCGGTAACGAGAAGCTCCTCGCCGTCGCCCGCTCCGGCGATAAACTCGTCATCCAGGGTTTCGGATTCGGTCCTCGTGAGCCGCAGCCGCAGCCGCAGCTGGACGCCGCTCGTCTGCACCCTGGCCGCCGTGTAGAGGCGGATTTTGCAGCGGTAGACGTGCGACCAGACCGGCCAGCGGGCGATGGAATCCAGGGCGCCGGACAGTTCGCTATGGCCGCCCCAGCTCGGGCCGAAAGCCCAGCCGTTGACGTCCCGCCAGCCGTCCTCGTAATGTTTCGTCGAAATCGCCACCGGGCCGTCGAGACCCGCATTGCTGCGATAGATCGGCCGGGGGAGGTTCTCGGCGACGTGCAGGAAGGCTCCGGTGGCCCTGGGCGTGTCGTCGGTCGATACCCCCGTGTGGTTATAGCCGGCCGCCCCCGCCGGAAAGCGCTCGCCAACGGCCGCGCCGTAGGGGAAGAGACCCTTGTAGGCGCAGCCGAGCCAGGCCAGATTGGAGGCGAGGTTGCGGCCCTTGGAGGCGGCGACGGCCTCGCCGGCCCGCAAGTCCTCCTCGTGCATCTCCAGATAGCGGTTGTTGATGGTCGTAGCCATGTTACCCCGCGTCGTTCGCCTGGAATTCGTAGAACACCGGCGACGGACGGTTGTTGGAGAAGCGGTAGAAGTACAGTTCCACGCGCTGCCTGAGCGTTGCGCTGGGAGAATAGATTCGCAGCAGATCCTCGTTCATTTCCGCGCGCAACGAGAACTGGTTCACCTGCCCCTTCGTCAGGGCGTCGAGGTCGTAACTTACGGAAATCCATTCAGGGTGGCCGTCAAGCGGGCTGGCGCGGCCCATCACCCCCGTAACGGACCCGTCCGCCGCGCCGCAGCGCAGAAAGACGTTCCAGAGCGGGTACTCGGAAATCAGTTCGAATACGTAATTGTCGTTCCAGTCCACGGTATTGAAAAACGCCGCCGTGCAGCGGAAACGCACAACCAGCCGCCGCGCCCACTCCGGCGTCCACAGCCCGAACCACTCGCCGGCGTAAGGGTCGAACGCCGACTTGTAGGCGTAGATTTTGATATCCTTGCCCGTAAAATCGTTGCTGGCTTCGTGCGGCGTGAAGAGCGCCGTGCGGTCAATCAGCGCGAATTCCTGCAGGCAGCGGAAGCGGTGCAGGGCGAAGGCCTGATGCTCGTGCCCCGCGCTGCTGGGGTTCGTAACCTCAAAAAAGCGGTAGTCGTGGGCGTCCAGGTCGGTTGTGTAGTCGGCGTCCAGAATGAGGAAATGCCCGTCCTCGGCGACGTCGAGAATCTGCGCGCTGATCACGTCCGTCGTATCGACGAACCGCTCGCCCCAGGCCCCCGCGTCGTCACGGAAGCACGTCGGGGCGACCGTAATAAAAGGCGCGTCGCTATTGTCGGCCGCCGAGATCAGCGGCATGATGTTGTAGCCCAGGAGCCCCGACGAAATCAGCGGGATTCCCGGCCCGCCCTTGAAGGTCGCCGGGTCGTAGCCCTTGTGGTTGTGGCCGTCGCCGGACGCCGCGCCGCCGGGAACCGTCAGGTTCGTGCCGATATGATGCAGGCGGTTGGCGTTCTCCGCCAGCTTGGCCCACTCTTCGTTCTTGCCGATGATGGTGAACGAATCATAGGGGATATCGTTGAAGGTGGAATCGCTTATCGTCATGCCCCGCCTCGCAAGCTTCCGGCGTCCCGATCCGAGCCGCCGGCGTCGTAATAGACGGGCTGGTGCCGGTCGGCCGATTCGGCGTAGAGCGGTCCCGCCCCGGCGGTGCGGGTGAATTCGATCCCCAGCCGCAGCCGCTTTTGATCCCACTTGTCATCCGTGCGATCGACGGCGAAGCTG
Source organism: Myxococcales bacterium (assembly GCA_003598065.1). GTDB lineage: Bacteria > Myxococcota_A > SURF-8 > SURF-8 > SURF-8 > SURF-8. The sequence goes on along the minus strand of QZKR01000082.1, from coordinate 9,924 downwards.
AATTCCAGGAGCTTGGGCGCCGCCTCGGTGTCCGCCGCCTCGATGCCGGCGGCCCCCGTCAGGGCGCAAGCCAGCAGCACGGTTTCGGGGTCGTCGCCCTCTTCGTAGATCGTCGCCGTCACGTCCCCCGTCGTCGCCCCGTCGCCCCAGGCCAGGAGGCGGAAGTAGAAGTTATCCACGTCCCAGGTCGAATAGAAGCAGGCGCGAAGGGCGTACACGGGTTCGAGGGCGGCGGCGCTGTTGTCGAAAAAGTTGACGAGGGCCACCCAGTAAACGGCCCCCATGACCGTCATCGTATTCTGCCGGACGATGTAGCCGGGTTCGGTAATGAACAGATCGCGCTGGACGTAGGCCGAATCGGCGTCCTCGCCATCGGCCGGGCGGGCGTGGCGGTGGCCGTCGATGGTCTGGGCGTCCGCCCCCGGGGCCTCCTCGTCCGTCAGGTGCTCATAGAGGGCGTTGCACATGGCGAGCATCTCGATGGGGGCATGGGCGCCGAGCGGCCGGTCGGCCTGCGCCTCCTCGTCATGGATGCCCCGGCCGGTCAGGTCGGGCCTTATGGGTACGGTCATGTTTTTCCCTTCATAAAGACAAGGGGCTTAAGCCCCTTGTCCAGTCCCTTGTCCAGTCCCTTGTCCGATTAGGCTTGACGAATTAATCCCCGCGTTCTAGGATTAATCCAGGAGGCCAGCCATGAAACAGTTAAGCTTGATCCTTGCGGCCCTGTTGCTCCTCGCCTGCGGCGACGGCTCGGACGATCCCGCGATCGACGGCGACGCCCCCGACGGCTCCAACGGCGGAAGCTGCCGGCCGGGCGACGATCCGGACGGACCCTGCGACGATGGCCTGCTCTGCAACGTCGATTTCTGGCGCTGCGAACCCGGGACCGGCGGCGACGCCGAGGCCGAGGAAGAGGGCGTCTACAACACCGACGAGGAAATCGACGCCTTCCGTTGGGACTGCGAGAACAACTGCAACGTGCTCTCCCACGTCTGCGACGCGCCGACGGACGGCGAACTGCATTACTGCGACGACGAATGCAAGAACAGGCTCGACCAGTGCGTCCTCAATTGCTTCGCCAAGTACGATGACGCCAAGGCCAACCGCAGCAAGGAAGACATTACCTTTTATTACAAGGGGTTCCCGGCCTATGGCCAAAGGGGGCTTTGGAGCGGACCAATTGACGACGAATGCCTGACCGCCGATCCGCCACGACTGGTCACCACCCTATGCCCCGAGCAGGAATATAAAAGCAATCCGGACAATGACGATTGCGACTTCACCTGTTGGTTTCTCCCCGGCGACTGCGAGCTACTTCTGAACGCCTGCGAGGCCGCCGGCGTCGATCCCTACCGCTTCTTCGAGGGCGTACCCGAGCACCCCTAGACCTCATTCGTGTAGTTGTATCCCCCATCGTCCGCCGCGCCGAGCTTGCCGTCCGTATCGGCGATGAAGGCCAGCAGCTTCAAAACGCTGTTTTCCGCGTCCGGCGGCGACTCCGCATAGCTGTCGTCGTAGTCTCCGCAGGTAATCGTGTCGCCCACCGCCGGCGTGAGCGGGCCGGAAAAGCCGCTATCCATTTCGATGGCGCATTCGGCGGCGTGGTCGTCGGTCGAACTCCAGGACCCGGCGACGACGGAGACAACCGCCGTTCCCCGGGCGAACACCCCGCCGGTGAACTGCATCAGGGCCAGCGTGTCGCCGGATTGGATAAGCTCGTCGGGGTTCACGCCGTCCGGCCAGTAGCCGCCCTTGCGGACTGTCAGGGTGTTGTTCTCTCCGTCCCAGCCGGCGACGATCAGCGAGACGTTGAAGCCCCGCCCCTCCTGCACGCCGCCCAGGAGGCCCAATTCCACCATCCCCTGTTGGAAGTCCCGCCGGTGCTCGACGACGTGGAAGATCCCCGTGAGCCCGCGCGTCCCGGCCCCGTTGGGAAGCCCCGGAGCCGTCAGGCTGACGATGCTGCCGATCTCGATACCCGACGCCTGGGAGGCGGCGACGCCGATGCGGGGCGCGGCCAGAAAGCAGCCGAAGCGCTCGAACAGGGTCAAGGCCAGTTCGCGCGCCGTCACGTCATAATTTCCCTGGCGGGTCCGGGACAGCGAGGAATGGAAATAATCGGTTTCCAGTTCGTAGGTGTGATCGCTGTGCCGCCACGCCTTCGAAGGCAGGCGGTTGTCGTTCAGCCGCAGTTCGAGCTTGTAATCGTCCTCCGAGGCGTCTCGGTCACAGGAGACGACCACCCGGTTCAAGCGCCCGGCTTCATCCCAGGCCACGCCGTAGGGGGCGCTGAGCAGAATCTGCGTCGGAGCATAGGTGAAGTCCGCGCCCTGATGAGCGAGCTTCGGGTGGAAGCGGCCCACGGCGATCTGGCCGGCGGCGTTGACGTACAACCAGTATCCGAGCGACTTGCAGATCATCGCCGCCGCGTCGCGGAAGGTGACATCGTCCTCCAGAATGGCGAGGAAGCTGGCCGCATCCGCGCCCAGTCCGCGCTCGCCGGCGGCGGCGATCCCTTCCAGGTCGGCCACCGCCGACGGCAGGTCGAGACTGTAGCCTTGATCGGAGTTCAGCAGGTTGCGAAGGAAGATGAAGGGCTTGAGGCTGGTCTGGCCTGTCTGATCGCTGACGACGATTTCCCTGACCTCCGTCCCGCCTTCGTGGGCTTCGCGCTCCGTGCCGCAGAGCCCGCGCGTACAGCCCGTCAGCTTGGTATAGGGGAGCTTGAGGATGGTGGCCCCATCCAAATGTGTCGCCGCCGTGGTGCCGTTGGCGCCGCGAACGATCGTCAGCGAGCCGGTCGGGGCGGAGGGGCCGGAAGGCGGATACTTCACATATAGGATTTCGTCATCGATCTGGACCAGATCGTCGGTATTGATGGTCCCCATGGCGTCTCGGTAAAGCAAATGCTCCTGGTCAACGCTCATGTTCCCATTAAGTTCCGCATCCCAGTCCTCCCCCACGTCCAGGCCGCTGTGATAGATGATCTCGTCATCGATTCTCGCGTAACCGGCCGTGGCGAAGGTGGTTGCGCCGTCGAGCGAATCCGGCGAGGGGTTGACGGGGATGACGGTGCTATTGGGGCCCGTGCCGCCCAGGGCGTTGTCGGCGTCCTTGGTCGCCTTTTTGCGGCCGTTGGAGAACGTCTCGCCGCCCTCGGGTTCCTGGAAGTCGATCTTCTTCTCGAAGCCGAGCCGCGCCAGAAGATCGTATTCGGAGTGGGGGATGAAATAAAGCGCGTCCAGCACGAAGCTCATCTTGATCGACAGCTTGCTGTCGTCGCCGATCCAGACACCCTCGCAGCGCGCGAGCAGGTCCCGCCCGCTGTCCGTCTCCTCGGCGGCGATAGCGTCGTTGATGGCGTTTTTCAGGGCGACGCGGAGCCGGTTGGTGTCCGTCGGCCCCACCGGAGCGCCCTGCGCGACGGGCGTAATGTCGTAGACGCCGGGGGTAAGCGACATCGGAACGGAGCCCTCGACGACCCCGCCTTTCAGCCGGTAGTCGATCAGAAAACGGTTGTCGCGCTCCGTGACCAGGAACGTCCTGGCCACCTGGCCGGAGCCCAGCTTGTACCCTATCTTGGCGTCCAGCAGCGTCTTGGGGTCCGCCATGCTCAGGCTGTAGGCGGCGAGGTTCTCGCCGGGCGTCAGGGAATCGATGACGCCGGTCCAGATGACGGCGTCCGATCCGTCTTCCAACCACGCGATGCGGCCCCGAAGGTTCGGCAGGTAGCCGAAGACCGCCGCCCCCACGGCGTGAGAGTCCGCCGCGCTCTCGCACTGGCCGCGAAGCAGGGAGAGGAAGCCGCCCGGCGCGGCGAGGCTGTAGTGGATGCACTCGTTATCCACCCACAGATACCCGGCCGCCGGGAAGTCCGTCGTATCGACGGCGTACATGACGGAGATTTCGCTATCGGAAAGCGCCTGTTCCAGCGCCGTCACCGGCGTCGTGGCCCCGGGATTGAAGAGGCCGGTCAGAAACCCGTCGTAATCCACCAATCCCAGCGTGACGCTGCTGTCGTCGGTGATCCCGTCGCGCAGCTCCAGCTTCTGGCTGACGCCGTCCGGGAGGCTTTCCTGGTCCACGTAGAGGTAGGGCAGCACGTAGGGCACGCCCTCGATGCGCAGATGATAGGGCTCGTGGGCGCTGTGCTGGTCGCGCAGATAGATGGTGTCGTGGTCGGTGTCCACATCGGCCGCCGTGCAGACCAGCCGGTAAAGCCCGTCCAGGTCGTGGAAGGCGATGTCCATGTGGGCCCGTGTGACATCCGTCTGGACGAAGCCGAAGATCTGGCCGGTCACGGCGTCCCAGGTCCCGGCGTCGGCGTCGTACTTTTGCAGCGTCCACTTCGTCGAGTCGCCGAATTCCTGGCCGAGCTTGACGGCCGTGGTCCCGCTCAGGGTGAAGGGCAGCCGCCAGTGGCAGGGGCCCATGTAGACGGCCTGGCTGTGGAAAAGGACGGACATGAAAATCCTTGTTCCGTGTTGGAGCAGGCGTCCACGCCTGGTCCTAAACGTTTAGGAGCAGGTCTGGAGACCTGCTCCAACACTAGGGTTCGTCATTCCCGCGCAGGCGGGAATCCATGGACCCCCGCGTACGCGGGGGTGACAGCCCGTAGGGGCGGATGCAGCAACGCGGAATCCGCCCGCCTCATCTCCTAGTACCCGTAAATCACGCCGCCGGCGATCTGCGTCGTACCGTCGATCGGATCCGGCGCCGTCCCGGTGGCCGTGGCGTAGAACAGCCGGCCGCCATAGACATAGCAGAGCCGGTAGTTGCCGCCGCCCTGGAAGACGTAGCTGGCCATGGTCAGGGTCCCGCCGGTCAGTTGGATCGCCGCCGTAACGGCGGTGTCGAAATGCGTCGCCCCGCCGACCGACACGACCCCGCTCCAGGGGGTTCCGAGATCGTCCGACGCCGCGATGTGGTAGCCGCAGTTGGAGAAGACCGTCGCCTTGTCGATGCGGGCCACGGCGGCGCCCGACAGCAGCAGCCCCGCCTTGGCGGCCGTGCCGGAATTCGTGACGTAAAGGGGCCCGGCGGTGGCCACGAACATCAAGGCCCGGTCCTGCAGGCTGACGACGTGGTCCAGGGCGCAGGCCGCCGCATAGGAGAAAACCAGCCGCGCGTCGCCCTCGGCCGCGATCCCGCCATGGAACAGCACGCCGGTCATCACCGGCTGGACGCTGCCGGAGAACGAGGCGGCGACGCCCGAGGCCGGCTTGAGGACGCAGGCGCAGAGCATGAACTTTGTCGTGGCGTCGAAGGTCGTGGCCTGGGCGGGATGGGGATTTTCCAATGCGTTGAACCCGCCCCGCCGGTGGCGTCGCATTCCGAAACCCCCGCCGTGAGCTGCGCGACGATCCCCGGCTGCTTGCCCTCCAGGGTCATGAGGTAGGCCCCGGTGCTGCCCTTGTACCAGTTGCCGGCGGCCCAGCCGAGCGTTCCCTTGAGAACCGTCACGAAGTCGTCATGGGTGTCGGACGAATCGGCGTTGGTCAGCAGATCGGTGAAGACGTCCGCGCGGGCCGCCGCCTTGTGGATGATCGTCACGGCCTTGCCGTCGTAATAGGGGCTGCCGAGCGCGAGGTCGCTGGCGTAGATCCCCGGCCCGTCGCCCGTGTGGTCGCGCGTGCCCGAGAGCTTGAGCGTGATCCCCTTGACGGCCAGCGGGTCCACCGCATCGATGACGGTCTGCGGGTCCTCGCCGATCGCGACCTCGGCGATCACGTCGTCGAGCGCGTAGCGGTCCAGGGTTTCGATGACGTTTTCCAGCGTCACGGCGGAGGCCAGATGGCCCGTGACCGTCGCCGGGTCCACGAGGATGTGATCGGAACTGCTCAAACGCGTCATGTCAATACCCGTAAATCACGCCGCCGGCGACCTGCGTCGTGCCGTCGATCGGGCTCGGCGCGGTCCCGGTGGCGATCTGGTAATGGATCCGCCCGCCGTAGGCGTAACAAAGCCGGTAGTTGCCGCTCCCTTGGAAGACGTAGTTCGACATCGCCACGGTTCCGATGCCGAGGGACTTGACCGCCGCCCCGGACGCCGTATCGAAGGTGACGTCGTTGATTTCCAGGCGTCCGGACCACGGGTTGTCATACGACGACCCCGCCAGAACGTGATAGGCGTTGTTGGCGAAGTAGGAGCCGTGGCCGATCGACGCCCCGGCGCAGCGGTTCACTTGGAGGCCCGCCGTCGAGGCCGTGTTGGCGTTGGTCACGTAGATCGGTCCGGCGGTTTCGAGCGTCGCATGCGAAGCGACGTCGAAAACGGGGCTCGGCGCGTAGGCCGGGACGCGCGACAATGTCACGCGGGTGTAATCGGCCACGTAGGAGCCCCGGTAAAGCATGAGATTCGACACCGAGAGATGGGCGAAGCCGCCGACGGTCAGCACGTTCCCCGAGGCCGGCTTGAGGACGCAAGCGGCCAATATGAACTTCGTCGTGGCGTCGAAGGTGGACGCCTGCGCCGGAAGGGGAATCTTCCAATGGCTGGCCCCCGCGCCTCCCGTGGCGTCGCAGGCCGTGATCCCGCCGGTCAGTTGGGCCACGATCCCCGGCTGTTTGCCGGCGACGCTCATGAAGTAGGCCCCGGTGCTGCCCTTGTACCAGTTTCCGGCCGCCCAGCCCAGCGCCCCCGTCGCCACCGTGACGTAGTTGTTGTGACCCGTCGTGTCGCCGTTGGTCAACACGTCCGACACGGCGTCGGTGGACGCCGCGTAGCCGGTCAGCGAGACCGTCTTCCAGTCGTAATAGGGCGCGGCAAGCGCCAGATCATGGGCGTAGATAACCGGGCCGTCGCCCGTGTGGTCGCGCGTGCCGCGCAGCTTCAACGTCAGGTTCTTGACGCCCAGCGGGTTCAGGGCCGCCAGCACGGTCTGCGGATCGGAGCCGATGGAAACTGTCGCTTCCGCATCGTCCAGGCGGAAGCGGTCCAGCGCCTCGGCGACCGTTTCCAGCGTCGTCTTGCTCGACAGGTGGCCGGTGGCCGCCGCCGGGGCGGAGGGGTAGCGGTTCGATCGGGCCAGATGAGTCATACGATGCGCCAGTCCGCCGCGCCGGCGTCGTAGACCAGCGACAGGGCGTCGCCGTCGGAGAGCGCGAAGGAGGCCGCGCCGTCGATCGTGTCGGCCCCGGACGGGCTCAGCGTCAGGCCGTTGGCCCCGAAGCACTGCACGGCGCAGGGCGTTCCATCCGCCGGCGCTTCGGGAAGCGAGGCCGCGATCGCATCGCCGCTGGAATCGACGACGTGGACGGTGTTGGGCATGCAGGCCAGAACGTCGATCGTGTAGGGCGTGGTGCTTACGTTCACCACCCCGCCCGGCGTCCAGTGCTTGACCACCACCCACTCGGTAATGGCGTGGCGATACTTGAGCTTGACGGCTTCGCGATCGGCCAGCAGCAGGAGAACGGTGGCGCTCCCGAAATCCTCGATGGTGATGACGTATTCCCCGAAGCGGACGACCTTGACCACCGTGCCGTCGGTGCCGGCGCTCATTTCCGGCAGGGTCAAGGTCATGGCCCCGACGAGGGGAGAGGCGGCGATGGTGATGAAGGGGTCGCACTCGGTCGTCAGCAGCGTCGCCCCGGCGACTTTGGAAATCCACGATTCGCGCATGACGCTATCCGTCCCTCCTATGATGGTCGGGGCGTAGGAACCGCCGACGTAAACCATGATGGTTTCGGCGTCATAGAGGCCGGAAACCGGGGATTGGCGTGGTTGAAACTCCAGTTTGCGTTGCCGGCGGGTGTCGAAGCGCACCACATGGGAAATGGCGTAGGGCTCGGCTCGTTCGTAGTTGTCGTAAAAATAAGCCGGCAGACCGTTTGCTTCGCAGGCATCCCAGATCTCCCTAAGCTTGCCGCACTGCAACTCGTTGAGCGCGTGCCACTTGATGTAGCGTTCGGCCCCCGTGGCGATCGCCGTCGAGGCCGTCACGAGCGCCTGGGAAAGCGTCTGCGTCGATTGCGCCGGGTATTGCGGGAAGCTCTCGCCCACGCCCTCGGCGACCAGCGTCGCCTCGGGGGCGTAGCTGCTCATGTGGAAATTGGCGTTGGTTGTCGTGCTCGACAGAAAGCCCAGGTGTTCGTGCATCGAATCCGCCGGCCAGCGGACGCGAAAGACGCCGCCCGAGTAGTCTATCCTCAGATGGCAGCCGTCCTCCCGGATGCTCTCCGCGTCGCTTGAAGTCGGGATATAAAGCGACGCCTCGAATCCGGCGTCGATGGCCACAAGCGCCGTGTTCAGCGCAACGATCAGGTCTTCGATCGTGGCGTAGGTCTGGACCGTTACGCTGGCGAGCTGGTACCCGTCCATGTCGTCATTGGTCCAGACTTCGATGGACTTGTCGTTTTCGGTCACATCGATCGGGCCCATGAGTGCGGCGCGTCCGGCGGGCATCAGCTATTCCATTGCCTCAGTTTGAGTTCCAGCCCATACAGCGGGTAGAGATGCGCCGTGCGCCTGAGCGCCGAATCGACGCCGGTCATCATGTCGGGATGCAGGGCCCAATAGGTTTCGCTCGTGCCCTCGCGCAGCGTGATCTTGCGGCCCTCGCGGGCGAGCGCGTACCAGCGGCGGATCTGTTCGGCGCGGGCTTCGTCCAGATAAAAGGCGCGGATGGTCCGCTCGACGGCGCTGGCGAAATCCACGTAGGCCGTGTGGCCCCGCACGCCGGTCGCCTGATGGCCGAAGGATTCCCGCGCGTCCTGACCGACTTCGGCGAGCGTCCCGAAAAAGAGGCTGCCCTGAATCTGCCGCGTCCCGGTGTGGGCCAGAGCGTAACTGAAGGATTGCATCAGATCGAAGCCAAGCCGCTCCCACAGGGCGTTGCCGACCGGAGCGTCGGAGCCCGTGCAAAGAACCGGAATCCAGTTCGTCGAAGACGCCGTAATCGTCACCAGGCCATCATCGCCGATGGAGGCCGAACCCCCGCCGGCGATGCTGCTGTTGAAGGCCGCGCCGAAATCGGACACCACAAGCAGCGGCGTGGCGTACTCCTTGGCGTCGATTTCAATGAAACTGACGAAGGTGTCCTGAACGAACCGCGCCCGCGCCTCGGAGTAGTAGGGAGGGCTGCCGTATTCGGCCAGCGTGTCGGCGACATGCAAAGAGAAGACGGCCACGCGACTCTACCTCCGGGATGGAGTTTTGTTGGAGCAGGTCTCCAGACCTGCTCCTAAACGTTTGGAAGCAGGCGTGGACGCCTGCTCCAGCACTGGCTTCATCAAGAAATGCCTCCCATTGCAATCCTATTATTTTATTTGCATCGCCATTTGCTCTGTGCTATACGCCTTTAACATCCGGCTCGGGAAACAAAGCAAACGGAAAATCTCGGAAGGGAGAATCGGTTATGAACGGACGAATCAATCCATGGCTCGCGGCGTTGACCATTCTGCTTTCATTCACGATGCTGACGGGGTTTGACGAACGAAATCCTATTGGCTTTCTTATTCTTGCTACTATTGTAGGTTCTTTCGCATTTGTGATTGTTGTTCTCATCTGCCGGGAAATTGTATGCTGGTACTGGAAAATCAACCTGCATTTAGCGAAGCAAGACCAGATCATCGGTCTGCTAAAGGCGATCAAAACGCAGCTGGCGGCGGCGAATCAATCCGTCGCTTCCGCCGACGCGGCAACGACTCAAGAAACGCTGGCGGCTGCGAACCAATCCGTCGCTTCCGCCGACGCGACGACGACTCAAGAAACTGGGAGCGCCCTTGGTTTCTGCCCTTGCGGAGCCAAAATCCAAGAAAAAAGAATCGACTGCCCCAGATGCGGGGCCAAATACAGATGATGGCGGCGGGCCACGACCATGCAGGCGTGCCATAGTCTCACGACTAATACCATTCACTTAATATTTGAGTTATGGTATACTGAGCGTCATCCACTCTCAGGAGGAGGGGGCGATGCCCAGGAAAC
>QZKR01000112.1 GCA_003598065.1 Myxococcales bacterium | reverse complement strand
GCCGCCGGTCGAGCCGGGCGCATCTTCGCAGTGGTATTCAACGGCCGGGTACTGGTTCAACAACTGCTGGCCGGCTGTGGACATGGTGCAGAATGCCGCCGGGTCAGCCTGAAGTGGGCGGGTAATCAAGGCGAACAACCAGCCGCCCGTAATCGCCACGGTGAAGTCGATTCGTCGTGTTTCGAACATAGAGGTCGACTCCAAGTTAAAGGCTTTATTTTATCAGACCTTCCGCCCGATTTCCAGTGTTTGTCAGATTTGGGAAAATGGGTGGGATGGGGCGGAATCAGTGCGTCTGGGATCGGCGCCGGAGCTGGTCGGCGGATAGACGCCACACGGCCACCGCTCTCCGCAGTGACGCCAAAGCGCATGCACCGCTTGACGCTTAAATCGCCTAACGTTCGTGCCCGCGGCCGCTTGCTACTGCACCACAATGCCGGCGACGAGGGGTTTGCACACCCGCTTCCAATCGCTGAGTCGCAACTTGACGGCCTCGCTGTGGGTGCCCGCCTGCATCACCAAGTACACATCGTTCTCCAGGCGGGCGTCGGCCACGGTCCGCAGGTTGAACATCGGCCCGAAGGGCGGCTCGGCCCCCAGCTCGCAGTCGGGGAACAGGTCGGCCATCTCCGGCTCGGTGGCCAGGCGGACCGCCTTCTCGCCGAGCACGCCCGCGACGCTCTTGAGATCGAGGTGATCGGGGGCGGCGATCACGCACATGGCGAAGTCGGTCGCCCCCTTGACGATGACCGGCTTGGCCACCATGAAGCCGGTGACGTGCTCGGCGTCGGCGAGCTGCTGGGCGGTGTAGGCCACCGGGTGGGTGTGCTTCTCGAACTTCACGTTGCTGCGTTGGAGGTATTCTTCGAGCTTCATCGCACGTTCTCCTGATGAGATGATCGGTCTCCTGACGAGTTGGGTCAGCCGGTGCGGGTGATCCCGCGAACCTCGCCCGGCCAGCGCTTTGTGTTGCCGGGCAGGGATAGTATCGGCGCGGGACGCCTGGTTGACAAGAGTCAGGACGGGGACTCTTGCGTCGCCGACCAGCCCGTCGCATTATCCAGGTATGCGAATTACGTACGATGCCGAAGTCGACGCGCTGTCCATCGTGTTTCGGGAGACAACCGTTACCACGAGGCACCTCGGCGAGGGGATTGCTGCCGATGTCGACGCCCACGGGCAGCTCGCCGGGATAGAGATTCTCGACGCGGTCAAGCGATTCGGCGACCGGGACACCCTGCGCCAAGTGGTCATCGAAGGCATCGGCCCGACCGCGGGTGGGAAACAGTGATTAGGCCAACGGGCGCCGGGAATGTTTGACTACTCAAACAAACACGAGTGGGTCTTAAGCAACGTTGGCTTCGAGTACCTTCGAGGAAGCTATGCAGGACGTGGACTCCTGAAATGGAGTCCGAGGCGAGGATTTCACCTCGAAGTGTTTCTTTCGCGCACAGGCCAGCCCCTGCCTAACACGATAGAGTTTGGCAAGATTGGGGCTGTGCAACCTTCGGAGCTCCGGTGCATCCGAATGACGACCAAAGATGGAACACGGGCGGTTTCCGCGCCTCTCGCGATCAACGAACATGTGGAATTGGCCGCTTCCGAGCGCCTCAGTGCCCGCCCTCCGTCCGTGCTTTTCGTGCAGGCCCAGCGAGAAACACCGCCAACCACCACGCACCGTGGTTCGGCCCTTTTTCTCGTTGGTGACGGTCTGGCTTTCCCGGACCGCGTGCAGAGCGACACGCACCTCAACGAACAACTGATTGAACAGCGATTTTCTGCGGGGGGCATCAGCTACGAAGAGGATGGGGTCAAACTTCGCGCATGGCTCACATCAAGAACGCGTTTGAGAATGGATTGGGCACTATCCTGCAATCGCTGGACTCGTCAAGATGCATGGGGTTGGGCCGAAGCCGCCGAAACATCTCTCTCATTCCTTGGGGGACGGACGGTGCGGCTGCTGGAACGTCGCGCAATTCGCGGTAAACATGAATTCACTGAACGACGCCGACTCGGAAGAATTACTAGGCTTGGGCTTTTTGCCCTCCCACCACGCGAGCACCGGACACCCAATCGTGTTGATAAGAACCAGTTTGTAGCGCTCACGCGTTTCTTTCTGCACGGACGGAAGGAGGCTGATGTTGCGCGGCGAATGTGTGCCCAGATGGCCGAGGTTGCCCGACAACGAACCCTTGCTGCTCGCGAACTGCTTTGTGCGAATGTACTGGATGCCGCGCTCAGGACCTTATCCTGTAAGCCATACAAGAGCAACGATAAATCGTCGAAAGTCGACGCGTGCATGGAACTATTCCGAAACAAGTTTCTTCCGCGTGTCAATTGGGACGGTCGATGCAAGGAAGTTGTCAAGAGCTACCACCGGCTCCGTCACAGAAACGCGCACCCAGACTGGCTGACAAACGAAGGCGGAGGGTTATCTGATGATGCGCGCGAGCAGAGTCTTGACGATATGATTCGATTGGCGTGGTTTTGCGGATATATGATCCTGGCTATGGCTGGTTTGGAAAATCTCGAACCGAAATTCCCAGGCCCGCACGAAGACTGGGGGCCGCTCATCACGGTAACAGGGGTCAGTCCGCAGTAGCGCTCGGGCGGTTGTGTTTCGGAGTGGGTCAACGCGACGGGCAAGCAGATCGATTGAGTGGCGTGCATGGGGTGCGGTCCGAGTGAGGAGGAGATCCCCATCGTAGAGAAGGCGACAGGGCAATGAAGCTGCCGGGCGGTGATCGAGCGTACGTCGACATGGCCAAACTAAGGGATTACTGCCTCAATCCACACCACCTGCGCGGGCGTCACAAAGCGCGGGCGTTTGCCGAAAGACTGGACCTGACGGCGACGCGAGCCGAAGTGCTCCGAGAAGCCTTGCTTTGGGCGGCACGCGAGGGGGAAGCAAAGGCGGGCGAAGAAGATGGTTTCGGACGGCGGTTCGTGGTAGAATTCATCATGGAGGGACCGGCGGGCCCCGTCGAGATACGCAGCGCGTGGATCGTCCGAAAGGACGAGGACATTCCCCGCCTGACCAGTTGCTACGTGGTTTGACCGAGGATTGTGCCATGTCGAGTACGCCAAAACTTCTGGATGTCGTGGCCCTTACGGTTGATCTCCCGGATCGCAGGCTTGTCCGCGGTCAGGTTGGGACGATTGTCGAGGTACTCGGCGACGACGCCTTCGAGCTCGAGTTCAGCGACGACGAGGGGCGCACCTACGCTACCGCGGCTTTACGTCCGCGACATTTCATGGTTTTGCACCACCGACCCGTCAAGGTTGCATAGTATGCCCGGCAGCGTCCTCCCCCGAGAAGGGCCCGGTTGGTGATCACCGTTCTGGTGCGGTTCTTTTAAGGAGTCACGCAGATGAGAATGACCTACGATCCTCGCTACAACGTTGCTTACATCCATCTGCGTGACAAGCCGGAGGAGGTGGAGACCATCCGCATCAGCGACGAGTTGAACGTGGATATCGCCGCCGACGGGACGGTTTATGGGCTGGAGTTGCTCAACGCCAACCACCAACTGGCCATCGGTCCGCGGGGTGAGCTCGTGGTGGTCAACGAATCCTCGGGAGCGAGCACGTCGATTAAGCTTCCCGCCTGACATTGTTCATACTTAACCGCTTAGGATGCGCTCCGCTCGCTGATCATGCGGACGTAGCTGCGCGGTTCGTGGGGGACGTGGGCGAGGTTGAGGGCGGATTGGGCGGCGCTGATGGTTGATTCGTCGGGGCCTTCGATTTCGACGAACAGGCCCAGGTCCGCCACGTCGTCCAGTTCGACGGTGCACTGGCCGAGCTTCCAGCGCTCCCGCCGCTTGCCGTATTGCAGAACGGTGTCGTAGCCCAGGGCGCGAAGTAGATTGAGAGCGCTTGAACAGACGACCGCGGAATCGGTCGAAGAACCGCTCCCAGACGGTCGCGGCTCGGCAACACTGCTCCCTAACAGTCGCGGCTCGGATAGGCCGAGGGTCACTTCGATTTCCTCGCGGCGTTTGAATGGCCCGGGCAGAGGCGGGCCTTTGTAGGTCAACGTCGCGGCGGCGGGTCGCCCTTCGAGCGTGTCCATCGATCGGACACGCAGCCCGCAGCTCGCAGCCTGGAGCGAACGATCGGGTCGGTCGAGGATGTGGTTGTGTTCGAGGTATCGCCCGATGAATTGAGCGCCCAGTTCGCCCAGACGCCGGCGTACGGGCTCGTGTAGATCAACGCGGAGCTTGGCTTCGATTTCGTGATATGGATGGGGAGAAGTCATCAGTGGTCAGTGGTCAGTTATCAGTCGTCAGTTGCAGGTCGCAAGCCACCAGCTTTCAGCCATCAGCCGTCAGCGAATCGCAATCCCCCACCCCTTGCGGGACAAGGGATGGGACACCCGCGGCTCGTCTTGCTAATTAGGAACCCCAAAAAATGGGAAACGGAGTCTCGTCCGCCCTCCGGGCGGGGGAAAACAGAGACCACTTCCAGGGGCTGAAGCCCCTGGCTACGATCATACGCCCTACGGGCGAGGATTCCTCGGTCGCGGTGGAATCGGTTTCCCTATTTCATGGTCCTATTCAGATCCTCTAAAAGCGCTCCGTGATCGACTTGCCCTGTAGGAACATCTGGATGTAATCGCGGCCGCCGGCTTTGCTGTTGGTGCCCGACATATTGAATCCGCCGAAGGGCTGCACGTCGACGAGAGCCCCGGTGCACTTGCGGTTGAAATAGAGATTGCCCACGTGGAACTCGCGTCGGGCGCGGTGCAGGCGGTTGCGATCGCGCGAATAGAGCGACCCGGTCAGGCCGTACTGCGTGTCGTTGATGATCCGCAGGCCGTCCTCGAAATCGCGGGCCCTGATTACGGCCAACACCGGCGCGAAGATCTCCTCCTGGGCGATGCGGGCGCGGGGATCGACGTCGGCGATGATCGTCGGCGGAATGAAGAACCCGCCGCCGGGCACGGGCGTATCGCCCAGCACCATGCGGCCTTCGCCCTTGCCGATCTTGATGTAATCGCGGGTGTTGTCGTAGGCGGCCTGGTTGATGACCGCGCCCATGGCGAAGTTCTCGCTCGACGACGGGTCGCCGACGGTGATCCGACGGGCCCGCTCGATGACGCGCTCCAGCAGGTCGTCGTAGATTTCGCCGACGGCGACTAGACGCGAACAGGCCGAGCACTTCTGACCCTGGAAGCCGAAAGCCGCAGCCGCAGCCCCTTCGGCGGCCGAGTCAATGTCGGCCGTCTCGTCCACCAGAATGCCGTCCTTACCGCCCATCTCGAGGATGACGCGTTTGATCCAGATTTGCCCCTCGTTGACCCTGGCAGCTCGTTCGTTGATCCGCAGGCCGACGTCCTTGGAGCCGGTGAAAGCAATCATGCGCGTCAGGGGGTGGTTGACCAGCGTCTCACCGACGTCGCCGCCGCTGCCGGGGACGAAATTCAGCACGCCCGGCGGCAGGCCGGCCTCGGTCAGAATGTCGTACATCCCGGAAGCGATGATCGGCGAATCGCTGGACGGCTTGAGCACGACCGTGTTGCCCGCGACCAAGGCGGCAGTGGTCATGCCCATGCAGATGGCCAACGGGAAGTTCCAGGGCGGAATTACACCGATGACGCCCAGCGGGATGTACTCGACGGCGTTGTCTTCGTTGGGGAACGGTGTCGTGGGATGGCGACCTTTCAGGCGGATCATCTCGCGGGCGTAGAACTCGCAGAAGTCGATCGCCTCGCAAACGTCGGCGTAGCCTTCGAGCCACGGTTTGCTGACTTCGTGAATCTGCCAGGCGGTCAGTTCGTAGATGCGCTCGCGCATGATCTTGGCGGCTTTGACCAGGACCATGGCCCGTTCTTCGGGGTCGACGCGCGACCAGGTTTTGAAGCGCTCCGCGGCCGCGAGAATGGCCTTTTCGGTCAATTTTGCGTCGGCCTTGCCAACCTCGCCCACGACACGATCGTACGCGGCCGGGGCGATGGACTTGAATGTTTTGGGTCCGGCGATTTCCTCGCCGTCGATCCGCAGCGGGTACTTCCGGCCGAGTTGTTTGCCGACCTTTTCGAGGGCGGCCAATATCTTGGTGCGCGGACCATCCTGACTGAAGTTTACGTAGGGTTCGGGAGCGTAGGGTGTGAGCATGGTGTCGGGCTCTCCTGTCGCCCGCGGCTCAGGCGGGCACTCACTTCGCTGGATCGTTCTGGCTTCCTAATTCCTGGCTTCGCCGATAGGCGGCCAACACCGCCTCGACGATGTTGTCGAACACTTTGGATTGCCGCATGGCCTCCATGGCCGCGGCGGTGGTTCCTCCGGGCGAGGTGACTTTCTCACGCAGCACGTTGGGCGGCTCGTTCATTTCGATCATCATACGGCCGGCGCCCAGACAGGACTGCTTGGCGAGCAAAGCGGCGTGCTGCGGCGAGAGACCGGCTTTCATGCCCGCGTGGATGATCGCCTCGGTGAAAAAGTAGAAGTAGGCGGGTCCGGTGCCGGAGACGGCCGTCACGGCGTCCATAGCCTCTTCGGATTCGATGTGGACGCTTTTGCCGCCGGCGTCGAAGATGCGTTGAGCGCGCAAGAGGTCCGACTCGCGGGCGTGCCGCCCGGGATGCACGCCGGCCATTCCCGCCCCAACGTGGACCGGGAGGTTGGGCATGACGCGGACGACGCGGGCCTTGATGTGCCCGAGCTGCTCCTCGATCGCTGTCGTGGAAACGCCGGCCATGATCGACACGATCACGTGGTCCTCGCGGACGAGGTCGGCGAACCCGGCGATGACTTCACGCTGGATCTGCGGTTTGACGGCCAGCAGGAGGATGTAGCTTTCCCGGACGACGTGGCGGTTGTCGTCGGTGACGGCGATTTTAAAGCGTTGGCGGAATAGCTCCCGCCGTTTCTCGCTGGGGTCGGAGGCGATGATGCGGTCGTCGAGCAGCACGCTGTTGCGCAGCAGGCCGACGACGATACCCTCGGCCGCATTGCCCGCCCCGATGACCCCGATCTCGTATTGTGTGTTCAAGTCGTTCGCTCCCAAGGTGCGGAAGCCAGCATTCTACATGCCAACCGGGTCCATCACAAATCGCGGCGTGACGCGCGGATAGGCGGATACAATAGCGGCATGATCCACGTCGAGAGTAAGGACGGAGCGGTCTACGTGGGCGTCAAGGTCGTGCCCGGAGCCTCGCGCACGCGCTGTCTGGGCGAACTCGACGGTCGCTTGAAAATCGCTGTGGCCGCCGCCCCGGAGAAGGGTAGGGCCAACACCGAGCTGGCCGCATTCGTCGCCGAACAGATCGGCGTGCGCCGTCGCGACGTGACGGTCGAGAGCGGTCACGCCTCGCCGATCAAGACGCTGCGCATCGCGAATGCATCGCTGAAGGTCGTGCGGCAAGCGTTCGGAATCTAGCGATCCTCGCCTGCTGTCACTCTACGCTGGGCGACTCTGCTCCCCCCGATGGAGGTTCCGCCGCCTCGTGTCGCCCACCCTCAAGCTCCTCCTCATCTTCCATGCGCGTCCGGTAGACGCGGGCCTTGAGCTTTGGCCCCGCCGGGTGCTCGTGCCCGTACATGTCCTTGGGCATGCGCCCCGTCAACCACGCGGGGTTCATCGGGTAGACGCCCGGGCTGAACACGGTGCCATAGATATGCCACACCAGAATCGCCAGCGTGGCCAGCCAGGCCTCGTAGTAGTGAATGACCAGGGCGACGTCGAGCAACACGCGGGGAAGGCGCCAAGTCGTCACGAAGTAGTTGTCGAACCAAAGCAGCAGTCCGGTCAAAGTCATGATCACGCCGCCCCAGACCAGGGCCCAGTATTCACATTTCTCCATGTACGTGAAGCGCCCAAAACTGGGCTTTTCCTTACGCATGCCCAGGAAAAAGAGAATATTCTCCTTTATGTTCACCAGATCTCGCGGCGACGCGAGCATATCGAGCATCCACCGCCTCCCGCGCTGGCCGAACAGATAGAATAGGTGCCACGCACAGCCCAAAATGAACACCACGGCGGCGACACGATGAATCGTGCCCCGAATAAGAAATCCCTCTCCTCCTCCCCAGCCAAAAAGCACCTGCACCCACCACGCTTCCGAAAAGCGCAGTGAAAACCCGGATATCACCAACACCGTAAACGAAATCATCAGAAACCAGTGTTGCAGAGCCTCGTTGAGCGACATCCGGATAACAAATGGCTTCGTCTTCATCAGTTTCAGATGCCGGACCCAGTCGGCAATGTTGTGCAACAGCATACTTCCGATGGTGACGCCGATAAGCCACATATAAAAAATGGTGAAAAAGCGAGGCCAACCGGTTTTGATACCGGTGGCCGTCCCGTGTATCGGCGCTGACGCGAGCTCCGCGGAAATACCCGGGTGGCATTCGCCACAGGTCAAACGGAGGTTGTCGGCGTGGATGGACGAAGTCGGGTCGGTGTGCGGCAGAATGCGATGGGCGCCGTGGCAGGACGCGCAGTTGGCCACGTGGACGTCACCCGCTTTGGACTTGAGGCCGTGATAACTGTCGATATACGAGCGCAGGCGCCCGGCGGGCACGCCGTACTTCTCGTTGAGCACAACCGATTCGTGGCACGGAGCGCAAGTCTGCTCGGCCACCTTGGCGGGGCTCACCGGTGAATTTGGATCGTCGGGACTCAGGATACCGTGTTCACCGTGGCAGTGCGTGCACACGGGGGCGTCAACAGCGCCGCGCGTGACGAGTTGGCCGTGGATGCCCTCCAGATAATCGGAGGTGACGGATTTATGACATTGCCCGCAGGTGTTGGGAATGTTGAAATGGTTGATCGTCGACTCACGATCACCCGCGCCGAGAATTCGGTGGGCGGTACGTTTTTCGCCCTCCTTGGCCGAGTGACAGTCGTTGCAGGTGGCGGCGACGTAGAGGCCTCGCTTGCTCGCGCGCCCATGCACGCTGCTGTCGTAAAGCGTAATGGGTGCCAGCCGCAGAGGGTCATGCTTGGCGACCATGTCCACATTGGAGTGGCACGATCGGCACGTATCAGGTAGGTTAATCGGGTGGGCGTGGGAGCGCTGGTCGGAGGAGGGGAGAATGTCGTGTGTGCCGTGGCAGTTCCAACATTTGGGCAGGTCGCCGTTCTTGCCGACTTGGAGGCGGCCATGCTTGACGTAGGTTTCGGCTTCGTTTTCGTGACAGTCGCCGCAGTTGACCGGTTCGACCTCCGCACCGTGAGGCTGCGCCGAGGTGGAATCCAGGTTGTCTATGGAAATGGACTCGTGGCAGTCGGTACAGGCCAACTGCTTGTGTATGGACTCGTGGAGCAGGAGGTGCGGTGGGCCGGGCGGCTTGGCTGTCGCCGGGTCGCCATGGCAGTCGTTGCAATCGCTCGGTTGGGTGGGTTGGGCCCGAGCCGCGGCGCACACGGCGAGAACGAGGGTCAGCACGGCGGCACCGGACGATCGCGGCCGTCTCATCATATCGCGGCACGGCATGGGGCTCGACCGGATGCGACATTGACCATTTCCTTCCTGCGCTGCGATTTGAATATCAGTGTTGCGTCTCATGAGTGCACTTTGTTTACCTGTACGCAAAAAGCATGGCATAGATTATCAGAAGGACCAGCGTAAAGCCAACTGCCAGGGCCGAGAAGCCGAAAACGCGGACCACACGGGAGAAGTGCGGCGATGGAGGTTCCTCCAGGTGCTTCTCTAACTCGCCGCTGGCTTGAAGTTCCTCGTACCAGCGGGGTTTTTCGTGTCTCAGTTCTTCGACGCTCATGCGGCCGGTGAACACGACGGTGTCCATGGGGAACTTTTCGGGGCGGAAATGAGTGTTAAAAAAGTGGATCGTGAATATGAACCCCGTGGCCAGCAACGCCTCGTCGCTGTGCACGATGGTGGCTACGTTGATGGACCAGCCGGGCAGGAGGCGCGTGAAAAACTCGGGAAACCACAGGCACAGTCCGCTGATGCCGATGATGGCCACGCCCCAGAACACCGCGAAATAGTCGAACTTCTCCCAGTAGGTCCACTTGCCGTAGCGCGGTTGAGGCCCGCGGCCCGCGAACCATCTCATAGTCTGGCCGAACTCGCGAAGATCGGACCACTTGGGCAGCAAGGTGTCCGGGCCCAACAGAAACTGCCTTAACGATTTCCCGCTGCCGCGATAGCGCCGCCACACGTCCCACAAGTGCAAGGCCATGTACCCGAATGTCACCACGGCGCAGACGCGGTGGATCCAGCCGGTCGATTCCGTACCGCCAAGCAGATCGGACAGAAACGTGGCCCACGGCGTGTAGGCGAACTTGAGGGTCATACCCGTAAGCGCCAAGCCAAAGAAGCTGAGGATCATGACGACGTGGAGCCTTCGGTAGAACAACGGAAAGCGGACGAAGTGTTTACCGCCCGTCGCCTGGGCGTCGGCTTTTGCCGACCTAAGTCCGTGACGCAGCTTCCACGATCGCGGCAGCCAGGCGAGCGTGTGCAATCCAAAGAAGCCGAACGTGCCCACGAGCAGCGCCGTCATACCCCAAAAGGCAAAGAACAACTCCGGGTACTTGTCCGGATCGTGGTGCGTGGCATGGGTCAGGTAGCCGGCGAAGCGGCGGTGCGATCCTGGATGACATTGCCCGCAGGTGGCGACGATGTTCTGTCGCGAGAGCCGCGAAGCGGGGTTTTCGGGCTTGAGAATGTCATGGGCCCCGTGACAGTCGTAGCACTTGGCTTTGGTGGTATCGCCCAGTTCCGAGACCTTCCCGTGATAGGTGTCGAAGTAGCTCTTGGCCAGATCCTCGTGACATTTGCCGCACTGATCCATGATTCCGAGTTTGAATTCGGGCATGTCGGTGCGAGCGACCTTGTGCGACGTGTGACAGTCGTTGCACAGCGGCAACTCGGGCATCCCACGCACGCGTCGCTGGGCGTATTCGGGGTTACCCAACGCCGAATGAACGCTGTGCTCATACTGCTCGTAGATTCCGTCATGACATTGGCCGCACGTCTGGGCGATGTTCTGTCTGTTGACGGCCGATCCCGGGTCGCTCGCGGGAAGTGCCTTATGGGCGGTGTGGCAGTTGCTGCACGTCGCCGTTACGGTCAGGCCGCTGTCCAGCAGCCCTTTGCCGTGAATGCTCTCCACGTAGTTTTCGACAATGTGTTCCTCGGTGCCGAAGTAGCGCACCGCCGCCCGCCCGCCCTCACGATGGCACCGGCCGCAGAGCTTGGGCACGTTGCGGGTGAACGTCGGAGATTCGCGGATTCGTGCGGCCAGCGCCGGCGGTGTGCTTTCGTCGACGGTGTGCTCCATCACATTGTGAATGCCGTGACAGTCGGTGCAATAGGGGGCATTAGGATCGCCCGCGGCGTGCAATTGTCCGTGGCGTCCGCCCTTGTAGTCTCTCACCGCGGCCTCGTGGCAGATGGCGCAATCGACTCGTCCGGTGATCGTCGAGCAGGCCCGCAGCTCCGACGGCGTCGCCTCCGTGTGGCATTGGGCGCAGGAGACGCCGTGTCGTCCATGGTCGGACCCGGCGTGTTCCTCCGCATTCACGAAGAGCGATCGTCCGTCGAGCGACTTGACCGTCGGGTCACTGTGACAGCGCAAACAATCGGCGTTGCTCATCTGCGTGTCGTAGAACACCTTGCGGGCTTCGTGAGGCGAGTGGCACTCCACGCAGAGCGGGACGACGTTCTGCTCCTTCCACAGCGCGCCGGCGATCACCTGTCGATGGACCCGCTCGATGATCCCGTGACATTTCATGCACGTCTTGACCACGTTGTCCTTATGGATCGATGAGCGCGGGTCGTCGTGCGGCAGAACGTTGTGCCCCGTGTGGCAGCTCGTACAGACGGCCGTCACGATCAGCCCCTGCTTGAACAGTCCTTCGCCGTGGATGCTGTCCTTGTAGCGCTCAAAGACCTGCTCCTCCGGGATGTCGTGGGTGCGCTCGACCTCGGCCCCCTCGGCGTGGCATAGAGCGCACATGGAGGGGATATTGAACGGCGACGTAACCGAGTTAGGATCTTTCAGCGGTAGGACGTAGTGGTCACCGTGGCAATCCTGGCAATGCGGGGCGTCCTTGTCACCCTTCTCCACGAGTTGGCCGTGCGTGCTGGCCCAATAATCGGCGATCGGCCCGCCATCCTCGTGGCATTCGGTGCAGTTCACCCGCTGTAGCCCGGTGGCGTGGGGGTAAGTCGCGACGTCCTCCAGTTCAACGTGGCAAGCGACGCAGTCCTGCGTGGCGTGGATGCTCTGGCTGAACCGCTCCCCGTCGATATAGAGCGAGACGCTTCGACCGTCGCGGTCGACTTGCAGCCCCTTCTTGCCGTGGCATTCGAGGCAATCGTTGTTCTCTTGCGCGATCGTATTCCGCGCTACGGCGGCGAAAAGAAGGGCGAGCGCGAGTAGCCGGAGGCTGACCCCCGCATGAGTGCAACGATTTAGCGGTGACGGATTTCGTGCATCGACCATTTAATAACTGCCGGCGTACCAACGCCTTCGCCGTCGCTGGACCACCTTTCCGGCTTCCCGGTCCACGTAGGTATATGCATATTCGATGCCAACACCAGCGGTTTTGAAGAATTAGCCGCATTCCCACGCCGGGCGCCGAGACAGTCCGGATCACACCGCTCGCCTCCGCCAGCCGTACGAACTGGTCCAATAGTGGTCTGCCGCACCCTATTCTGCGGGCCGAAGATCAGCGCCCGGAGCGCCAGCGACGGCCCAAAGGTTGGACCGCTCGCTGGCGCTCGCGGCTCTCATAACGCGACGGCGCAAGGTGGAACCCGCAATTTCAGGCGCGTCGGAGCCCTAGCTCTTCTCGCCGACAGGGGGCCCGGGGCGCTTGGCGGGGAAGCTGATCCCATCGTCCTCGTCGTGACACTCGTCGCAGGTCGGCGGCTGATCGAAGCGGCGATCGATGTGGCACTCGGCGCAATCGTGATTCAGGTGCGTGGCGTCGAGCCCCTGCCCCGTCACGGTGTGGTCGAAGTTGGCCGGCGTCCAGCTCTCGTGGCAGGCGTTGCAGTTGCGGTCCTGTTTTCCGAAGGGAAGAGTCGCATGGCAGGCCCGGCAGTTCAGTCCGTCGTGATAGCGACTAAGCGGCCAACCGGTGTTCGCATGGTCGAACGGAGCAATCCTCGGCTGCCCCTCCTGCCAATGGCACCGGCGACATTTTCCCGCGATTTCCCTCATCCCCTCGTTCATGTCCGGCTCATGGCAGCCTAAGCACGGCTGATGGTGCTCCTTGACCGTAAGCGGTCGTTTCTCTCCACTGTTTCGCGTATGGCAACGTGTGCAGTTATCCTCGTGGTGGCAAGCGGCGCACGGCAGACCAAAACGATTTACGTGCTCCCAATGCCGGAAAATAACGACCGAGTCCACCCCCTCTTTGGATCGGGCCCGATAAACTTCCGTCTGCGGTTCAGTGATGGGACAGTTCATTCGCCCCAGGATATCGTCAGTGGATGGAGCTGCCGCATCGCGAATTCTCGGACCGACGGTCCTTCGTCGGTGACAAATCCCGCAGTCAGAGGGATCGATCCAGTCCTTATGACAATTAAGACATTGCCGGTGATAGGCGCCTTTAAGGCCCGGCTTATCAATCCCCGTGCCTTTGATACTGACATCATGACAGGATTTGCATGCCGGGTGCTGCTCACCTTCGGGCGTGTAGTGATGGCAAAGGACACACCCCCGTGTCATTTCAGCCATGTCCGCGTGGCCCTTATGGTCAAAAGGCACCGGCAAATATGCCTCTTGCAGTTCGTCGAGTATTACGATGTCCGGCCCCGTCTTTCCGCGCATGTGCAGACTCGGGTCGCGTTCACACAAAGGCAAACAGGGTTCCTCAATTGTCGGAAGACCACATGTATGGCAGCACGCGCAACCGGAGTCGCACTTGTCGGCCCGCATCGTATTGACCGTCGCCTTTGCACTAAGTACCGGCGTCTCTTGTAGCTCCTGTGCCCTTACGGATAGACCGACGGTCGCGACTGCTGCGCCACAGACCAGTGTCATCATTGATCTGCCCCAGCGCCCCCATCTTGGAAAGGCCCGTAACCCTATCCCATCAGAGATCGATTTCCTCATGCTATCCTTGCTCTCTCAGGTTGACTGATCACCGGAAAAAAGGTCACGACCATCCGGTACACGAGTATCAGCAGCGATACGAGCCCCACAGTCACCACCATCTCGCTAAGCGAAGGGAAGTAGGGCTTTGCGGAGTACGCCGGCTGGTAGGCGACAAGAAATACATTGATGCGGTTAAACGCGACACCGAGCACGATAAGAAGGGCTGCCGCAAACAACAGGTGCGGCCTTCGGCGAACGCTCGCGGACAGCAGCATCGCAAACGGAACGGCGAGGCCGAATATCATTTCGGCCATAAAACAAACGCTTTGGACCGATCCCTCGAGAAGATAGACGTAGCTGTCGCGAACAAGCATGTCCCCGATCTTGAAAGCCAGGTAGAGGCCCGTGAAGAATACGACATACTTGGCCAGTGGCCGAAGAATCTGCATTTCCGGCTTAAGCCCGAGCGACCATGCTGCAAGAATAGACTCGACTATTACCATGGGGAATCCCACCATGAACGCGGACAGCAAAAAGAGTAAAGAGCTAATGGGAGTGTCCCAGAGATCATGCCATTTCGATTCGGCGATAACCATCAAGTTTCCCAGTGAGGACTGGTGCAGGCACGAGAGAACGACGCCGGCGATAATGAACGCGAACATCGTTCGTTCGACGATTCCGTTCACGCGGCGACAGAACGTACCCAGACGCGGGAATCGTCGATCGCCCATGAACCGCTCGCACACGACCGGCAGAAACTCGATGTACAGCACGGTCAGGTAGCACATGACGCACATGCCTACCTCGAACAGGACAGAATTGCCTTGCCAGAAAACGGCGGGGTGCCAGATATTGTAATAACGGCCGAGGTCGAACATCAGCCCGATCCCCACAAAAGTGTATCCCAGCGCTGCCGTCAGCAGGGCGGGGCGGGTGATGGCGTGGTAGTGCCGGCGGTGGAAGATGTGAACCAGGGCGGCGGCGGTGAAGCCGCCGGCGGCCAGGGCGACGCCGGTGGCGACGTCAAAGGCAATCCAGAGGCCCCACGGGTGCTGCTGATCGAGATTTGTCGACGCCTCAAGGCCGCCTACTGCGAACCGTACAATTGCAACGCAGAACATGAAGAGTGTCAGTAATAGCAATAGGAGGACACCCGGAGTGAAAAGTCTCCGATTAACGGGCGTAGGCAGCTCATGGTCGCTCACTATAGTAGCTCCGGGCGGTCCGGCGCCGTGCGTGCGCTCTTGCCTCTATGACGACGCGCGGGACGGCACGCTATGTGCAACACCCCTCGGGGTCTGGCCGCATCTCCTGGTCAGCGTCTGGACGCGTAACCCACATAACAGCAGCGAGTAAGCCATACAAAGCTACAGGCGGAATAAAGTACTTGAAAATACCATGCTGAATTCGCTCCGTGCGCATGGGTGGGGATAGTGGGCCCAGGGCCACGAACCCAAGTTCCTGGAACGAGTAGTCCCTGGGGCCCAGGTACAGCCACGACGTGCCGCCAGCCTCGTGCTCGCCGTAGATGTGATCGTTGTACACATCAGGGGCCTGGGCGATCCGCTCGCGGGCTCGATCGAGCAAGTCGCGGCGCTTGCCATACGTCATGACTTCCTTGGGGCATGTTCTGACGCAGGCCGGCACCCCGCCCCTGTTTGGATTCCCTTCGTTCGCGCATAGTGTGCACTTGCGGACCTCCGGACTGAGAACGTTGTCGTACTCGTAGGTCGGAATCTGGAACGGACAGGCAATCATGCAGTATCGGCAGCCCATGCACCTCGCCGCATCGTATAAAACCGGACCGGTTTCCAGTTTTTGGAGTGCGCCGACCAAGCACGCCGACACGCACGCGGGTTCGTTGCAGTGGAGGCAGTTGGCCTTGACGAACATCGCCTCGGTCCCCCGAAGTAGGCCTGCAAAGCGGTTAATCGTCGTGTAGCTGCGGGGGCTGGGGCGACGGTGTTCGGCAAAGAGGGACGTGTCCTTCAATTCCTCTTCGCTGGGGACCGTAAAACCATTCGCCTCATTGCACGCTGCTTCGCATCGCCGACAACCAATGCATTTGGGGATGTCGACAAGCACGCCCATCAAATCTTCCGATGGCTCCCGGGTTTCCGAGTCAAACCCGTGACAACGAGCTGACCCGAGCCCTGAACTGGCAAGGCCAGCCAACCCGGCATACCTAATGAATTCCCGCCGGCTGACGCTCACGCTGATCTCCCGTAACTTGCGCCTGACGCGCTCCTCAAGTCGAACCATGGCCACCCGGACGCGGTGTACACTATGTCGACTCGAAGCCTATTATCTCCATCAAGCCGCATGCCCGTGTCGCCTACTCCGCGCCACGCCGTATGGCCGTCGCGCCAAGTGCGACTCATTCTGCCATCCGTTCGCGGCCCCGGCTCGAATGCCTGGGTAATAGGACCACATTGTGGCGCCTTGTGCATACGCAGCGACCACGCCTATCGGACGCTAGAAATAAGGCCGTACCCCTGAAGCTCCAAGTCGATCACGCGGGGATAGAAAGCCGGCACAACCTTGATGCCGGGCAAGAAATTGTCTTGCGTCCATCCGCCCTCTTTCATGGTCAATCCGCATACCTCCAAGCTGACACCCTCCTGGATGAGCTCGGAGATGATCTTCTTGTTGGGGTTGTCTCCCTCAACTCCTCGGGCACTGCGGTAATGCTCATCTTTCAACAACCAGTAGACGGCGGGCCCGTGCACGACCGCGCTGACATGCAGTTCGGAAGCTCTTATTCCAATGGCCTTGTATTGGTCCACGACGTCTCGTAGGCGGGCCAGCCCCGACCCAATGCCCAGTTTCTCATTCCATTCGTCCTCCTGTATGGGGCAGACAATTGCAATATCCGTGTCCAGTGTAACCGGCGAAGAACCGGATTCTGGCGCGACCCAGCCCCATGTGCTGAAAATCCGGGCCGCTTCCGCAGATGCCAAGAATTCGACAAACCGGCTCGCCAACGGTTTAGTTTTTCCGTGAGATGTCAAGGCCACGCTGCATTGTCGAAGGACGCGATAAGTCCTGCTTGGGACGACCACGTTCGCATGCCCGCGAAGCGGCGCTTCCCAGGTGTTCCATGTGATCCAGGCATCGATGTCATCTCTCATTTTCCACATCTTGAGGGCCTCGTCGCTGTCTGCCGCGAAAAGCACAATGTTTTTGCGAAGGGCCCGTATGGTTCGAATATCCTCCAACTTTCCGGCCATATCCTCCCACAAGCCGGTGTGACCTGCGGCGTTTACAACCATCACGTTTATGCCCGGTCTTACCAGGTCCGGAAAATCAGAGATCTCCTTTGGGTTGCCCGGGCGGACCAGAATAGCCGACGGGCGCAGATAGAGGGGTGTTACCGAGCGCTCATCAATCTCGAGATTCAGGGATCGGACATAGTCGGACATCATGAAGTCAGCATCGCTAAACATCAGGTCGGCATCAACTGCGGCCTTTTCGCGCCAGATGTGGCGTGGACCGGAGACCACCTTCACTTGCACTTCGTTGCGGTTGGCGAAGACCATGGCAGCTTCTTCCATGGCGGGGCAGGGGCCTTCGGCACCGTAAACGCGTAACCCCTCGTGTTCTTGAGCGCCCGCGACAGCCGTCCATGTCGCCCCCAGGACAAACACAAGGGCCCGCAGGCGGAAACGTGACATTGGCCAATGGAGTTCCATCATCCGTTCTCCTGATTATTCTTCGGCCGGCAATCCAGCGCCGTACGGAAACAGCCGGGTAGCATGGTGAGGCTCAACAGCGGCATGCCCCCTCGGCGTCTTCCTCATGGCGAGGGGTCGCCTACGCGACGACTGGGAATTGCGAATGGTCCCGGGCGTTTCTCCGGATACGTAATCCCCTCGTCCTCCTCATGGCATTCTTCGCAGGTCGGCGGGCTGCTGAACTTCCGGTTCTCATGACAGTCCGCACAGTCAATCTTCGCATGATTCTGGTCCAGTACCTGGCGGGTGACGGCGTGATCGAAGGTCTCCGGCTTCCAATCGTAGTGACAGGTATTGCAGTCACGCTCCAGACGACGGAACGGGACTCGTTTGTGGCAGGCACGACAGCCTAACACGATATGGTGGTCACTCAGCGGCCAACCAGTGGCGGCATGGTCGAATGCTTTAGGCTTTTCCTTTCCCTCCTTCCAGTGACAGCGATTGCACGTGTCGTTATTGTCTACATCATGGCATTTGGCGCAAGGTTGATGATGCTCCTCGAGCGTTCGCGGTCGCTGCTGATGGCTCCGACCCTCCTCATGGCAGCGCACGCAACTGTCTTCGCGGTGGCAATCGACACACGCGAGGCCGAAGCGGCGCGTGTGCTCTTGGTGCCGAAATATCACCTTCTCCCCGGGGGACGGCTTCGAGGCGGGTTCATAGATTTCCGTGTGCGGTTCCGGTATGGGGGGATGCATCGTGCCGATGATGTCGTCCTTGGTCGGTTGATGGGTCACCGGGGACGCGCCGCCCGGACCCACCTTCGGCGGATGACACACGCCACAGGCTGTCGTATGGCTCCACTCACGGTGGCAACTCATACACTGCCGGTGGTAGGCAGCCTTGAGACTGGGCTTCCGCATGTCGTCGGCCTGCGGTGATCGCTCGTGACAACCCCTGCACGCAGGTTGGACGGCTGCATCACTCGTGTAATGGTGACATACCGCACACCCCTCCGTCATCCTCGTCATTTCCGCGTGACCACGATGATCAAAGGGAACCGGCAAATACTGATCCTCCAACGCGTCCAGTATCACCAAGTCCGGCCCCGGCTTCGCCGACATTTC
This sequence comes from Myxococcales bacterium, assembly GCA_003598065.1. Taxonomy (GTDB): domain Bacteria; phylum Myxococcota_A; class SURF-8; order SURF-8; family SURF-8; genus SURF-8. Next base: position 3,594 of record QZKR01000112.1, on the reverse strand, counting down.
CCTCTCAATCGCCACCGCCGATGTGCGCGGGCACCGGCGCAGGCAGACATACCTCGGCGTCGGATTCTCGCATATATGGCAGAAGCTGCACGGCAGTTCCTCATATGCCAGAGACAGTCTGGAGTCCTGAGCCCGGGCGGCGCGCGAAAGGCAGACAGCAAGAAGGATGCTGAGAACCATCTTCAGCAATCTTGGCATCGATCACAGCTCCCAATAGTGGCGCCAACCCATCAGCGCTTTGGGCTGACGAGCCGCCAGAACACGATGAACGCCGCCAGAAAAAGGACCGCGATCACGTACTCGACCGCTTTCGTCGACATCATGTATTCATGCAGGGTTTGCAAGTGGGACCACCTCCAAGCGCGGCGACTCACGGGTCGGGGCATACGGAGCAAGATCGTACAGAACGGGCATCCGGTTGACGATCCAGCGGAACGTGAGCAAGCCGACCGTGATGATCGTAACGGTCACCACAAACTCCATCCAGTGAGGGAAGTACCGATCCTCCAGATTCCACTGAAAGGTCACCAAGGAAACATTCAGACGATTAAGCATGATACCCAGGACGGTTACGACACTGGCAAAGCGCACGAGGGAGGCACTGCGCTTCTGCACCGCACGGGCGAATAGCACACAAGGAAATAGGACGAATCCAAACACTTCCGCCAGAAACAGAAATCCATAAGATGTCGTCAGGAGCGCCCAGTGTTGCCCGTGCGCCACACCCAGCCACTTCAGGCAGAAGTACGTAAACAGGACCACGGACGCGGCCTTGCCCAGGCCGAGAACAAGGCGGTCGATCTCGCTCGAATCGTGTCCATGAACCTGGTCGCGAAAGATCCGATGGGAGAGCATGCTCTCGACGACCACCATGGTAAGCCCGGCTACGATGCTGGAGATAAAGAAGAACACCGGCAGGAATGGCGAGTACCACAGGGGGTGAACCTTGCCCGGAGCCAACAGGAACAGCGCTCCCAACGCCGACTGATGGAGGGTCGACAAAATGACCCCGAACACGGTGGCTCCGATGGTCAAAGCGGCCGCCCATCGGCGCAGGCGATTCAGATTCAACCATTCGAAAATCGCCGGACAAAACTCGAGGAACTGCACGGTCAGGTACAGGGCCACGTGCCATCCCACCAGAAACATGACGGAGGTCACCCCGAACGACACCAACATGGGATAGGGCAGGCGCCACGGACGCCCCAAATCGAAACACAACCCGATGACGACAAAGAAATACCCCAAAAAACCCGTCAGGATGGCGGCGCGCATCAGCGGACGATAGTCGCGCAGACCAAACAAATGAACCGCCGACGCGATCACGTAGCCCCCGGCCGCCAACGCCACTCCACACAGAACGTCGAATCCAATCCACAGCCCCCAAGGGTAGTTGTTGGTCAGGTTCGTCGTCGCGTCCAAACCCCGGGTGAAGCGCAACCAGGCGACCGGGAGACCGACTGCCAGAATCATCGCCGCGATCAGATTGAACGGAGTCAGAAGGCTTCGGGCGTAATCGCGGAAGGGCTGCCCGAGAAACAGTTTCTCTTGAATCCAACTCCCCACGGACGTTGGTGCGTCTTTGGGGCCGGCCTCAAGAACGGGCAGACCCGGATTCTCCGCGGCCGCGCCCGCTGGGTCCGCTGCGGCGTTGGCCTGTCCGCACCCGCCCGCCAGAGCAAGCCGCTCCCGTCGCTTCGTAAAATTGTAGCTGCCCATCAGCAGCGCCGGCCAGATAACCAGAACCAGCGGCACGGCCGATAGGAACCCTTTGGTGAGCTCAGGATAGGGGGTTCGGCTGACATCGGTCCGAAAACCGATCTCCCCATACGGTTTGGGCGATACATAAAGCCAACTCGTACCGCCGGCTTCGTATTCACCGTAGATATGGTTGACGTACTTTCCTGGGTTGTGGTTGATCTTCTCGCGTGCCAGAGCGATGAGGTCGGTTCGCTTGCCGAAGGTGATCGCCCCCTGCGGGCAGAATTCAGCGCAGGCCGGGAGACGCCCTTCCTTGGTAATCCTTTCAAAGCACATGGTGCACTTTCGTACCACCGGCGTGTACGGCCTGTCGTAGGTGTAGGTGGGTATGAGGAAGGGGCAGGCCACCATGCAGTAGCGACACCCGATGCACACGTCCGGGTTGTAAATCACCGGGCCTTGCGGCGTCTTTCGGAAGGCGGCAACCAGGCAGGCCGAGGCACACGCCGGCTCGTTGCAGTGCATGCACTGGATCTTGACGTCCAGCGGCGTCGATTCCGGGGTGGCACCGGGGAAACGGTTGACCACCGTGAGGTTCTCCGCATCCGTCCTACGTTGCCGCTGAAAAACCGAAGTGTCTTCATAGGTCTCGATGGGCTTGTTGGGCAACCCGTTGGCATCCTTGCAGGCCCACTCGCATTTTCGGCACCCCACGCAGAGCGTGAGGTCCGTGAGCATTCCGTTCCACGCTTCGTTCGCGGCCCCCGGTTCTGCCGCGGCGACACGCCCTCCCCCCGCGGCGACGATCGTCGCACCCAGGCCAGAGGTTCCGATCTCTGTCAGGAATCGTCGTCTCGAGCTTGACGGGGTCACGGCGGATTGCTCCTATCTACAAGCCTCGATCTTCGCACCTTCCCCCGACCGGCCGCCCCCCTGTGACCTGCAATCCACGTACCAGTGAAGTGTTGATTAAGCAAATGAATGCACGCGGAATTCAAGTAGTGATAAAGTGGTTAAACTACGGCGGGGGGCATTTCGGGCCCGGCGGCGGGATGACCTACTGATTTCCCCTTTATGCCCTGACCGGCCGCGGTCACGAGGTTGAACACGAACTTGGCGTCCGTCCGTTTTCCGTTTTTGAGAACGCCAAGTCGTCGTTGCACGCCAACCAGAAAACGCGCAAATCCCGCAGGCACTTCGATTTAGGCCGCTTTTTGGAACGTCGTATGCTTAGTTGTTTTCACAATACCGGCCTCACAACGGTGCGCGGCCGGATATGTGCAATAACTAAGTGGCGTAAACTAGGGAGGCTTGAAACTATGTTTCAACACACGAAGTTGCGGCCTGCGGTGTCGGCGTGTCTCGTCGCGCTGCCGTTGGTGTTCGTCGTCGGCTGTCCCGTCCAGCCGCCGACCGACGGGAACGATAATGGTAACGGAAACGTCAACGCGAACGACAACGGTGATGACGCGATCGCGCAGATTACGGCGAACTTCGCCACGAGCATTCATGGCGCCCGCCCGGGCAAGGCCACGTTTTATGAGGCCGACGACGGGTTCTTCTCCCTGACGGGCATTCCCATGTCCGACCTCGCCTGCACGAGGTGCCACGCTGCGGCGTTGGCCGACGGAACCGAAGTTGACGCCGCAACGTATGTGGCTGGCTGCGGTGATTGCCACGTCGTGCCCGACGACCCGACGGCCGATCCGGTGCCCGACAACATGTGTCTGGGTTGTCACGGCCGGCAGGGCGCCGAGCAGAACCTATTCTCCGACGTGCACCGCACAGCGGGGATGGGCTGCACCGATTGCCACACGCAGCGGGAGATGCACGGCGATGGGACGGTCTACGAGTCGTTCCTGGTCGATGGGGCATTTGACGCGGCCTGCGAGA
>QZKR01000139.1 GCA_003598065.1 Myxococcales bacterium | reverse complement strand
TCGCCAGCGCGCCGTTGCTCCAGCGCCGCTCAATCCGTCCTTGCGAATATGCTCGACACGGTCGCCGGTCCTGGAAAAGCGATGGGCCTGCGCCACATCGGACGTTGGGAGCCGGTAGGCGAGAGCATGCCCGGAAAGCGTGGGCCAAAGAAGGCCAAGCCGCACGGTCGCAAGGCCAAGGTCGGCCGTCCGAAGAAAGCCGTTGCTAAGGGACACTCCAAGAAAGCCTAGGCAAAACCTCGCCAAACGAACAAGGGCGGCAAGCGAGGTCGTGCGCCGAAGATGTTCTTCAAGCCTGATACAGCGATCCACGCGACATACAAAGGTAATGAGTACCTAGCCAAGGTGACGGAAGACGGCCAGTACGAATTGAGCGGCGAAAACTTCCCGTCGCTGTATGCCCTCAGCGTGAAGTTGCAGGGCAAGGCCCATAAATACTCTTCTGCGGCGAGTGACTGTTACATCTCCTCCACCGCCCCTTCGCTCCAATAGGGAAAACTCGGATAGTGTCAAAATTCTTTCATATTTGGGTAGTGCTATAAACAAATCAATTTCAGAATCAAAAACGACCTCCAGGGGGCCCCGTATAACGCGCCAGGAATATTTTTGGGGCCATATTTTCCCCCGGCGCGAAAATCAGCAACACGTCAATTGCTCCCGCGAAGCTTTCCGGCAGAAACACCCGTTTTTGAGCCATAAGGATTACAGTACGGAAGCAACCTAACCGCTGCTCCCCGCACCGTCTCCCTGACGAACGGCGCTTTAACCCGCCGTCAGAGTCGTGCCCCTCCTTTCGCGCGCGTACAAGCATACGCTTGCTTTTGTCATCAAGGCGGTGGTCAGCACGGCGCGGGCCCCTGGCGGGAACCCCTATTCCCGCTGGGGGCCAATCGTTGGCTGGCATTGCCGCGCAACGATTCCAAATATCAACCCCATCCCGATGGAGGTTTCCATGTCGACTTCGCTGACAAGCAAGGCGAATTCTCTTCCCGCCATGGCTCTGCCCGATTCTCTGCTCACCGAGCTGGCCGGTCTTCGCGCTCTGGACCACCTGGATCGTGAGGACCGGCCGCTCCCCACCCTCGCCTTCAACACCAAGTTCCAATTGCCGGACGGTTCGTGGGCTCGGAAAGACGTCTTCGTGAACTCGCTGACCGAGGAGGTCAAGCCGGAGATCCGCGCCGTGCTGTTGCATCTCAAGAAAACCCGCCGCTACGCCGTCTACACCGAAGGCTCCGGCTTCGACGTCAAGTGCGAGTCGGACGACTTGGCGGAAGGTGTCACGCACGACGGCGAGGTGGTGGACTGCTCGACTTGCTCGCACAAGTCCTGGGGCAATGGCCACGGTCGCGATGCAGCGCCCAAGTGCGGTGTGATCTACCATCTGCTCGGCATCGACCTGGACGACGGTTCACCCTTCCTCCTACGCGCCAAGGCCACCTCGCTGCGTCCCGTCCAGCGCTACCTGGCGCGCTACTTCCTGGGCAAGCTCAAGTTGGCGGATGGTTCTTACGCCGATTTGCCGCTATTCACCCACCAGACGAAGCTGTCGTTGATGATGCCGACCGGAACCTACGCCGTTCTCAACATGGAGAACGCTGGCGCTTGTACCGAAACGGAAATCCGTACGTACAAGTCCCTCTACGAAAACCTGCGGGGTATCGGTCGCATCGATCCCGATGACGACCTGCCCGAGAACGGCGGCGGCGAAGGCTGATCCCTCCGCCTGGATAGGCACGGGTTGTGTGCGCCCCCCTGGCGCTACGCGCCGCCCCTTATCCCGCTAAAGGATCGCCAACCTGACGCAGCTGACGCTGTCGCCTATTTATGGCTCATAGCATGCATGGCAAAAGAAATTAGGAGAGTGTGTCGGGTGCGTCAGGAAGGCGGAGTAAGGCCTATTCGCCGTAGGCGTGACTCGGCGCACACCACCCCACCAACCCGTGCCTATGGCCGCGTGGCCATCAGGTAGCGTCTTCGCAACCTTCAAACGTTTGAACGTCGTATCACCAGGGCTGCTAGCCCATCTCCACCAACCCAAGGAGGACTTCATGACCGACCAGCCCCAGACCCCGACCGTGTCCGGAATCAAAATCACTGTCGTCAGCATCGGCAAGCAGCGCACCGTGACCATCCCCGCCGGCTCCACCAACGCCGACGCCCTCACCGCCGCAGGCTTCTCAGAGGTGGGCTACGCGTTAACGCTGAACGGCGTGGGTACGCAGCTTCACGAACGCCCCGACAACGGCGACATCCTGGCGCTGACGCCGAAAGTCGACGGCGGCTGCTAGGAGGGAGGTGATCCAGTCTGGACGGCGGAGGGACAGCTCTCCGCCGTTTTTCTTGATTTTCCCCTCGGAAATGATTAATTTCGATGCGGAATTTCAAACACATCTCCGTAAACAGGTATCAGAGTTGGAGGAATCCGTTGTGATGAGGACCTCACAAGGATGGTTAGGCGTTGCCCTCGCGAGCTTGCTCCTTTTCGCCGGTGTTTCGAGGCAGCAAGTTTGGGCGGAACAACGCGGTGTCTACGTCACTCCGCTACCAGGCAAAGAGGGTGGTTTGATCAGTGAGACGAAGGTTTATGATCACTCCTATGCGGTGGTAATCGGGATCGACGCCTACCAGAAACTTCCCCAGCTTACCGGAGCAGTGCGTGACGCTCGGACGGTGAAAAAGGCCTTGGAGGAGCAGGGTTTCACAGTAACCGAGGTGATCGATTCTGCAGCCACGCGCCAAGCTATCGCCGAGCTTTTAGGCGACAAACTGCGCTACGGAGCAGGCCCGGAGGACCGTGTGCTGGTCTTTTTTGCTGGGCATGGGGTTTCCACCGGCACTGGCGATACGGCCATGGGCTACCTGATGCCGGTCGAAGGTGTGCGGGAAGCGCCTGTTTCCACAGGAATCTCCATGATGGAGTTGCAGAACTGGTTTGCTGGTTACCAGGCCAAGCATGTCATGTTTGTTGCCGACGCCTGTTACTCCGGCCTGGCGCTGTCTACGCGCGCCACGGGTCTGAGCCCGCAGACAATGGATTATCTGAAAAAGGTGACAAAAAAGAAAGTACGCGTGGCGCTTGTGGCGGGGGGCGCAGGTGAAGAAGTCAACGAATTGCATGGCCAAGGCTTATTCACCAGCTTCTTTCTGGAGGCGATTGGCGGTGTGGCGGACGCGGACAAGAACGGGGTCATCACCTCGGATGAGATCGCGGCCTACGTCAAACCTAACGTAGCACAGACAGCCATGCAGCTATACCAAACCGACCAGAACCCGCAGATTGGAAGGCGAGGCGAAGGTGAATTTATTTTCCTAAATCCTATGGGAGCGAGGCATGCTTTTTTTTCCAAGCCCCTAGAGCAACCCAGGGTTGAACAAATCTCCGAACCGAAGCGCGAGATGACGGCTCTAGCCAAAGGGGGATGGACGTTATTGGGGATCGGTGCGGCGGGGATCGTCACTGGCGGGGTGATGTACAAATTTACCCAGGATGAAATTGACAAACAGTCGTCATCGTTCAGCGGCGACCACGCGGCCGCAGAAATTTACAGCGCGGTGAGTTACACAAGTTTCGCAATAGGCGGTGCGGCGCTGGCGACAGGCGCGATCTTGCTAATCGTGGATTCGGTACAGAGACCGAAAGTGGCGGTGTTTACCCCCCTCCTTGGGTCGGATGGTAAAAGCGTTATGGCGTGGTGGGGCGGGAGGTGGTGACATGAGGACGCGATGCGGCATCTTGGCGATGAAATGTTTTTTCCTAATTCTCCTTGTCTTGCCGGCTTGCCAGGAATGGCCGGAGGTGGGCGGCGAAGGCCAGCCATGCTCTGCGAAAAAGACCTGCCGAGGCAATCTGGTTTGTGAGGATGGAATTTGTGTGTCGATCGATGGAGATGGTCCTGAAACTATGGGCGATGATGATCGCACGACCGATAGTGACGTACCGTCGGACGGGGATGATGACACAGTCGCGGACGATGACACGGAATCCATTGACGGCGATGCGATGTTCGACGGCGATGAAGAAATCGAGTCTGACGCCGAATGCGAATGCTCCACGGCCAACGATTGTTGCGATGGCTGCCATTGGACAGCGAATGCTTGCACCCCGACCGATGAGCATGCCCAGGGCGGGCATTGCTCCGAAGGCCTGTGTTTGATTGACGCCTGCAGAAGGGGTTGGCACGTATCGGTGGACCAGTTGTCCTGCGAAGAAGAATCGATAGATGGCGACGACGAACTACCGGTCGATAGTGATCTGGAACAAGGGACGGACACGGAAATTCCGACGGATGGCGACCAGGATGTGAAGGATGAAATGGATATTGAGGAGGATGCCGTATGCTCGTGTTCGGGTGTACATGCCTGTTGCGACGGCTGCCATCCGATTAACCAACATGGCGCTTGCGGATCGGACTGCCAGTGGTGCGAATCGGGGATTTGCGAGAATGTTCCGTCCGGTGAAAACGCCGACCCTTTCGGACATTGCGGCGTCTGTCAAGTCTGTAACGGTTCGGGCGGTTGCACAAGTGCACTGAATGGCACCGATCCGAAAGAGCAATGCTCGGCTGGGGATTGTACAAACGATGCGTGCCAGTCCGGTGCCTGCACCAAAGATAATGGGACGGTTTGTCAGACCACGAACCAATGCGTGTCGGGCGTCTGCGAAGACTGCTACGACGAATGGGGATGCTCCAACATTGCGTGGGGCGACCGGGACAACGAATGCACTGAGGTTATCTGCGGAGGTGATCATACCTGTTCATTCAACGATACGTCCGAAGGTTCAACCTGCGAAACGGGCACCGGGACCGGAACAAGCGACCAGTGCGACGGCAACGGCTTGTGTGTGGATTGTATCGATGCAGGAAGCTGCGGTGATTTGCCTTGGGGAGAGCGGGACTCGGTTTGCTCGGCGCACATATGCCAGGGTGACCACAATTGTGCGTTCTCGGATGAAACAGATGGAACATCGTGCAGCGACGGTGACCAATGCGTCGCTGGGGCTTGCAAGGACTGCTACGATGCATTAGGTTGCACAGATCTCACTTGGGGAGATAGAGTTGACGAATGTTCGAACCGTGTCTGCGGAGCGGGCAACCTTTGCGCGTTCTCGGATGAAACAGATGGAACATCGTGCAGCGACGGTGACCAATGCGTCGCTGGAGCTTGCAAGGACTGCTACGATGCATTAGGTTGCACAGATCTCACTTGGGGAGATCGAGTTGACGAATGTTCGAACCGTGTCTGCGGAGCGGGTAACCTTTGCGCGTTCTCGGATGAAACAGATGGAATCACCTGCGGAACCAACGACCAGTGCGTTGCCGGGGCATGCAAGGATTGCAATGACATCTCGGGGTGTGGCGATCTACTCTGGGGAGAACGAGACGATCAGTGCTCGAATCTCATCTGCGGAGACGGTAATACCTGTACGTTTTACGATGAGTTGAGCAGCATAAGCTGCAACTACGACGCCGATCCGTGTACGGCCGATCATTGCGATGGCTCTGGTGCCTGTACAGCGGAAACAATCCCGAACGACTGCGAGCCCATGCGTTGCGGGGATTCGCCCTCCGGGTGTTATACCTGTGCTTGCTCAGGTAATGATACCTGCCAGACGGAAACGGGCGACTGCATTGCCGAGAACTATGCCCTTATTCCTGCGGGCAGTTTTTGGATGGGTTCGCCGGATGGCTGTCCAGGGACGGATGGATATCCTGGTAATTGCGAAGCTGAATTGGGGCGCGACGACGACGAAACCCTCCATTTCGTCGAGCTGACTTACGCCTTTGAGATGAGCAAATTTGAGGTCACGCAGGGAGACTGGCAGATTGCCTTCGGCAACAATCCAAGCTACTTCGGTCCGAATGGAGACGGAGTGAATTGCGGGGATGGCTGTCCTATCGAAAGGCTGAATTGGTACGAGGCATTAGCGTATGCCAATTGGTTTTCTGAGCAGGCTGGATTGACACCATGTTATGAATTGACCAATTGTTCTGGAATTTTGGGTGGTGGATGTGGGTCGTCAGAGTATTGGTGTGAGGCAGGGGCGTTTAATTGTGCGGTCTCTTTGAATAATGTGAACAAGCCCCAACAGTGTGAGGGGTATCGCCTGCCGACAGAAGCAGAGTGGGAATACGCAATTCGTGAGAGAGATCAGTACACTGCATTTTACCAAAGTGATGGGAATGATGGGACAATCTCTGTACCGTCGGGCGGGAACGATCCTAACTTAGATCAAATTGGCTGGTATCATGACAATTCGGATACAGGACTGGGCAGGATTCCTCACCCGGGTGGGGAAAAGGGGTCTAATGCCTGGAGTTTGCTTGATATGAGTGGAAATGTGTCCGAGATGACTTGGGATAAATACTGTCACGATAATACAGAATATGGCAACGACCCCGATGCCGTCGCATGTGGAAGTTCTGCCTTTATTGAACGTGGAGGTGACTACAGCAATGATGCACAGCGTTGCCGCTCTGCAAGTCGTGACGCTCAGCCTATAGAAGTACGAAACGGTAGAATTGGCTTTCGTCTTGTTCGTACCCTCCCTATCACATCCTGTAGCCCTGACCCTTGTAATGGCCACGGTTCATGTAATGAGGCCGGCGAAGGTGAGACAAGGCCAAGCTGTAATTGCGAAGCAAAGTATGATGGGCATTGGTGCAATCGGTGCGCTGCGGGATTAAGCTGCTATCCCGATTGCATCGAGACTTTAACTTGCATCAATGGTGTTTGCAGGGACCCCGATACCTGCTTTGAATGGCAGGAGACGCCCACAGGAGGAAATCTAAATTGGAGCAGTGCCAAGACATATTGTCAAAACCTTGATCTCGACGGCACGGGATGGCGGCTACCGAATATTAGTGAGTCGCGCACATTGGTTCGAAACTGCTCACCAATTGAAACTGGCGGTGAATGTGGCGTGAAAGATATTTGCTCGCCTTGTGGTGTGAGTGTAGAGAATGTGTGCATAGCCGACAGTGGTTGCTATGATTCGGGTTACTGTAATCCTTCCTCATGCACAAACGGTGGTGGTCCAACCGGTTGTTATTGGTTAGAACAATTAGCTGGAGCGTGTTTTGTTTATTGGTCTTCGTCGCCCATCGTTGGAGCTTCTCTCAATGCATGGAGTTTGGATTTCCTGAACGGCATTGTAAAAATAGATGGTAAGGACACCGACCGACCTGCGCGATGTGTAAGGTAAGCCTCTAAGGACCGACGTGGAACCGGGACCACCCGTCCTGACCAGCTGGCGTGGTTGGCAAATCATTCCGGAAGACCAACCCCCTCTTAAGACTCCGCTCCATCACGTCTGGGGCGTCGGCCATGAGCTAGATCACCACATTTCCTCAGGATCGTTCAGCCCAGTTATTTAAAATTCTTCCAATAGATCTGAAGATGTGATATTTTTGCTTCCCATTCAACTAATAAATACATCTTGAGGTGAAACCATGCGGTGGATCGTTTGCCTGCTGATGGGGATTGTTTTGGCAACGGGATTGTCATCTTGCAAATCCTTGGACCAGCCTAGCCCTTGCCTGGGCGTGCGGGAGACCTGCGACTCGGGCATCCAGTACCAAGGTCGCAGCTACGCAGGGAATGCAGCCTACGGTCTGCTGGGCATCCAGGCAGCTTCTGGTGTCCATGCCGTGCGGCAGGTCTCGGACGTGATGCAACTCTACCTGCATCAGTGCGCGGCGCTGTGCGAGGAGCGCGAACGGGGAACGCTTTCCCCCGAGGATTATCTGGCCCGACGCGAGGCGCTTTCGGAGAAGTTCGCGCGCTTCGCCTCGTTCGCCACGGAGGTTCCTCCCGCCGAGGTCCGCGAGTCGGACGTTGCGCTCTACGGTGAGACGCTGGCGGCCTTTGATCCGGCCGCGACGGCGACGCCGCTGCGGGCGTCGTTGCGGGTCGTCCTGCCTGACGGACGGACCTTGCCCGACGGCGGGATGATGAAATCCGGCGACAGCTTTCGCATCGAGGTCGAGTTATCCCGCGCGGCGTTCCTGTACCTAGTGATCAAGGATTCTTCCGGCGGGATGTACAAGCTGTATCCCTCGCAGGCGGCGGGCGGCGGCAATCCGGCAGTCGGGAAGGTGATCGTTCCGTCTGATGGGATGATCACGCTGGACGACGTTCCCGGCACGGAGACGATCTACCTCTTCGCCGGCGAACGCAGCCCGACTCTGGAGTCGGGCCTTGAGGAGATCGGGACCGCTCCGAGGAGCCCGAAAGCGCAGACGCTGTTGGCCTCGGCGGTGAGGTTCAGGGGGATGTTTATCAACAAGAAACAAAACGCGCAGTCCGGTGGACTTTCCGTCGAGGCGTTGGGACAGGCGACGGTGGTGTTTACGATCGAGCATCGCTGAAAGTGTGCGATGAAGAAATGGACGGTCATTTCGGCAGCGGCGGTTCTGATGTTCTTACTGTTGTTTCCGGCAGCTTGGGCTGGGGACAAGGGCTTATTCGTCTCTCCGACGACGGGCGTTCCTGTCTCCAGCGTGTGGGGGGTGTTCGTGGGCATCTCCAAATACAAGCAGGCGGACTTGAACCTGACCTACGCCGACCAGGACGCGAAGGCGCTATACGACTTCTTCGCCGCGCAATTCGAGGGGCAGGTTCCGGCGGACCATTTCCGACTGCTGACCAACGAGAAGGCCACGCGGCGGGACATCCTGAAAGTGCTGGCCGAGGTGCTGAACCTGGCGATGGACCAGGATCTGGTGGTGCTCGGCCTGTCGATGCACGGGCTTTGGGACCAGAGCGGACAGAATCTGTATTTCGTAGCGCACGACACGAACCCGAACGAATTGTGGGATCGGGGCTTGAGCCAGGCGGACGTGATGAACATGATCGCCCACAGCAGGGCGCGCAAGATCGTGATTCTTCTTGATACCTGCAATTCCGGCGGCTTCGGGTCGAGCGGGACGCTTTTGGCGATGAAGAACGTGAACACGGCGGACGTGAACCGGTTGCTGTCTGCTATAGGCAGGAGCCAGGACGGCATTGCCGTCATCACTTCGTCGAGCGCGGCGGAGAGGAGCCAGGAGGGGCAGAAGTTCTGCGGCGGCCATGGGGCCTTCACCTGCGCGCTGCTGGAGGGGTTGAAAGGCGGGGCGGATACCAATCGCAACGGGCTGATGGAGGTGCGCGAACTGTTTGACTACGTTTACCGCGACGTGAAACAGAACACGGGCGGGGTGCAGAATCCGAACATCGACGGGCGCTACGACAGCGGCCTGCCGCTGGTCGCCGTGGCTCGTGCTGCCGAGCCCCAGGCCGGCAAGAAGGTTGATGTGGACCTGGGCGGATCGCCCCAGGACTCGGCGACGTATGTGCCGCCGGACACCTCGGATTACGACAAGCTCTTGGAGCAATCGAAAGCGCATGCGGCGGAGCAGAAAAAAGCCGAAGAAGCGCGAAAGCTGTATCTGGCCAAACTTGAAGAAGCCTGGGGAAAAGTCGTTCAGATCACGGATACCCTGAAATCGGTGCAAGGAACCAAGGACAAGCGCATCACGGTGGTGCGGAAGTTTCTGTCGGAGTTCCCGCAGGACAATCCCCGACAGGGGGAAGTGGAAGGGCTGATCCAGCAGATAGAAGGGGAGAGAGAGCCAGAGCCTGCTACCTCGCCCTCAAACCGGACGAGCTCAGGGAAAGCTGGCATCGAGTGGGTATACAGCCAGCCTGCCAAGCTCTATTTCGCTAAAACAGAGACGACAGTGGCGCAGTACCGTGCTTGCGTAAACGCGGGGTTTTGTTCGTCCCAAGGTTTGACGATGCCTTATTGGAACGGTAAAAATCAACCCGACTGGGCGAAATACTGCAACTGGGACAAGCCAGGCCGTGAGGATCACCCGATCAACTGCGTGGATTGGAACCAGGCGACGGCATTTTGCAAATGGTCTGGGGGTCGGTTGCCTTCGGAGGCAGAGTGGTTTTTGGAAGCGTCCAACAAGAGTTCGCGGCAGTACCCTTGGGGAGATCAGAAGGTGACGTGCAAGTATGCGATCTGGGGGGACGGAGAACGAACGGATGGCTGTGGAAAAGACAGCACGTGGCCGGTTTGTTCGAAGGTGGTGGGGAACAGCGTGAGTGGATTGTGCGATATGAGCGGGAACGTGGGGGAGTTGACTTCCTCCTGGGTGGATTCCTTATGCGTCGTGGTGCGCGGGGGGTCGTGGAGCGACGATTATCCTGAGTTCATGCGTGCGCTCCTCCGGAGCTGGCGTGCCTCGACGTACCGTTTCTACTTCTACGGGTTTCGGTGCGGGCGGTCGTTCCAAACGACAAAAATAGAGCAGCAACCTGAGCAGGAATTGCCAGCCCAGATGGAGCCTAACAAAGCCAGCGCCGTGTGGAGCGACCCAAACAGCGGCCTGACTTGGCAGGCTATGCCGCCCGCGAATGGGATGCAATGGGAGGCGGCAAAGTCGTACTGCTCCAACCTGACGCTGGGCGGTTACTCGGACTGGCGGTTGCCGTCGATCTCGGAATTGCGGTCACTGGTCCGTGGGTGTTCCGCGACAGAAACGGGCGGAAGTTGCAAGGTGACGGAAAACTGCCGATCACTTTCCTGCTGCAAAGACCCGTGTGGCGGTTGTTCAAATAAAGGCGGTCCCGGTGCGGGAGGGCACTATTGGCCATCTGTATTACCGAAATTACCGAATGTAGACGAATGGTGGTTTTGGTCCTCCTCCTCCTACGAGGTCTATACCGACACCGCGTGGGGTGTGGGCTTCGGCAACGGCTACGTGCGCGGCTACAATAAGGGCTACGAGATCTTTGTTCGGTGCGTGAGGTAGGGAGGGGCGTTTCGAGACCGTGAAGTGGGTGATTGAGTCATTTTGACCGAGCCGAAGACGAGAATGCCGGATATTGGAACATGTCAGCCAAGGTAATTCCTTTCGAATTTTCGTTATAAGAGCATTAATGAACGGATTGTAAATAACTCGCCGCAACCACAATGCTTCCCATTTCTCGCCTTATCCCCAAGAGACAACGCATCTACATACCTAAAAACTCGAAGGAGGCAACTCCATGCAATCCATCCACGATGCCGAGCAAATCGGCCCCGTCTTGCGCGAGTTGATTCTGAAGTGGGCGGGGAAAGTTTTCCCCAAGGACATTCCCGAAATCCTAGTGGTCGACGCGTGCAAGGAGCCCATCGGCTACACGCTCGGTTCCGCCATCACCCTGGCGGTCTCGGCCCAGTATGACCGCAGCTACGCGGTCGGCGACTATCGCGTCTATATGGGTCCCGTGGACGACGTCGAAGAGGAGGAGGCCGCGGAGCGTGGTTACCTTCTGCCTGAAGAGCAACGCTCGGGCCATGCCATCACGGATGGTCTGGTCTGGGTACTACGGGGTCGAATTCTCCATATCGCTCGCGTGGACGAAGCATCATTGGCCTCGCGGGATCACAGTCCCCTCAACAACGAGGCCCGCAAGAAGATTCTGACCGAGATCTTCCATGCTCCATTCGCCAAGCTCTTCGCGACCTGCAAGACACCCCCCACCGAAGCCGAGACCATCGCCGCCTTCGGCAAGTTCTACGGAGAGGTTTCCAAGACAGCGTTAACTCGCACCGAGACCGACATTCAAACCAACGTCGATCGCCTGGCCGATCTCAATGCCCAGGTCCAGCAGACCTTGAACACCTTGGTTCATCAGCGCGAGCAGCTTCGATTGCTCAGACTCGCCGTCAACGAAAAGTGCGCCAAAACGGAAGCCAACATCGAGCGCATCGGCCGACAGCTTCACCGCCTCGTCGGCCCGCGTATCGAGTCCATCACCATCAGCGAGAAGGAGTTGACGGCCGTTCACAAGAACGTCGTGATCGAAGATGCCGATTCAGGCGAAACTTCCGAGCTGGGCGACATCCGCCTGCGCCTTTTGCTGGAAGACGGCAAGGACCTGATCCGCTTCGAGGGCGTGGGCGGCAACGAGGACCGCTCCGGCTACTTCCATCCGCACGTGGCAAAAAACGGAGCGCCTTGCCTCGGCAACATCGGTAACGACGTAGGCAAGCTGTTGGAGCAGCGCGAATGGGGCACGCTGGTCTTGTTGCTCGACGAGTTTCTGCGCTCCTACAACGACGAGAATCCTTACGTGCAGTGGTTCGGTGGAGATCGGGACCAATACGACAGCTGCTACGACTCCGGCGACGAATCCTGCACGGACTGCAGCGACTCCAATTGTCCCTACTGGAGCGACCGCTGGGACCGCTGCCACGAGAATTCCAGCACGCAAGATTGCATGTGGTGCGCCAATACGGAGTGCGCCTACTTCGCCGACGAGTTGTCGGAATGCCGAAATTCCCATAGCCGCGCCGAATGCCTGAAGTGCCGCATTACGCATTGCGACCATCATCCCGCATCTGAGGAGGAATGTCATGAGTGGAACGCCGACGACGATTGCGACGAATGCGAGCGCCGGGGCGAATGCCTCGCCTGGGCCGGAGAAAACGAGTCCGAATGCTACGACGAATACGGCCCCGGTCGCTGCGATGACTGCGCCCATGCCGCCGACTGCCAGATCCTGCGAGAAACCCCAGCCGATGGACAGGACGCCGGCGAAACGGACGCTCCCCAACCTGACTCCGCGGGTGCTGCTGTCGGAGGAAGCGGAACACCAGCTGAGAGTCTGGACGCAGGCGACGCAGGGTGAGTTTTCCTGCTTCGGTGTGGTGGAGAAGGCCGAGGATTCCGGCCTCGTCGTCATCAACAAGTTCTTCCTCCCCAAGCAGGTCTGCTCCGGCGCGCATACCAGTCCCGACCGGCAGGCGATGGGGCAGCTGATGACCGAATTGGTCAAAGCCGGCTACGACGTGGCCAACTTGCGCTGCTGGGCGCATTCTCACGGCGATTTGCAGACTTTCTGGTCCGGAGAAGACAACGACACCGTCAACCAGATGGACAACGGCGAGTGGCTGCTCTCCATCGTTACCAACAGGGCGGGAAGTTTCCTGGCGCGCCTGGATCTCTATCGACCCTTTCGCGTCACCTTCGACAAGGTGCCGCTGCACTTCCAGTCCAGTGCGCCTCACGATGAAGCGTTAGCGGCGGAACTGAGGGCCAAGGTCAACGCCGATTTGCCCGATTGCACGCTGCGACCGACGCGGCAGAACCGCGAGGGCTTCCTCCTCGACGATTACCCCTTCGACCTCTTGGAGATGGAACGAAATGCGCACGATAACGAAGCGAACGTCTTGTTGGACCTCCAGGATTGCGGCCTCTCGCCCGATGAAGCCGCCAAGCTGGTACAGGCGGTGAAAACATGGCCCGGCGGCGACATCGACGCCTTTTGGAAGTTGCTGGCGGACGCTCTGCCGGAAGCCGATTGGTACAGTACGGACGCTTGGGGGATACTGGACGTGCTGAGCGAGTATGGGTTGCTGCCCAACGACCTGGGGCCGATGCGGTAGGACAAGCACGAAGAGAACCAGAATTCGACTCTGACGGAAGAGGCGTGGAGGCCTCTTCTTTTAGCGATTAATGGGAGAGGTCGCGGTCTCAAAAACTGGCGCAGGGCCTTCCACGCCTAGTCCGGCGGCCAAACAGCCTCGTCCACGAAAGTAATCCACGTGCAGCGGGCGGAATGCGCTGCCAAGATCCTTGCCGCTCCCACGCTGCCAGCAGACCACTTTATCCTGGCTCATAAGTCTCCCTTAATTCTCCCTCAACCTCTCTCCCAAAATCGCTGACGGCGAACACTGGCGCGAGTGATGGTGGCGATGCTGAGAACGGGAGAATTCTGGCGGGAGGCGATCCCGGCCGCCGCCTGAGGCGCGACCGGGCCAAGTTCGATGGGCGGCTCCCCCGGCCGCGTCCAGGCAACTGGCGTGGTAGCGATGGCGGGGCAAGGAATCGGACCCCGGTTTGGAGCATGGCTCGCGAGACGCCGTCGTCCAGAATGGGGCCGAATCGAAATCGTTATCTGGCGTGCCGTTTACGGAGATGCCGAATGGATGGTTGGAGATCCCGCAATCGTCTCGCCATTGGCACTTGACAAAGGCTTGCTCATGGATGCCCCAACTTCTCAATCTCTCTCTTTTCAAGTTCGCTTACATTCTTCGCCGTCGCCGCCACCAGCTCAGGCGAGCGAAAAACGGCTCGAAGCTGGTTGATGATGGTTTCCTCGATTTCCGCCGCCGGAAGCGTTTTTACCGGTCAGTCCTGGTAGCTGTGCTTCGCAGCCTTGACGCAGAGGTAGTAGCGATAGGTCCGGCTTTCAGTAGGGTTTGAGTTTTCATGTTGACAAGAATAGCCGTGATCAGCCACCCTTGCAACATGCTGATTTCATTGATGGACGAGTTTTGGCGTGCGACAGTCCAAACAATGGGCGATGGCCACATAGGCGTAAGGAGACACACAGAATGAATCGATCGAGCACTTCGCCTCATGAATTGGTTACTGAAGTCTTCGGACGGAAACAAGGCGTCGTCTTCTGTGGTGCAGGCATCAGTGTGGACGCCCCTTCTTCGCTACCCAGCTGGAATTCGCTTCGGGACAAGACGCTGGAGGCCGTTGCTTCCCGCGATAGTCATCTCCATCAGTATCTGGATCATCTAACGAAATGCAGCGCCTTTCGGGGAGCCGACAAGTGGGGGTTATCCCCTGAGCTTGTTGCCAGTCATTTGAGCAAGTTTGGTAACGGGTATTTTGAATCCTTCCGCGCTCTGGAATCGGGCGAACCGAATGAGAACCACCGGCACCTGGCAAAATTGGCAAAGGCCGGGTTCCTCAAATTCATCATCACTACTAACTTTGACCTGTTCATCGAAAGAGCTTTCGATGAGGAAGCCGTCCAATATTATACTTATCGCTCCACGGAAGAATTCCGGACATTCGAAAAGAACAATTCTGGAGTTCATCTATTGAAACTCCATGGATGTATCAGTACTCCCGCCTCGATCATTGCGACCGTCGAACAAGAAGGGCAGGGATTAACAGCAGAGAAGTGCAAGGCACTGGAAACACTTTTATGTAGCTATACGTTTGTCTTCTGGGGCTACAGTGGCCAGGATATGAAGATCGACATCGACTATCTCAGGATGATGAGCGTTGCAGATCGTGCGAAAGGCTTTGTCTGGAGCTTTCACAAATCCGGCAACGCTGCTAATGCACCGAATACATATGTTCTGCAGCTGCAAAAGGCTTATGGTGAACGAGGACAGATAGGCTATGGGCTTCTTCCCAAGGCCACTCAACCACTGCTACCCGCAGATAGATCGGACGACACAGCTCGCCGATCTCCGTCGGAAGACCGAAAACTTGCCGAGAGTAAAGATTCTGCACTCAGGGAAGCACTGTTCGATTGGGCTGCCGAGCATCTTTCACCTATCGAAGCGTGTTACACATTTGCTCAGCTACTCTATGAGGCTGGGCGCCTTGAGGATTCGATGGCCTGTCAAGAGTACGTGCTTGGTCTCGCGACGGATGCGAACGATATGCTGTGGCAACGGACTTCGAATTTGCGCCAGAGTGACGTTCATCAGGAGTTTGGGAATCTCGCAGAAGCGTACCGCTGTGCAGGAGAAGCGCGACGGATTGCTGAATCAATCGGTGAAAAATGGGTGCTGAGCCTTCCTCTGGAACGACTCGCAGAGATTCATGTCCTCTGGGGGCAATACGAGGAAGCTCTGGCCTGTCTCGATGTGGCTGAGAACAGCCTGGAGAAAACATTTCACTTGGGAAGATCGCAAATACTCTCCCAAAAAGCGAGGATTCAAGGGTGCCAAGGACGATCCGAAGAAGCGTTGCGGCTATACAAAGAATCGGTGGAGATATTGACAGATCATGGAGACAAACTAGGCCTTGCAATTATATGGAATGACATCGGGCACATCTACTTCGATTGGGGGGAGTACGATCAAGCATTGGACTACTACAAAAAGTCGGAAGAGATCGATATAGCGCACAACAGGAAAGTGGGCATCGCCTTTTCTCAATATAATATCGCCACAGTCCACATCGCTCGTGACGAGTATCAACAGGCATCGGCGTGCCTTGAACTGGCCAGGAGGATCGCGTCAGAAGTAGGAAATAAGGGATTACTGGCGACAATCATCTCATCGCAGGCAGCTATTAGCTTAAAGGAAGAGCGCTATGACGACGCGCTTGGTGAATATCAGCACGTTGCGGAAGTCTTCCGGTCTACTGGTGATAGGAAGAATCTCGGCTCAGTTCTTGCTAACATTGCATCGGTCCACAATTCGCGTTCCGAATACAGTCTGGCTGTTGAGAGATATTCTGAAGCGCTTGGCGAGCTTGAGAGGATCGGGGCCAACTTCTTATCGGCTTCTATTTGTGGATTTCTCGGAAGTGTTCTTGCTGAGTCTCTAGACAACCCAAAAGATGCACTGAGGTACTTTCAACGTAGCCTGATGTACTATCGCAGGGCCGAGTCTTTGGGTGACATTCCAGTAGCAATCCAGCAGTTGGTTCATTGCAAGAGTAAGGTACTAGGTCTATCTGAGATACCGTTTGATAGCCTGCTAACCGAGTGTTCGCTCGGCCACCCTGTGCTGGAGATAGCGCTGAAGAGGATAGCAACGGCTTTGAAACTAGACGTGGTTCCCTTCAATTTCAAGGGATTTTGCGCGAGACTAACAACCGCGCACAGCAGGAAAGACGTAGAGCCGATTGTGTTGCAACACCTGGCTGAGCTAGCTCAAAGATCCAGATCGGAAGGTGACTTACCTTTCTCAGCGAAGGTATTTAAGGCCACTTGTTGCATCTCTATAGCTGTTGGAGACCTGCACCTAGCTAGCTTGATGGCGAATGAATCAGGGTTGGTACTCTATGAGGCTGGAGAACACCTAGAAGCCGCGAAGGCCTTTGAGGAAGGTGAGAAGACGAGCCGCATACTAGGTGACGAGTATGAGTTGGTCACGAGACTGAACAACAGAGCTCGTGTGTATCTGGACACGCAGGATACCACCAGTGCCGCTGAGATACTGTGCATGGCCGAGAAGCATGCCCGACGACTTCCCTCTAGTGACCAGCTGGTTCGCGTTCTTAGCAATTTATCCGAGTGCTACAGAAAACGGGGCGAAACGGCGAATTCCATAGTGTACTATGAAGAACTTAGGTCGATTGCGAGTCAAAACGGAGATTTTGATACTGTGATCAAATCCCTGATGGGGATAGGGAAGTGCTATAGAGATGATGGGCAATACAGGAGGTCTGTAGAATATCGAAAGCGTGCACTGGTCGTAGCCGAGTTGACTAAATTATATAACACAGCAGGACCACTGTGTGCGCTGATTGCCAATACCTATTATCGGGAGTTGGAAGAGCGGGACGCAGCACTGTTCTACTATCGGAAGGCCATAGCCTATTTCCAGAACGCTGGCGATGCAGAAACTGCAGGCCAACTCGCACAGATGTTGAAAGCGTGCGAATTGGGCATCAGTTAGGATTGGTGTAGCCCTTGTGTTTGAGGTTTGTGACGTTGTTTTCAACCCGTGGTCTTGTCGCAGACTTCGGATTACTAATCCGGTCATGAGAAAGCTTACATCGTCCGGACCGTCACCCCTGCGGGTTCAAGGGTCCAGGCGTTTGAATTCATTCTGGATTCCCGCCCGCGCTGTCTCGGCCAGAGACGACACCAACATCAGCGACGCGTGCATCGGTCTTCCCTGCTACGACGACGGTTTTTGCCCGCTGGGATTTCTTTGCGCGCCTGACAGCGAGACTTGTCAACGCGAGTGAAAATTTCTTGTTCACGGGGGGAGAACCGCCTACAGGCTCTGCACCCCCTCCACCGTCAGCGTCGTCGCGCCGAATTGCTCGTCCGCCTTGCCGCTCAGGAGGTAGGGCCGGCCGTAATCCAGCTGGGCGCAGAAGCGGCGATAGGCGTCGGGGAAGAAAGTCGCCTCGATCACTCCCGTCTCGTCTTCGAAGGTGACAAACTCCATCGGGTCGCCGTTGTGCGTCGAAACCACCTTGCCCGTGATGAGCATGCCCGCAATCGTCACCCGCCGGCCTGCATGGCGCGGCAAATCCTTCGCTTTGACAATCCGCCGCTTGGCCAGCGCGTCGGCAAACAAGGTCATCGGGTGGCGGTCGCATAAGAACCCTAAAGCAGCATACTCGCGGCGTAACCGTTCCAATTCCGCATCATCCGGCAGATCGGGACAGGCGATGGTCTGAGGGGATGTAGCAAACAAATCTTGCGTCCGGTTTCGCCCTGCGGCGGCGTTCTTCCAGGCAGCCAATTCCCACAGCAACGCCGCGCGGGACTCGTTCGTGTGCAAAGCGTCGAACGCTCCGGCGTGAATCAGGGAACGGGCCTCTTCCTCGTCGGGACGCACACGGCCAAGAAAATCCGCCAAGCTCCGGTAAGCGCCCTTGCTACGTTCGGCCACAATCCGCTCCTGCGTCCCCGCGCCAAGATGCTTGACGGACATCAGCCCGACTCGGATAGCGCCGTCTTTACCTTTCCAAACTACTTCACTGGCGTTGACGTCGGGCGGAAGGATGCGCACTCCTAAGCGTCGCGCCTCGGAAACGTAGGCGAAGGTCGAATAAAACCCGCCCTGGTTCGAAATCACCGCCGCCATGAACTCGGCTGGAAAATGCGTCTTGAGGTAAGCAGCCTGGAACGAAACGCGGATGTAGCTGGCCGAATGGGGTTTGCAGAAGCTGTAGCCGTCGAAACTCAGGATCATGTCCCAGACGGCTTGAATCTGCTCATCGGTCGCGCCCCGTACCCGCGCCCCCTCGTAAAAACGGCGGAAATAGTCGGGCAGCCGCTTCTCGCGGTCCTTCTTGCTCATCACCTTGCGCAGCCCGTCCGCTTCGACGTGTGAAAAGCCTGCCAGCGCCACGGCGGCCAAGCTGACGTGCTCCTGGTAGACCATGATGCCGTAGGTCTCGTCGAGCACGCCGTCCAACGAAGGGTGAATCGGCTCCCAGGGTTTGCCCTGCAACCGCTCCAGATAGGCGTTGATAAAGCGGTTGGCCGCCGGGCGGATGATCGACGTATGGATGACCATGTGTTCGAAGTCGCCCACCTTCGCCTTCTGCTGCAAAAGCCGCGTCGCCGGGCTTTCGATGTAAAAGCAGCCCATCGTCTCACCCCGGATAAGCCGCGCCTGCGTGGCAGCGTCGTCTTCCGGCTCCCAACGTGTTTCATTGAAGTTCCGGCCGTTCGCCTTGGCGTCGGCGATGGCGTCGCGGATGACACCCAGGCTGCGGTTGCCCAAGAGGTCGATTTTGACGAGACCGGCTTCCTCCGCGCCGTCTTTCTCCCACTGAATGACGGGGACACCCTTGGCGGCGATCTCGATAGGAACGTAATCGTCAATGGGCCGGGGCGTGATGACGATGCCGCCGGGATGTACCGAAAGGTTGCGCGGCGTGCCTATCAACCGTTGCGCCAGCCTCAGCACGTCCGGCCAGGGGTCGGGGAAATCAAGTTCCTTCAATTGCGGCAGGGCTTTCAAGCGTTCCAAGAGGGCGTCGTCGTCGTCTTCCACCGCTCGCCAGAACCACGGCAGGCGCTTGGACACCTGGCCGATTTCGCGGTCGGTGAGTCCGTACACCTTGGCCACCTCGCGAATGGCCATGCGAGGTTGGAAAAGGACATGGTTGCAGACCATCGCCGCGTGGCCTTTGTATTGGTCGAGGACGGAATGAATCACTGCGTCGCGCTCGTCCCAGGCGAAGTCCACGTCGATATCGGGCGGATCTTTTCGGCCGGGGTTTAAAAAGCGCTCGAAATAGAGGTTGAACTTGATCGGACAGGCATTGGTGATGCCCAGGCAATAGGCGACGATGGACGCCGCGCCGCTGCCCCGACCGCAGATGCGCGGGCTGCGGCCGACGATATCCCGCACCACGAGGAAATAGGCCGAAAAGCCCATTTCGCGGATGACGCGCAGCTCGTATTCCAGCCGTTCGACGACCGGCTCTGTCAGATCCTCGCCGTAGCGCCGCCGCGCCCCCTCGAAAGCTTCCGTGCGCAAGAGCAGCGCCGCCTCGGCCTCCGTGCGCTCCTGCCAGCGCGGCATGACCAGCCCGAAGCGCGGGCCGCGAAACGTCAGCCGTTCGGCGATGGCTTCCGTCGCCCGCAAGGCTTCCGACCACATGGCGAAACGCCGCTTGTACTCCTCCGACGAGGCCAGCCAGGCGTCCGGCGCGGCCGTATCCTGCGGCATCAGGCGCGACAGCGACGTGTTGCGGCCGATGGCTCGCAACAGGCGGTGCAAAGGGTAGTCGTCCGGGGTAAGGAAAAAGCTCCCCGGCACGGCGGCGGCTGAGACACCCAGGCGGCGCGCCGCTTCCCGCAACCGCATTCCAAGGCTGTTGGGTTTGCGCGGCAAGGCGGCGGCGACGGTGGCGCCTCGCTCATGCCAGAGGGCGAGCAGGTCGGGCGAAAACGCCAGGACGACAAGACCGGCGGCGTACTTCGGGATGGCGTCTTGCAGGCGAAAGTCCGGCTGACAGTGGCGTGCCGTCAGCAGGCGGCAGAGATTTGACCAACCAGCGTCATCTTCGACTAAGTAACTATCCCAGTAGACCTGTCGCCCGCCATGTCACAATTCCCAAGGCCAAGTGCAGCATCGCGATGTAAGTATCGGCCCGTTTCTCCCAGCGAATGAGAATGCGCCGGAAACGGTTCAGCCAGCTATGCGTCCGCTCCACTACCCAGCGCCGCGCTCTGAAGCCCGCTTCTCGCCGGATCGCCTGCGCCTCCTCGCCCCGCGAACGAATATGCGCCGTGAACTTGAATTCACGGACCAACTCCCGCACCTCGTCGTAATCGTATCCCTTGTCCATACACAACCCCTGGGGCTTGGCGCGAGTCGGCCGCGGGCGTTTGATCGCTATGTTCTCCAGCGTCTCCTTCACGAGTTTCATGTCATGCCGATTCGCCCCGTCCACGGCCACCGCCAGCGGAACGCCGTCCGCCTCCACCAGCAGGCTGCGCTTGACGCCGCCTTTGGCGCGGTCGGTGGGGTTCGGTCCCGTTTTTTTCCCCGCCCAACGGGGCTTTGGTCATCGCCCCATCCAGCGAGAGCCAGGACCAGTCGATGCCCTTCAGCTTGTCGTACTTCAGCAAGCCCCGCCGCCAGAATTCCTCGAACACCCCGGCTTCCGTCCATTCCAGAAACCGCCGGTGCGCCGAACTCGACGAACAAATCCCGGTCGCGTTGAGCGCGTTCCACTGGCAACCCGTGCGCAGCACGAACAGAATGGCGTTCATCGCCTCTCGGTGCGGCACGGGCGGGTTATGACCGCCCTTGGGATGCGCCGGGCGCGGCGGCAACAGGGGCTCCATTTTTTTCCACAGTTCGTCCGGGACTCTCCAGCCGTCATCTTTTACGACCAGACCCATGATATGTCTCCTGTGAATATATTATACTCACAGGAGTATAGCACATTTTCATCTACTGGGATAGGCTCTAAGCAGACAGCCCGCTCACCGTTCTGCGGATCGGTGACTTCCGCGCCGATGAGCGGTTGCAGGCCGTATTCTTTAGCCGCCGCGAAGAAGGGCCACAAGCCATACACGTTGTCCGTATCGGTGAGCGCCAAGTGTCGGTAGCCGCGCCGTTGCGCGACGGCACACAACGCTTCCGGCGAGGCCGTGCCCCACATCAGCGAGTAGTGCGAGCGGGCGACGAGGGGAATCATCAACTGGATGGTAAGTCTTGTAAAAAGATGGTGCCAGCTTGAATGCTTGCATAGAGCACTTTTGTATGACCATGTTTTATGGATAGGTTAAGCGAATCGTCGTATTTACCGTACTTCCAAGGTAAACCAACAAACAACCAACTCTCTTTTGAAAGATCGATCCACTCATGGTGATTTAAGATCCGGCCAAAAGCCGCTTCTAAATTGTATTCTGCAGTGTCATTCAGGCTTTGGTGCAAACCGTAGAGCATGACCTTGTATTTCGCCTTGATATCAATAAGCTTGCAAAAATCCTCCATCACCCGTTCAAAGTTCTCCTTAGTTGAACCGTATTTACCCATCTCTGATTCAGCAGCAAGAACAATGGAATAGTGGGGAATGCCTTCTGCGGGTAAATCACTTAGCTTCCCTATTTTATTAGGCCAAGTGGTTAGTGTGAAATCCAATATATATTCACCGTTTATCCCTTTTCTGAAAATTGTTGACGAGTTGCCTTCACCTAGAAATTCTCGGCAATTATCTAGGCCCTGCATGATTGCCAGCGTCCAAACACTCGTTTCATTTTTTGTCCAGACCTTCTTTATCTCTTTCCTCAGGCAATTCCAGATTTTCCCCAAAACCAACGTCGTCCCTAGATCGGGCATAGTGCCTCCTTATCTCGTCATGAAATGGAACATGCTGAACGCCCAAACGTAATAGAATGTGTCCCATATTTTGTTCGAATGCAATCCAGAGCAGTGATGAGACGTTCCCGCCGTGAGTCGGCCTCGGCAAACAGTTCCAGTTGGCCGGATGGGAAAGTCAGCCGGTCGCAGGCCAGCTTTATACAGCGCACCCGCAGACGGCGCGTCCAGGCCAGGACAAGCGCCCGCCGGGCGGCGTCGAACAAGGCGAAGTCGTTGGCCGTGGCGGGTTCGATGGCTACGGAACGAACGACGCGCACGCCGTCGGTATAGTCCAG
>QZKR01000160.1 GCA_003598065.1 Myxococcales bacterium | reverse complement strand
TCGGCTTCCAGTCTCTCGGCGTCTCCGTGGGAGAGCGCCACGGCCAGTTCGGCGTCGGCCTCGGCCCGCATCAGCATCGACGCGGCCTTCTCCTCTTCGCCTTTCGTATTCAGGCCCTTGGCGTGTTCGAGCTCCTCCTTGGCGAGCTGCAAATGAAGCGAAGCGCGCGGTATTTCGGCCGCCCCGACCTCCTCGGCGGCGCGGATCCCCGACGTAGACGCTTCCGTGCGCAACGGGGCGCTTGCGCATCCCGCGGCGATTGCGGTGGCCAGGGCGACCACGGCGAACAACAGAACTCCGATCTTGGATACGTGTCTCATTGAACCCTCCTTTTGTGATCTCCCTGTTTCCCTTTTCATCCCTTTCGCAAACATCGTGCCACTTCCACGTCCTCGCGTAAGCGCCTGAATTCCCGGCCTTCCGAAGAAAACGGAGCAGAAAGAGCGCAGGCAAACCTCATCAATATGATCTGGTATCGATCATAACGATGAGGTCGCCATGCAAAGCAATAACCTGAATATTCGAGATTTAATGGAGTTCGATGGCGAGGGCTGCTCGTCGAAAAAAAATTAGATCGCGAACATATGGAGAAATGCTGATTTCATTGACAGCCGAGTTATGGCGAGGCTCAGGTCAGCAAGACGGCCGCGAAAATCTCCAGGGCGCGAAAGGAGGCAGACTTCACTAACTGCCCATGATCGCCGATACTAAGGCCCATCCAGCGTAAAAGACAATTGGCGCAAGGATGAGGCTCAATACGACAACGATGACTGCTTTAGGTATTTTGATTTTTTTCAGCATTTAAACCTCCAGTGGAGCTGTCGTCCCGCGACCCTCGGTTCGTGGCGAACCGCCGGGTGGGACGGCTCAGAGGTGGAAGCTCAGGCCGGCGCGGAATTCCAGCGGAATGCCGCCGCCGCCCCAATCCAGGTCCTTGCTGAGGGTGGTGTCGGCCTCCAGGACGATTCCGAGCATCCCGAGGATAGGGATGTCGGCGCCGAGGCCGAACATCACCCCCCAGTCGAAGTTATGCCGCTGGATCTGAAGGGGGATCGCAGCCCTGAGGTACAGTGGAATCATAGGTGGAGTCAGCCTTCCGCCGGGCCGGAAGGTGAAGTTCCAGTACCCCACGTTCGTACCCGCGATCTGGAGGCTCTCCACAGTCGTGTACAACCCAAGGTCGAACTTGAACCAGGAAAATCCAAGCGAGGGCACCAGTTCCAGACTCACTGGACTGCGATAGACGCCGCCGTCGATAAAGTACATTCCCTCCCCGACCGTCGCCGCCAGACCGAGCGTGTAACCGTAATCGGTCGACGGCGATCCCTCTTCGGCGCTCGCCACGCCCGCCGCAAGGGCGGCCATGACAACCACGACAAGCGACAGGAGCCCGATCTTGGATGCGCGTCTCACCGAACCCTCCTTTTGTGATCTCCTAGTTTCCCTTTTCATCCCTTTCGCAAACATCGTGCCATTTCCACGCCCTCGCGTAAGCGCCTGAATTCCCGGTCTTCAGAAGAAAGCTGAGCAAAAAGAGCGCAGGCAAACCTCATCAATATGATCTGGCATCGATCATAACGATGAGGTAACCGAGTGGAGCGTAGCGGAACGAAACTTCCCCATCGTCCGTGAAAACTCCTCCGGTGTCGCGTTCCCCAAGGCGCAGTGTGGCCGCTGCCCGTTGTACCCCCCGACGCCAAAGAGTCATAAATACTGCGAAGGCTACGAGGAGCAGGCCAAGTCCAACATTGGTGCTCTGACATCCGTCACCTGTACTAACACCTTGAAGTGACAGGCAGCCGAATCAGACGTAAGGATCCCACTGTCAACGGGGCTTTTTGAATTGCTAGGGGGCAATACCATGAAGCGCCTGCTTTTGCTTTTGGCCATGGCAACAATCCTTGCCGCTTGCTCTGAGGGACAGCAAGACCGCATTTCCGACGGCGACGTAAATGGAGGGGATTGCAAAGCGCTGGATGACAACAATTACGATGGAAAGCCGGATCTAGATTGCAAGTCCTGGACCTACGAATGCTTCCCGTGACAGACGCCGCCGGGCGTTGGGCTAGCCAACCTCCTCCATTGTTTTCCTGCTCTGCCTCAACAGCCACCGCACAAGGTGATTCCGCGCCCGGTTTTCCGCCGTATAGCATAGCCGCCGTGCTTGTAGTTCGCCCGCGCCGAACGCGCGCGTCCCTCTGGCGTTCGTGGTCCCGTGCTCCTGTCGCCGTGCATTCGGCAACACCCGTTTCCCAAGGCCGGAGCCTAGCAGAATTTGCCGTCTCTCATGCGCCAAATTCAGTAAGGGGGCGTTGAGGAGAGATAGCTTGGGAATGGTAAAGTAAGCGGTGAATACCATTCGAACCTGCTCGCAGAGTTTCCCGGCAAATCTCGCCCGGAAAATGCCATAAGAGTAATGGCAGGCAATCCATTCTAGCTTACTTGCATTCTTCTCCACTCCAGACATCACCTACCGACTACTCCAGATGATCCTTCATTCCGAAAGGAGGCCCCATGAAGCAGAAACTGCTGACCAAAGAGATCCGCGAGCAACTCCCGCCTTTGTATTCGCAGGAAAGCAAAGGCATGGAGGCAATCGCCTATTTGCGCCTATTTCACGGCTATGGCCGGGGGGTATGGCTGGTTACCGAGTTCGACGGCGAGGACACCTTCTTCGGTTGGGCGGAGATCCAAGCCGGCTGCGGCGAGTTGGGTTACTTCTCGCTCTCCGAACTCGAATCCCTGGATGCGCGCATCAACGGCAGGGTCATCCCCGGTCTGCAAGCCATCGAGCGCGACATTCACTTCAAACCGACGCGGCTCTGCGACATCAAGGAGATCGTGAGGGACAATCCATGAACCGCGAACAGATCGATTCCCGTTTCCACCGCCAGCTCGACATCATCCATCCCGACAAGCTGTCCTTCCCTATCACCATCATCGGCGCGGGGGCATCCGGAAGCTACACTGCCCTCACGCTAGCCAAGATGGGTTGCACCGACATCAACATCTTCGACGACGACACGGTCGAGCCGCACAACGTCAGCAACCAGGTCTATGGAGAGGAATACCTGGGCCAGCCCAAGGCCGTAGCGCTTGGCGTCGAGGTCAATCGCGTGACAGGCATCCTGCCTGGTCAGTTTCGCCACCGCTACAAAGATCAGCCGCTCGGTCGCGACGAACCGAAGCGCCTGGTGATTTCCTGCGTGGACAACATGGAGACGCGCAAGACAATCTGGGAGCAGGCGAAGGCGCAGGGCTCGCGCCAGAATCCCATCACCCTGATCGACCCGCGCCAGGGCGGCGAGTTCATCGTCATCTACACAGCGAAGAGTCATGGTGACATTCTCGGCGCGCAGGCTTACGAGGAGACCCTGCACCCCGCCAAGGAATCCATGCGCCTGCCATGTACGGCGCGAGCGGTGATCTACAACTCGATGCTCACCGGTGCGCTGGTCGCGATCTTGGCGAAGAAACACGCGCTCGGCGAACCCTTGCCGCGCCGAATCGCCGTGGATTGCAGCCAACCGGGGCTGATCGTCGATGACTGAGATTTCCGGACGTTCGGAAATTTGGCCATCGCCCACACGCAAAAAGGAAGGAGGTGATACCCATGGACAACGAGAATCCTGCTCCGCCGCCCGACGAGACGCAGACCGCGTCCGAGCCGACGAAGCCAAGCGACGAAAAGGAGGAAAACAACGTGCTGAAGCTGAAGGGGCTCCTGGTCCAGATCCTGCTGCTCGGCGTGCCCATCGCCATCGAGAAGCTGTGGGAATGGGCCAGGAGCCGGAAAAAGGCCGCGTAGGCGGTCAAGGAAGGGGCGAGAGCCTTTTCCTTTAGCGGCTCGATGCACCCTAGTCGAACCACTCTTTCAGTTTGTCGGCCGTTTTTTGCTTTACCCCATCGTCAATGTACAGAGCTACCATTCCGGTTGCGGACAAGAGAGCGCCGAGATCATCCACGTAGCCGACGACGGGGGTCAGGTCCGGAACAGCATCAAGGGGGAAGACGAAGTAAGCAAGGGCGCCGTAGATAATGGCCTTCGCCCATTTCGGCGTCTCTGGTTTCTGGGCGGCGTAATACAGCCAAAGGGCTTTTTCGAGCACCTCCATCCCTGCCGCCTTCGCATATTTCTTTACCTTTTCCCAAAAGGACTCATCGGAATAGGTGCTCGTCGGCTCGCTAGGATTCGTCATGATCGTTTCTCCCTTGCTTGTTGATGTCACGCAAACAGCAAAACGTAAAAGAGAGGGAGCATCGAGCTTCCTCCCTTGCGGGTCATCGATTTTCCAGGTTCCTCTCGCTCACGCCGACTGTCCAGTCGACGCCGCCTTCCAATGTTCCCTCTCGACCTTCCACCTCGTCGGTTGTCGTCTGGCCATCTCCTTCGTCCATGCGCCAGAGGGCAATCGTATCGTCGTCCGCCTCGTGCCGAATTGGAGGGGTGAAGTCCTCCGTGTAGCGGGCGATGCTGGAGAGTCGAAGTTCGTCGATGGCGCCGTGAAGGAACCCTTCCGGCTGAAAACTGTTTCCCAACGTCATTCCCAGGAATGATGGGTCCTCATCAGGATAGGTGAAGTCCTGATGATCATATTGCGAGTACCCGACCAGCCGCCCGTCTACGTAGATGGCATATCCAATTCCGTCTTTCACGCCCGCGACGTGATGCCAGCCCGTACCCAACGATCCGGGTTGAGTCACGACGCCAGGCCAGTCGTTAGGCGGAACCCACTCTGCAAAGTGCAGCGCGCCAGTCGACCGCACCTTGAGAACGAGCTTGCTCGGCCGTCCTTCGGAGTAGATATGTTCCTGATCGCCCATCCCGCTCCAGTTGACCCACGCCTCCACCGTCGCCGAATCGAGACGGCGAACCAGGAATGTGTCAGACAGCGTCACGTACCCCGTCCCGTCGAACGCCAACGCCCATTCCGCCCGGCAGTGATCTTCGACGCAGGTATCCGTGCCGCAATCCTGCGGAACATGTTCCTGGCCCTGGTCGTTGCAGGTATGGAGGACATTGTTGTTGCACCAGGTGGTGTTGGGCGTGCAGCTGACGTCGGGCTCGGCCTCCTCGGTTTCCGATAAGTCACCATCGGAGGAATCGGCATCAGCGGAATCGCCATCGGAGTCCTCAACCTCGCTATCCGGCTCCGCCTCCTCAGATTCACCATCACCATCGACCTGACCGTCTTCCTCCGTCCCATCGAAATCTCCATCGAGCCCGGATTCCGATTCGGATTCGCTCTCGGACTCGGCATCCTCGTCCGTCGGTCCGATGGTCGAAAGGCTCGAATCCGTGCAGCCCCAGATCACCAGGGTAAACGCCAACCAGACCGCCATTGATACGTGCTTCATCCTCTTTCTCCCCGTCAGTTCTGTTCGTAAAACGCACCTCTCCGAGACTTATGTCCGAAACGATACGGATTTCCCTTGCCAGTGTTGGAAACGGAACCATGTTCGGGGAGGTTGGGGATGGTCGAGCAAAGGAGCGGTGAACGAGCGCGCCAGCCTCCGTGGCCGTGCCGCCCAGAAATAAAAAAAGGGCGACACGCGACCAGCCAAGCTCATCACGTGCGCCCCCGCTATAGAGGCGCACGTGTGACTGGCACGGCGCGTATAGCTGACGCGTCGAGCTTGGCTGTTTGTCTGCTTCACCCCTCTCAAGATCTCCGATCGCGGGTAGTCAGGCCGCCAGCTCTTGCGGGCAGGAGAATCCTGTTCAGGATGAAACGCCTGTCATTGTAGCAACTCGACCGAGAAAGGGAAGGAGAAAGAAGATGGAGGAGCATGGCATAAGAGCTATTTACCGTGTCAGCGATGATGGAAAGGTGCGTCGGTGTAGGGTTTCGCGCCAGGAGCTAGGACGACGAGTGAAATTTTAGAGACCTTGCCAAAAACCCTACACCGCCGGCACGGATCTCTGCCTAGTCAACTTCGTCTGCGTCGTGAGCTATCAGATTTCAAATCGCACCCCCGGCCGAGTGGACCCCAGGGGTCCCCAGACCATAGGGAACAATTTTGACCTTGCTCCGATTGCGATTGAAGGGTGCGGGCGGTACGGATTGCTATCCCTCGGGTTTCGCTGATTCTCTCTAATTTTTGGGGTAAAATTTTCAGAGTGTAAAGCGCCCCTAAGCCCAAGGACATCGCTCCTGCCTGGATACCGCTTCCGCGCTGAAACTCTTTCCACAATTCTCTTTCGCCCATTCTAAGTTAATGATATTAATCCGTTACCGATTCAAGAGCATGTCGCCAGGGATGTTTTCAAGCAGCAGGGAAGCGGATGCCGGCAAAGCACTTCAAGCCCCTCTTTCATGAAAAAACTCTCGCCAGGGCGGTGCAGCACTTTGCCTTCCCGTCCGACCTCGACGACCGGCAGGCGATTATTCGGAAATGGATCGAGACGCTGAATCGCGGGACGCTCGACGAAATCAAGGAAGTCTCGCTGCACGGCGACTTCCTGCACGACATCTTCGGCAGCGTGCTCGGCTATGAGTCAGTCGTCCAGGGCGGAGGCAAAGCCTGGACCCTGTACGCCGAAGCGACGATCAGCGACGGCGGAGGATCGGCGGATGGCGTGCTGGGACTCTTCACCGCGAAGGAAAAAGCCAAGGGCGGGGTGAAGCTACAAGGCCGCGTGATCGCGCCCATCGAACTCAAGGGCGCGCGCAACGACCTCGACCGTCCCGCCTCGGGGCGCAACGAATCGGCGGTGGACCAGGGCTGGCGCTACGTCAACTACACGCCGAACTGCCAATGGCTGATCGTCTCCAACTATCGCGAGCTACGGCTTTACCGCGCCAGCAAGACGCCGGCCTACTACGAGCGTTTCCTGCTTACGGAGTTGGCCGACGCGGAGGTCTTCAAGCGTTTCTACTATCTCCTCAACGCCGCAAACTTCCTCCCAGCCGGAACCGAGGCCGACGCCCAATCCGCCATCGACCAGCTGCTCAAGGAGTCGGACAGCGCCGAGGCGGCGGTGACCCGGGAGCTTTACGGCAAATACCGCGAGACCCGGCTCAGGCTGGTTGAAAACCTGTCGCAGTTCGGCTTGAAAGACGTGGATCCGGCGTTGCGGATCGAAAAGGCCCAAAAGCTTCTGGACCGCGTGCTCTTCATCGCCTTTTGCGAAGACCGGGGCCTGCTGCCCAAAAGCACGCTCAAGAACGCCTACGTTCACACCGATCCTTACGCCTCCACGTCAGCCTGGGACCGGTACAAGGCGATCTTCCGCTGGGTGGACGAGGGAAACGACGATCCGCCCATTCCCGGTTACAACGGCGGGCTTTTCAAGTTCGACCCGTTGATCGACGAACGGATCGAGTTGCGCAGCGATTTCTGCAAGGACCTGTCCGACCTCACTCGCTACGACTACGATTCCGAAGTTTCCGTGGAGATCCTGGGCCATATCTTCGAGCAGTCGGTGACCGACCTGGAGGAGTTGAAGGCGGAAAAAGCCGGCCGGGAATACGACAAGAAGAAAGGAACGCGCAAGCGGCAGGGCATCTTCTACACGCCCGCCTTCGTCACGCAGTATATCGTCGATCTGGCGCTGGGCGGCTACCTGCGCCGCCGGGAAGAGGAGTTGCGCAAGCGCATTGGGTTGCTTGGCGAAGACAAGGGGCTTAAGCCCCTTGGCCCCGGAGACGGCAAGAAAAGCAAACGGCGCGAAAAGGAACTTCTGTTCTGGACAGCTTACCGCGACGAAGTGTTGAAGAAGACGCGCGTGCTCGATCCGGCCTGCGGTTCCGGCGCGTTTCTCATCGCCGCCTTCGACCATCTGTCGGTGCAGTACGAGCGGACCAATGCGGCGCTAGCGGTCTTGGAGGGCAAAGGTCCGAGCCTCTTCGAACTGAACAAGACGATCCTCACCAACAACCTCTTCGGCGTGGATCTCTCGAAGGAATCGGTGGAGATCACCAAGCTTTCGCTGTGGCTCAAGACCGCCGAGCGCGGCAAGGCGCTGACCTTCCTGGACGACAACATCCAGCAAGGCAACTCCATCGTGGACGACGAGGCGCTCGATCCGGCGGCCTTCGACTGGCGGGCGCGCTTTCCGCATGTATTCGATGCCGAGGAGCGCCGCTTCTGGCTGGTCACGTTCGTGACGCATGGCAGCCGCATCTCCGAGCGCATGGCGGCTTACGGCGCGGACAAGGGGCTTCAGCCCCTTGTGCTGGAAGGCGACCTCCATGAGTCCATGGTCAAAGTATTAGCCAAATCCATCCGTCACGTTGAACTGCCAGTCGCCGAATGGGTGTGCCTGCCCGACCACGTTCATCTGATCGTAGCAGCGAGGAACGAAAACGAACTGAACGAATACATTCGCAAGCTGAAGGGCTATTCCTCACACGAATTTAAAAAGGTCAAGGGATGGAATGAAGACCAGTCCGTATGGGCGCAGAAATTCAATCGCCGCCTTCTTGAAACCGAGACTGATCTTTATGGAGCCATGCAGTATGTGGCCGACAATCACCTGAAGCATGAAGAACGCTGGGGGAAGGCAGTGGCAAAGATGTGCAAGGGGCTAAAGCCCCTTGTCCAGTCGGTGTGTCGCAGGCCGGAGGAACTGGCCACGATGCAAAGCGGAGGCTTCGATGTGGTGATCGGCAACCCGCCTTACGTGCGGCAGGAGTTGCTTTCGCCCATCAAGCCCTATTTGCAGGCTCACTACAAATCCTTCGACGGCGTGGCCGACCTCTACACCTACTTCTACGAACGCGGTTTCCAAATGCTCAAGGAAGGCGGCCTGCTTTCGTTCATCGTCACGAACAAGTGGCTGAAGTCCGGTTACGGCGAGGCGTTGCGGCGCTTCTTCGCCGAGGAGACTGTCTTTGAGCAGATCCTTGATTTCGGCCATGCGCCGATCTTCGAGGACGCGGATGTGTTTCCGAGCATCGTGCTGGTCAGGAAACCGGATAAGGGGTCAGACAAGGGGCTAAACAAGGAACTAGACAAGGGGCTTAAGCCCCTTGTCTTAACAAAGCCCCTTGCCTCAACGACAGTCTGCCCCGTCCCCCGCGGGAAGCTTCCGGGGATCAACCTCTCTCAGTACGTGGCGCAGAATGGTTACGCCGTGCCCTGGTCGCGCTTCACCGAGAAGGCGTGGAGCCTGGAGCATCCGGCGGTGGATGCGTTGATGGAGAAGCTGCGCCGCGTGGGCGCGCCGCTGGCCGAATACGCGGGCGTGAAACCATACCGAGGAGTTCTCACCGGCTTCAATGAAGCCTTCCTGATCGACACGCCAACGCGCGACCAACTCGTGCGCCAGGATCCGAAGTGCGCCGAGATCATCAAACCCTTCCTGCGCGGCCAGGATATCAAACGCTGGTCGCCGGAGTGGGCAGGGCTGTGGATGATCTTCACGCGGCGCGGAATCGACATCGACGCCTACCCGGCAATCAAAACACATCTGTTGAATTACCGCGAGCAATTAGAGCCGCGCCCGAATGACTGGGATAAAAAGAATAATGGCGAGTGGCCGGGGCGCAAGCCGGGACCGTACAAATGGTACGAGATCCAAGACAGCATTGATTACTGGAGACTGTTTGATGGCCCTAAGATTTTCTACCAAGAGATACAATTCCACCCGAGTTATTGCCTGGACGAAGGCACACTTGTTGGAAACAACAAAACCTTCTTGATTCCTGTCCGGGACTATTTTCTGCTTGCCGTCCTTACATCGCCAATTATATGGTGGCACAACTGGCGTTACTTCCCTCACATGAAAGATGAAGCATTAAGCCCTGTAGGGTTCCGAATGGAATCCCTCCCCATCGCCCGGCCCACGCCCGCAACCCGTGCCGAGGCTGAGCAGATCGTCCCGCGCCTGATCGAGATAACGAAAGCCAACCAGGGTGCGACGTGCGAAGTGCTGGACTGGCTCAAGGCGGAACTGCGCATCGACAGCCCCGGCAACGCGCTATCCGACTTCGCCGCGCTCGACGCGGACGGCTTCGTCGCCGAGGCCAGGAAGCGCCTGCCGAAGACCCAGACAAGGGGCTTAAGCCCCTTGTCCAGTCTGTCGCCGCGCCAAGTCAAGGACCTGCATGAAGTGTACCGCGACTACGCCCAGCCGATCCAAACCCGCGACGCCGAAGCGGCGCGGCTCGAACGCCGCCTGTCCGATCTTGTGAACCAGGCCTACGGCCTGACCCCCGATGAAATCGAACTGATGTGGAAGACCGCGCCGCCACGGATGCCGGGGGAAAGCATTAAGGGAGATTAGGAGACATGGGAAAAGGAAACACGATTGTTAAAGCGAATGCCACGCGCGAGAACCGCAACGACATTTCCAAGCCCCATGTCTCCTCTTTCGAGCGAATCAAGAAGACGAACGAGGAGGGCCAGGAATGCTGGTCGGCCCGCCAACTGGCCAAGGTGTTGGAGTACACGGCGGACTACCGCAATTTTCAGGCCGTCATTGCGAAGGCGAAAGAGGCTTGTAAAAACAGCGGGCAGGAGCCATCAAACCATTTCGTTGCTATCACCGAAATGGTCCCCATCGGCTCTGGAGCCGAGCGCCCGATCGAGGATGTGCTGCTCTCGCGCTACGCCTGCTACCTGATCGTTCAGAACGCCGATCCCGCCAAGAAAATCGTCGCCCTGGGGCAGACCTACTTCGCCGTTCAAACGCGCATGCAGGAGCTGACCCAGCTTGACGAGTACACCCGGCTGGCGACGGAAGAGGAGCGCCGCCTTTTCCTGCGTAAGGAACTGCGGGAGCACAACAAGCAGCTTGTCGATGCCGCCAAGGATGCGGGGGTTGAAAGCAGCCTGGACTACGCCATCTTCCAGAATCACGGATACACGGGTCTCTACGGCGGCATGGGGGCCAAGGAAATCCATGCCCGAAAGGGATTGAACAAGAGCCAGAAAATTCTGGATCACATGGGCAGCACCGAATTGGCGGCCAACCTGTTCCGGGCGACTCAGACCGAGGAAAAGCTCCGCCGGGATCAGGTAAAGGGCAAGGAAAAGGCGAATCAAACCCATTTCGAGGTCGGGCGAAAGGTGAGAAAAGCCATCGAGGACATCGGCGGTACGATGCCGGAGGAACTTCCCCCGGCGGAGAGCATCAAGCTGATCGAAAAGAAAAAGACCAAGAAATTGAAGGACAAATAGCTCAATGGCCAAGCGCGAAAATTCGCGGGTCGCTATTTTGCGGGATGAGTGAGCGGGAAAAGGAGAGTTCCGAAGACATGGCTAAACCGGCGAAGATTTACCAGATCAAGCTCACATTGAAAAGCAGCAAGCCACCCATCTGGCGGCGCCTGCTCGTGCCGTCTACAATTAGATTGTCCGATTTTCACATGGTCATCCAGACCGCAATGGGTTGGACGAACTCGCACATGTCGGAATTTTATACCGTCGTAAAGGGGTGGCACAAACCAGGGCCGGATGAAGACAAGCCTCACGACGCGCGGGAGGCCAGCCTCGATCAACTGCTGAAAACCCCCAAGGACAAGTGTTACTATACTTATGACTTCGGCGACAATTGGGAGCACGAAATCCTGCTGGAGAAGGTCGCCGATGCCGACGCCTCGTGGCCGGGGCGCCCCGTGTGCCTCAAGGGCGTTCGCGCCTGTCCGCCCGAGGACTGCGGCGGCGTCTGGGGCTACTACGAACTGCTGGAGACGGTGAGCGATCCCAAGCATCCCGAACACAAGGAAATGAAGGAGTGGCTGGGGCCGTTCGATCCGGAAGCGTTCGACCTGGAGACAGTGAACCGGCGGCTGGGCGGGATGAAAGTTGAATAAGATGGACCAGCCCGGATGGAATTGACGCCCTTTCTCACCACCTACGATCCCTCCGACCTGCCCAGCGCCAGCATCGACCCGCTAGGTTTCGACCGGGGTTACCTCTTCCTCGCCGATAAGTTGCTGCCGGGCTTGACGAACGTCGCCAGCCGCCCCCGCTATTTTTCGCTGCTCTGCCTCGGCGCCGCCCTGGCTTCGTCTGATTCGTCTTTGCCTCAAGCCAAGTTGAAACGGCAGAGGGGGGTCATTGAAGGCGCTTGGAAGGCCATGCGGTTGTAGAATTTTTCCACGTCTACACAGGGAATCCTACAATATCTCCCTCGAAAATCATTCGATCCGCTCAAGGCTGGCATAGCGCGGAATGCAGTAGCTCGTTGCGATCGCCCGGTCGAAGTTGTAGGGCTTGCCGTGCCGCTCCAGTAACTCTCCAAAGGTCATCGTCGGGTGTCTGGCTATGATCCGCTGGAAAATCTCCATCACGG
This sequence comes from Myxococcales bacterium, assembly GCA_003598065.1. GTDB lineage: Bacteria > Myxococcota_A > SURF-8 > SURF-8 > SURF-8 > SURF-8. The sequence continues at coordinate 10,635 of QZKR01000160.1, read as the reverse complement.
CCAGGCTGTCGCCCAGCGCCCTGTGCGCCTGCTCTTGTCTGATTCCTAGATGCCAACAGACGCTGCCCAGACTATGGGATTGCAGCCCCGCATTGAACCGCCTGGATAACCGACAACTATCGAGGACGAATCGGGCCGGTATCGGCAACTCGCTGCGGTAGAACTCGGCCGTAAGTATCTTCACGTCGAAGGGGCTGTTGTGCGCCAGCCATACCGTCCCTCGCGAGAAATCAAGAAACGCCATCAGCGCCTGCCGGATCTTCGGAGCGCCTTGAACCATCTCGTTGGTGATCCCGTGGATTGCCGTAACTTCGGAAGGTATCCGCTACTGAGGATCGACCAGCGTCTGGAAACGGCCTTCTTCCTCGCCACCGCGAAAGCGCACGCCGGCCAGTTCAACGACTCGGGCCTCGTAGAGTCCGCAGGTTTCCGTGTCCAATGCCACGAAGGAGACCTGGGATAAGGGGGTGTTGTTGTCGATGGTTCGCATAATGCTCGCCATTCTACAACAAATGGAGATCGGGAGCAGTACGGGAATACGCCTTCGCCCGCGTCGTGAGCTATCCGCTTTCCAAAGAGGACCCGGCCCTGATACCCACCGTGGGTGGTGGCTCGCATGGTCACTTTTCGCGTGTACGTACATTGCCGCTATGAGATTTCTACATCCAGGGTAAAAATGATCATAGAACACCCCCAAACGTGCACAAGCCGCTTACTTGCTCTTGCCTAGACGCGAGGTATTGATAATTCGTTCGTACAAATCCGACAGAAAATGTCAATTCGTCTCATTCCTGCCGGCGCGCAAGTTCCGCATCGAGCAGCCTTTTTAATTTTTGCAGCAAAATTTCTGCGTACCGGCATTCTTCCAGGTAGAGAGGCAGTTCCAGCGCTTCGACCAACCCATTGTCAGGATCTAGTTCATAGTAATCTCTATAGTCGTTCATCGCCCGTTCGCGTTGGTCGTATTCAGCTTGCATAAGTTCAACAAGAAATGAAAGATCCTCCTTATCAAGTGCTGCATTCTCATGATTAAAAAACCTCTTTCTTGGTTCTAAGCATTTCGTCATCCTGTCCGAATGGTGTTTATCATGGGCCATGTTCGCGCCTCCTTCTATGAGCCGTAATGGATCACTGCTGCCAACGGTGCAGCGACTGAGAAAAACTTTACAATTTTGTCACCCCCAGTCTGAAGGGCGGAATGGGGGGTAGAGAGGTTAATGTTGTCGAGTTGATGGACGCAGATGCTGAAGATATACGGCATGATACTCATAATTGCGGTGATTTCCGTGCTCCCGCCCATTGAAACGCGGGAATTTAATTCCATTTCCATGCAAATACGCGGATCGCTTACTTTTTCAAGGCGATAGGGCGCGGAATCCCTAAACCAACGAATTGGGTTAATATGTTTGACCACCATCCTGCTTCGACAGTGGGTAGTCTTTAACCTCATTTTCACCTTCATATAATTGCCCTTTAAACTGTGGGTGACAATTTTGTAAAGTATGGCCAGCGTTCACAGCTACCACTTTGTCCGCCAGTTCCGGTTTCCGGTGACTGCGGGTCGCTTCTCTTTGAGTTCACGAAAACGATTGATCGTCACTGGCCCTGCGGGGAGGATTCGCTTCAGCGCGTCTGGATTTTCGATCAACCAACCGGTTTGGCAGACACGTCGTCCGTTTACGATTTTTGTCGGATACCGCAAGGAAAAAGTGTGCCGACTCCCCTTGACCCGCCACCTACCGCCCTTTTGTTCCAGTAGGATTTTCAAGGAGAGCCGGCACGGAGCCACGAAGGAATTCTGGACCCGGCACTGTGCCAGGCCCTCCTCCGTGGCCCTAAAAGCAAATGAACTTTCCACACCCATCCGCGCCATATCACCATCCCGGCCCGCGAGGTCGGCGTCCACAAGCTGTTCGTACTGTGACACCTTGTTCTGATGCTTTGTGTGGCGCATGACGGAGCGACGCGACACGTTGGCTTCGTACGACACCGTTTCATGCGACCGACCGATCGGCAACGTGGTCTTAGGTTTCGGTTCCCTACGCCGTCCTTTTTCCAGATATCGCAGGGTGGGGCGTGATGCGAGGAGTTGGGTGTAAGCGGCTTTAAAAGCCGGGATGCTAAAACCATCGGAGACAGGCATGGACGCAGCGAACACGGTCGTTCGCCCATCATAGTTTGGCGGTTCCAACCCAGGCCACCGCGCGACGTTCACCAACACCTCCGTGACACGCGCGGTGCTGTACAAATACACGCAGCCCTTATTCAACTGCTTGTCCACAAGGCCGGAGTCGAGCAGTCGGTCCCACTGCCGGTTAGCTGCTGGGTATCCGTGTCGGCGCAGCCAGCGGCGGAACCGCTTTCCATTCACCTTGCCCCCGCTGCCTGTTTCCTTGACGAACCACATAGCCAGCGCCCAAGCGTATAGGGCATGCAGGTTGTCGCGGATCAAGTAGGGCACGATGGCGAGGGTTACGGTGTACTCGGTCATAGCCGCCTCACACCGGCTTCTCTGGCTGTCCGCACAAAGTTTTATACAAGGACTCTTTGGTCACGAGTACGCGGCCACCGATACGGCGGATGTCCAGTTCCAAGGCGGCCCCCAGTTTTCCACCGCGCCGATAGATCGTTGCCCTTGAGATCAAACCCTGTGAGGCCTTCTCGACCTGTTCCGGCGTAAGGAGGGGCCCGTACTCATCCAACATAGTCGCCAGTTCATCTTCTACACTCAATATCGTTCCGGTCATTGCTTCTCTCCGGACAGTCGCATACGTGATATTAATAGAATACAACTGTGACTAGCCGCACGTCAAGAAAAAAATGCGCTGTTGTGTTGACATCTATTCTCCTCTGTGAATAATGATCCAAGAGGTGTTGCTTGCTGAAAGGAGATGCGGGTATGGGCCACAGATTGCGCGATCCGTTGATTCCGGGAGAAAGACTGAAAGAAATGCGCGTCGCTCATGGTCTCTCTGTCGATGAACTGCTAAGCAGAGTCGCCGCTCTACCAGAGCGTGTACCTATTAAGCGTGGAAGGTATATTGGTTTGGAAGGAGATCGGACTTCTCCGACTTTTAGCGATGTGGTTGTTTTAGCCAAGGCGCTCGGGATAAGCATCTCCGAGCTGATTGGGCGCGACCTTGGCGAAGAATTATCTGCTCGAACAATAGCACGCGACGGACTCAGCATAGTAGAAGAAGAACTCGTAAAGCTGTTTCGCGAGATGAAGAACCCTGTCGCCCAGCTTGACCTGCTTCAGAAAGCTCACCAAGGAACCAAGAGCCACGTGTTTTTTAATGATCCGGAGACGTCTCGGGCGTTCTTGCAAACCGAGCTTGATTTAGCTCGACGCAATGAAAGCGATTACCAATCTCTTCCAGGCATTACCGATGTTCTTCAGCGCCTGGTTGCAAGTTTGGAAGGTGACGAAGGGGAGGGGCGTCAAGTAGGTGCGAAGAATGAACGGAGGAAGAAAAATCCCGACAGGCTTCGTAAGAGTAAGTGAGCTGAAAATGATGAATGACAGTCAGGTTGAACCTACGCTCGTTGAAGAAAGCGAAGCAACGGATGTAGGCGGCAAAAAGGGAAGCGCTGTCCCGAGATCGATCCGTCGCCGTCTCGCCCAGATGAACAAGGCTATATATCCTTGCCGGCTACGTTACCGAACCAGTGTCGGAACATTTCAGTTCAGCTACCGGCGCAATGGCAGGGAGATCTGGAAAACGCTCGGTAAAGATCTGGAAGTGGCTTACGAGCGCGCCCTTGTCCTGGCGCGGGAGGTAAATTCCGGTATCCCTCTGGTGTCCAAACGTGCGCTCAGTCTTGAAACTTGGTACGAGACTTGGAGTGGAGAGAGATACCCGAAACTCGCTCGCAAGACGGTTTTCAACTACCAATACTGTTGGACGCGAGTTCCTCTTGAGATGCGCCAACTCGATATCCATAGCATCACCAGAGACTGGATAGAGAAGTGTCTTTCTGCCATTGGGACGGAAGGGGCGCGGGACCACGTCAGCCGCTTCCTTTCCATTCTTCTGAACTCTGCGGTCAAGGCTGGGCACCTAGCGAAATCTCCTTGGTCCTACACGCAACGGCTGAAGAAAAAAATTATCCCGGTGCTGTCCGTGGAGGAGATGGTGCGGGTGTGCGAATGCGCCAGTGAGTCTGTGCGGCCGGCGATTGCCATCGGTCTGTTCTGCGGCTTGCGCCTGGGCGAGGTGATGGCGCTGAAAGTCCAGGATGTCGATCTTGAGCACCGAGTGCTTTACGTTCGCGGTGGCCGCACGCGCATGTATGGTGAAGCTGGAGTAGATGAACTGAAATCCACCAAGACGGGCGACCCACGCCCCGTACCGATTCCCACGTTGGCCAGCAGACTGATTGAACCCGTACGGGGTGAAAAGAAGGATGAGGACCTGGTTTTCCCGGCTTTCCGAAGCGACATCAACAAGCGTCTGAAGCATGCTTGCAAACTCGCCAAGGTGCCGAAGCTCACCTTTCACGCGCTCAGGCATGTCTGCGCGACGCGCCTCATCATGACTGGTGGCATGGCTCTCGCCCAGGCGGTGCTCGGCCACAGCGAAATCGGTACGACGATCGACATCTACGCGCATTTGGATGTCCTCTGGATGCAGAAAAAGATGGAGACCGCGTTCATCGATCCGGAGCTGAAGGAGCTGAAGCAGCAGGCCGATGCCCTGACCCGTCACAACGATCCCAATGTTAGAGTTCTGGCCGAGAAAGTCTCGTCAGTTTGTGTCAAATTGTGTCAGTGAAAACAAAACAGCCACCTACGAAAATTCGTAAGTGGCTGATTTCTTTGGTGGAGCTAGTCGGAGTCGAACCGACGGCCTCTTGAATGCCATTCAAGCGCTCTGCCAACTGAGCTATAGCCCCAAGCGCGTTCCGACGGCCAGCGCCGAAACGTGCGAAATTCTACATAACACACCCGGCTTGTCAATCTTTTGTTCGCGCCACGCGGCGGTTTTCCCGAGAAAACCCCGGCGGCGGGGCGAACCCGCTTCGCCCTCGCCCCTGGTTAAGCCAGTGGCTCGAAACGAGCCTGGAAGAAGCGCAGGGCGTAGGGCTCGTAGACCAGCTTCAGGCCCTTGATCGTCTCGCGCCGCTTGTAAAGGGCGATGGCCGCGTCGGCGACGACGTCGAGATGCGACTGCGTGTAGACGCGCCGCGGCAGAGTCAGCCGCACCAGTTCCAGCTTCGGACGGCGGTTTTGCCCCGTTTTCGGGTCGCGGCCGGCGGAGACGTTGCCGCGCTCCATGGCGCGGACGCCCGCCTCCACGTACAGCTCGGCGGCCAGCGCCTGGGCGGGGAACTGGTCCTGGTCGAGATGCGACAGAAAGCGTTTCGCGTCGATGAACACGCCGTGGCCGCCGACCGGCACGACGATCGGCACGCCGGCCTCCAGCAGCCGCTCGCCCAGATACTTGGCTTGCGACAGCCGGTGGCGCAGGTGGTTTTCCTCCAGCGCTTCGTAAATGCCGCGCGCCACGGCCTCCATGTCGCGTCCGGCCATGCCGCCGTACGTGTGCAGACCCTCGTACTGCACCACCAGCACCTTGGCATCGACGAAAAATTTCTCGTCGTTCATCGCCAGGAAGCCGCCGATGTTGACGAGGTGGTCCTTCTTCGAACTCATCGTCGCGCCGTCGGAGAGCTCGCCGATCTCGCGCACGATCTCTTTGACGCTCTTGTTCTCGTAGCCCTTCTCGCGCATCTTGATGAACATCGCGTTCTCGCAGACGCGCGTCGCGTCCAGCATGATGGCGATTTTGTGCTTGTCGCAGAAGGCGCGCAGTTCGCGCAGGTTGGCCATCGAAAACGGCTGGCCGCCGGCCATGTTGACACAGCCCTCCAGCGAGATGTAGGGGATCTTGTCCGCCCCCGCCTCGTCCACCAGCCGCTGCATTTTCGCCATGTCAACGTTGCCCTTGAAGGGAAAGGCGCTCGTCGGATTATGCGCCTCGTCGACGATCACGTCCACGAAGGTCCCGCCCGCCTTCTCCTGGTGCAGCCGCGTCGTGGTGAAATACATGTTGCCGGGGACGAAGTCGCCCTTCTTGATGAGGCACTGGCTCATGATGTGTTCGGCCGCGCGGCCCTGGTGCGTGGGCACGATGTATTTCCAGCCGTAAACGTCGCGGACGGCCGCTTCCAGCCGCTCGAAGTTGACCGAACCGGCGTAGGCCTCGTCGCCGAGCATCATCCCCGCCCACTGGTTGTCGCTCATGGCGCTGGTGCCGGAGTCGGTGAGCAGGTCGATGTAGACGTCCTGGCTGCGCAAGAGGAAGGTGTTGAAGCCGGCTTCGCGAATCGCCCGTTCGCGGTAGGGGCGGTCCGTCATCTTGATCGGTTCGACGACTTTGATCCGATACGGCTCGGGCAGGATCGTAGGCATGGTGTACACCTCGCTAGTGTTGCCGACAGGAGGAGCGGTCGCGCATGGCCGCGCGCGCAACTAAGGCAGGGGAAAACTACAACAGGCCGGGCCGGGTTGACAAGGAAAAAACGGAGATTTTCCCCGCCTTGACCCTTCCCTTCGCCCTTGCTAGACTCGCCCGGCGCGCGCGGCCGGCGCGCGGCAAGGAGGGTCCGATGAAGATTGCAATTTTCGGCGGCGGTTCGACGTACACCCCCGAACTCATCGAGGGGCTGATTCAACGCCATAAAACGATCGACCTCGCCGAGGTCGCGCTGATGGACGTCGATGCCGAGCGGCTGGCCGTCGTCGGCCGCTTCGCAGAGCGCATGGTCGAGCACGCCAAGGCTCCCTTTAAAGTGACGCTCACCGGCGACCGCCAGGCGGCGCTGCGCGGCGCGGATTTCGTGCTGACGCAGATCCGCGTCGGCCAGCAGCCGGCGCGCCACAAAGACATCCTGCTCGGCCTGCGCCACGACCTGATCGGCCAGGAAACGACGGGCGTCGGCGGCTTCGCCAAGGCGCTGCGCACCATTCCCGCCATGGTTGAGATCGCCCGCGACATGCAGACGCTCGCCCCCGACGCCTGGATGATCAACTTCACCAACCCCTCGGGGCTGGTCACCGAGGCGATGCACCGCTTCGGCGTGGGTAAGTTGGTCGGCCTCTGCAACATCCCGATCGGCATGCAGATGGACCTCGCGCTCTACCTGCAATGCGACCCGGCGCGGCTCAAGCTCGATTACGTCGGCCTCAACCATCTTTCCTGGGTGCGCAAGGTGTGGCTGGACGGCGCGGACGTTTTGCCGCGGCTGATCGACGAACTGGCGCGCGAGGACGGGCCGGTCGCCATTCCCGAGATGCACTACGGCCCGGCCTTCTTCCGCGCTCTGGGCTGCATCCCCGGCCCGTACCTGCGCTACTACTACGCCACCGACAAGATGCTCGCCGATTTGAAGGCCGCGCCGAAGTCGCGCGCCGAGGAGGTGATGGAGATCGAGGCCAAGCTGCTCGCCCAGTACGCCGACCCGAAGGTCGTGACGAAGCCGGACGAGCTGTCGCAGCGCGGCGGGGCCTATTACAGTGTCATCGCCGTGGACCTGCTCGACGCCATCTGGAACGACAAGGGCGAGACGCACATCGTCAACGCGCCGAACCGGGGCGCGGTGCCGGGTTTGGGCGACGACCAGACGGTGGAAGTCCCGGCCGTGATCCGCAAGGATGGCGCGCGGCCCCTGCCTACGGGCCCCGTGGAGCCGAAAATCTTCGGCCTGATGGCGCAGGTGAAGGCCTACGAAACGCTCGCCGCCGAGGCGGGGCTGGAAGGCGGCTATTCCAAGGCGCTGATGGCGCTGGTCGCCCACCCGCTCTGTCCGCCGCACAAGGCCAAGGCGGTGCTGGACGACATCGTCCAAACCTTCGGCTTGCGGCTGAGTTGACGTTCCGATTCTCTCGCCCGGCTTGCAGACCTTGCGTCGTCCCACTAAGATGAGCGTGTCGCGAGTTTCGTGGAGGTGGATGTGTCCGTCGCCGACGACCGGCTGAACGCGGCCCTGTCGCGCCTGCTTCTGGAGCGGGGGCTCGTCTCGCTCGACAGGCTGCTTCTCGCCTGGGCCGAGATGGGCCGCCGGGGTCGGGGCGATTTGGCGGCGGTTCTCGCCGCAGAAGGCGACATCGACGCCGACACGCTCGCCGCTCTCAAGTCATACGCCGAACGCGCCGCCCCGTCCGACGCCGGCGCGGGCCACACGCTGTTCATCTCGCTCGCCGATCCGGCGGCGGCCGCTTTCCCCTCGAATGTCGAGGCGTCGGGCGGCGAAGCCGCCGCCGATCCCTGGCGCAGCGACGCCGCTTCCGGCCGCTATCGCCTGGCGGACGAAATCGGCGCGGGCGGCTCGGGCCGCGTCGTCGCCGCCGTCGACAGCCTCTTCGGCCGAACCATCGCCTTGAAGCTCTTGCGCGCCGGCGCCGGCGCGGGAAGCGAGGCCGAAAGCCGCTTCTTCGCCGAGGCGCGGGCCGCCGCGCGGCTGGAGCACCCGAACATCGTCCCCGTCTACGACGCCGGCCGGCTGCCCTCGGGCGAGGCCTTTCTCGCCATGCGGCTGGTGCGCGGCCTGTCGCTCAAGGACGTTCTCGCCGGCCTGCGGCGCGGCGACGAGGCGATCGTCGAGCGCTTCGGCTTCGTGCGTCTGCTGACGATCTTCCAGCAGGTCTGCCTCGCCGTCGATTTCGCCCACGACCTGGGCGTCGTCCACCGCGACCTGAAGCCCGACAACATCCTCGTCGGCGACTGGGGCGAGACCTTCGTCACCGACTGGGGCCTGGCCAGACAAGGGCAGGCGGCGGCGGAGGACGAGGCGCGCGACATCTCCGGCACGCCGGCCTACATGTCGCCCGAACAGGCCCAGGGGAAAAACCGCCTGGTCAATCATCTCTCCGACGTTTACGCCCTGGGGGCGATCCTCTACGAACTGCTGTGCCTCGAAGCGCCTTTCGCCGGCTCCGATCCCGCGGACATCATGCGCCGGGTCGTGGACGAAACGGTCGTCCCGCCTTCCGTGAAAAGCCAGGCGCGCAAGACGCCGGAGGCGCTGGAGGCGCTTTGTCTCGCGGCGCTGGCGAAGGACCGCGCGGGGCGGCCGGAGTCGGCGCGGGCGCTGGCCGACGAGGTGGAGCAGTTTCTGGAAGGCACGCGCGAGAAGCGGCTGTTGCGGCGGCGGGCGCGGACGATCGCCACGGAAGCCGCCGCCGAGGTGGCGCAGTTCCGCGAACAGAAGATCCGTCTCGACGTCCTGCGGCGCGAACTCGCCCGGGCCTTCGACGCCGACCGCGCCGACCTCTGGGCGCTGGAGGAGGTCGTCCAGGACGGGCAATTGCAGTGCGACCGCCGCTTCGCCCAGGCCCAGACGCTGCTCGCCCGCGCCCTCTCCCTCGACCCCGAACAGAGCGAAGCCCGGGCGCTGCTCGCCGAACTGTTCGTCTCGCGCTACAAAGAGGCGGCGAAACGCCAGAACAAGAAGGAGATGGTCTACAACCGCCGGCTCGTCGAGTTGTACGACGCGACGCGCTGGCAGGCGGCGCTGGCCGGCACGGCGCGGCTCTCCGCCGTCTCCCGCCCGGAAGGCGCGGAGGTGTGGATTCATTCGGTGGAGGATCGCGACGGCGTATTGGCGGCGCAGCCGCCGCAGCTCGCCGGCCGCACGCCCCTGGACGGCGTGGAACTGGCGCGCGGCCATTACGTGATCGCCATCCGCGCCCAGGGCTTCGTCGAAGCGCTTTTCCCTTTGCTCCTGGAGGCCAACGAGGCGGTTTCGCTCGCCGCGCCGCTCGTTCCGCTCGACGCCCTGCCGCCGGCCTTCGCCTACATCCCGCCGGGCCCCTTCATGAAGGGCGGCGACGAGGCGGCCTACGGTTACGAGAAGGGCCGGACCGTCCGGCTCGACGCCTATCTCATTCAGCGCGAACCCGTCAGCTTCGGCGAGTACGTCGCCTTCCTCGCCGACGCCGGGGCGTCTCCGGACGCCTACCGCCCTCGGGCTCCGCGTCTGCGCCCCGATCGCGGCTGGTACTTCGAGGCCAGTGGCGACGCCTCCGGCGGCGACCCGGCCTGGCCCGTGTTCGGCGTAAGCTGGGAGGACGCCGCCGCCTACGCCGCCTGGCTCGCCGCGCGCCAGCGCGCCGAGATCCGGCTGCCCTCGGACGCCGAATGGGAGAAGGCGGCGCGCGGCGCGGACGGCCGCATCTACCCCTGGGGCAACGGCTTCGATTCCGGTTTCTGCCACATGCGCGACACGCTGCGCCGCGCCCGGCCGATGGCGACGCGCGACTACCCGCGCGACAAAAGCCCCTACGGCGTCTTCGGCCTCGCCGGCGGCGTGCGCGAATGGTGCCTCGACTGGTTCAACCCGCAGGCGAACGAGAAGCTCACCAAGGGCGGCGGCTGGCTCGATCCGGAGCCGCTCTGCCGCGCCGCCAGCCGCGTCGGCATGGCCGCCGAGCGCGTCAAGCCGCAGATCGGTTTCCGCCTCGTGCGGCTCCTGCCGCCCGATCTGAGAAAGCTTTAAAAGCCATCTGAAAACCTAATACTGACCCGTTCACTGAGATGGAGCATCCATGAGCAAGCCTTTGTCAAGTGCCAATGGCGAGACGGTCGCGGGATCTCCAAGCATCCATTCGGCATCGCCGTAAACGGCCCGCCA
>QZKR01000089.1 GCA_003598065.1 Myxococcales bacterium | reverse complement strand
CGCATGGGAGCGGCCCTATTGAAGCGGGAGGTAGCCGATAGCCTGCATCGTCCGGCGGATCGCCTTTCCGCTCTCGCATGGGAGCGGCCCTATTGAAGCGATGCCCTAGCTAGTTTTACGCGGCAGAATTCTGCGGCCTTTCCGCTCTCGCATGGGAGCGGCCCTATTGAAGCACCTCGTCCAGGTCGATCTCCAGCTCCTCTTCGCCTCTTTCCGCTCTCGCATGGGAGCGGCCCTATTGAAGCGCGTTGACCTGCGTTCCGATCTGCGAATGCTGCGCCTCTTTCCGCTCTCGCATGGGAGCGGCCCTATTGAAGCATCATTACCTCCCGTTGAAATCGAGTTCGAGCTGGCCTTTCCGCTCTCGCATGGGAGCGGCCCTATTGAAGCCTGAGCAGCCGGAAGAATCGAAAGATATGCAGCAGCTTTCCGCTCTCGCATGGGAGCGGCCCTATTGAAGCCAGAGCTTGAATTCGCGCGCCGCGCCCTCATAGTCGCCTTTCCGCTCTCGCATGGGAGCGGCCCTATTGAAGCAAGATTGGATTGAGGACAGAAAACGGGCGTTTTCTGCTTTCCGCTCTCGCATGGGAGCGGCCCTATTGAAGCGAATTTTCGTTCGGTACGAGCCACGCCTTCAGAATCCACCTTTCCGCTCTCGCATGGGAGCGGCCCTATTGAAGCGAGATGGTGGACGTGGACGCCGGCGGGCCGGACGCCGCTTTCCGCTCTCGCATGGGAGCGGCCCTATTGAAGCCAGCGCCGACCTTCTGCGCCTGAGCGCCGGCCTCTTGCTTTCCGCTCTCGCATGGGAGCGGCCCTATTGAAGCCTGGCTCCTGGGGGGTTGTGGATCCCTAACTTCTGCTTTCCGCTCTCGCATGGGAGCGGCCCTATTGAAGCAGGACGACGCCTTCCCGCACCGGGTGGCCCACCGAAACAGTGTGATCATAAGCATCTTAATTCATTTGATTATATTAAATGGAAATATTTGCTTGACTGCCGCCCCAGGAATCATGTAGACTCAAAAATCATCGCTCTTTGCATCACACCGCATGCCTTACGCTGCAGTTCCACTGGCCCGTCCCGTTTGAATCAAACACCGACACTGCCCAGGAACGAACCAGCTCAACGCGAACGTGTTTACGTTGACGGCTTGGTCTGTTTCCGGGCAGGGGTGTTCCCTCCCGGCGGTTAGAATCCTCGACACGGGAGGTAAAATCCATGAGCATCTGCACGAACACGGCCTCTTGGCCCCCCTTGGTTCTTTTCTCCAAAATCACCCCCCCTGTCTTCCCTATCGGCACGTTGCCGCCTTGGCTGCGAGGATATGTCGAGGCCGAGGCCGAATTCACGCAGACACCCGTGGATTTGCCCGCCATGGTCGGCCTGTCGGCGATGGCCATCGCCTGCGGCGGGAAAATGAAGGTCACCGTGCGTCCTGGTCACGTTGAACCTCTGAATCTTTACATCTTGGTGGCGATGGAATCTGGCTCCAGGAAATCGCCGGTTTTCAAACCCATGATGAAACCGGTTCGCGATTTTGAGAGGGATCTGATCGATGCTGCCGAGAAAGCCGACGAGCCGAACCTTCCGACGCTTCTGGTCGACGATGTAACGCCGGAGGCGCTAAGCCAGTTGATGGCCGCGAACGGGGGCCGGATGGCGATGGCGAGCGACGAAGGCGGCATTTTCGGGACCATGGCTGGCAGATACAGCCACAACATGCCGAACATCGACGTTTTCCTGAAGGCGCACTCTGGCGATCATTTCATTGTGAACCGCAAGGGAAAACGGACCGAGATCGTGTCCGATCCGTGTTTGACCATCTCCATCGCCCTCCAGCCGGACGTGATCCGGTCGTTGGCGCGCGTCGCCGCATTTCGTAGCCGTGGATTGCTGGCGCGATTCGTCTATGTCCTCCCCCAGAGCAACATCGGCTACCGCAAAGTCGATGGCCAGTCCGTGCCCGATCTGGCTCAGTCAAATTACGAGGCCAATTTGAAGAAATTGTTGGATATCCCGATACAGCCGTTGCGGATGATGACGTTGACCCGGGAAGCTTTTGCGATTTGGCTGGATTTTTTGTCTCGTATCGAACCCCGTTTGCGGCCCGGGGCAGACTTGTACCCCCTGGCCGACTGGGCCAACAAACTTGCCGGAACCGTGGCGCGTGTGGCGGGCCTGTTGCACATGGCAGACCGGACAAACGATGCCGCGCCCTGGCAAGCGCCAATTCCGGGGCCGACGATGGAACGTGCGATTATTTTCGGTTTCTATCTTGTTGAACACGCAAAAATCGCTTTTGACCTCATGGGAACCGACCCAGTCCTTGACGATGCTCTCCATGTGCTGATTTGGATCCGGGCGTCAGGTGTGCAGGTATTCTCCAAACGGGACGTTTATCGGGCGATGCAGGCAAGGTTCCGCACGGCGACACAGGCGGACCCGGTTCTGGGCGAACTCGAGTCGCGCGGCTACATCCGGTGCCGGCCAGTCGATTATATCGGCCATGGCCGTAAGCCGACCCCGGTTTACGATGTCAACCCGGAGGTCCATGATGGGAAAGGTGCATCTGCCCCCGTTGTCGCGGCCACCCCGACCAAGCCCGCGCAGAAACCTCCCAATGCCAATGACATAAATGACAGAAAGGACAAAAATCCCCCGGTGGCGGCACTTTCCAGTTCTAATTCTGTCAATTCTGTCAATTCTGTCACGGGGTCGCACAAGCCGGCTGGGGCTGGTGTCCAAAACAAAGAGGCACCCTTGGCCGATCCCGATCCCGAGCCTATGGCCAATGCATCCGCTGGATCGAAAAAGAGGAGGACAAGGACATTTTTTGTCGGCGCAAAGCCGGCGCACTGCAAACTCCCGCCACCTGACGAAAACTGGCTTTTGGATGGGTTTTATGCCTACAGTGATGAACACGTCTGCCTGGTTAGGGCTCGGACCCACGAGGAAGCGGAGCGTCAGTACGAACAAACAATCCTGCCCTTGTTCGCGGGAGACCGGCGTCTGGCGGCATTCGCGTACACGAGGGAAAACTGGGGGACAATCGGCGGAAAAATTCCGGCCAATTATTTCAATTTGCCGCGTGCCCAACGAGCGCCTTTTTTGGAGGAACTGCGCCAGGAATTGCAGACGAAAACGGTCACGGCCGTCGCCGACTGATTGAAACATGGCCAATAGCGAGCGCAAATCGTCCAGGATCGTGTGGAGTCTCAGAGACGACCATTCACGCTGCCGACGGACCAATGCTCGTCCTGGGCAGAATCTGCTCGTCATGCGCGCATCAGACCCCGGCATCGGCATCGTCTCCAGCATCGGCATCTTGATCCGCGTCCACCGCAATCTCGCTCACGGCCATTTTCGCAGCCGCTTTCTCAGCCAGATGGCGGACGGTGAGGCCCTTCATGCGGGAGGTCTCCTCGCGCAGGCGGCGCACCTCTTCGATTGACATCGGTTTCCAATCGCGTTCGCGGCCGACCAGCGCGGACAGGGCGTGCAACGTCCATGCCCACGGGTCGTCGGGCTCCCAATCCGGATTTCGATCCAGATTCCGCGCGACGCCAGTCTCGACACCCGACAAGGCGACTTGGAGCCGCAGGTCGGGATCGTTTATCGACGCCAGCGGGTGGTTCTTGCCTGAGATGGCGTTCATGGCTTTGCCCGCCCAGAACTCCCAGCAGGCGGGCTCGTCCCAGTCCAATATCCCAGGCAGGTCGTGGCACCACATCGCCTTCCGCTCCACCAACGCCAGCAAATAAACGTTCGGGATGCTGTCGAGTTTGTCCTTCGCCATCAGGCCGGGGATCTGGGACCGTCTGCACCAATGGATGCTTGGCGGGGCCTTGCGGTTCAAAATCGCCAAAGCCTCGTTCGGCAGTCCGGCAAGATCGCAAACCATCCAGGTGTACCTGCCATCGGTTCCGACGACCTTCGCCAACGGGCCGTTTCGGATGATCTCGCTGTCGGGGCCGATCCTGCGGGTCAGCTTCGCGCGCAGGGAAGAGAGTCGTTTTCCTTTGGGCAACCGTTCGCCGTCGGGCATCCCGATCACCATGGCTATCTCCTCTGGCGTCCATATGGTGAATCGGCTGTCAGGATTCCTTGCCCCGAACAGTTCGTAGAAACCAATCAGGCGATCCTGCATTGGCCCCCTTCTCAGCATCCCCAGATCCATCAGGCCCATGTACCTGTATTTCTTTTCGGTCATGTCCGACCTCTTTTTCCCTTCAGATTGTCAGCTTTGTGTTGTTCTCGTTTTCCGTACGGAGGCCCCTCCGTCGCCCGAGAGGCCCTTCCGAGGATACCGGCCCCAACCGCCCGGAACCGCCGAAGGCGGGGCCATAAGTTTACTGTTAGTAAGGCTACATAGCTGACGGGTTACAAGGCTATCAAGAGATCTGGTTGTCTGGGTGGCAACGAATGAGATTGTGCCGCGGGCAACCAATGGTTGCCTGTGGGGGCAACTATTGATTGCCCCCACAGGCAACGCGCCGCACACGGTGGAGCGAATTGAAATCATCGCTCGGCCTGACGGTCATGGGTGGTGGTCCTGTCTGGTATCCATTGCCAGGTGTCAGGCCCACAGCCCTTTCGGCGGATGCGAACGAGACGGTATCCGGGGCGGTTCGGCTTCCAGTTTTTCACGTCGACGAAGCATCGCGCGAACGAGGGATCGGTCGCAATAAGCGCTTCCTGCGCCCTTGTCAATGGATTCATGCAGTTGCGCTGCTGGATGTCCTCCGCTGTCGGATGGGGCGGCAAAAGCCCGAGTCGGACTTCATCGCGAATCAGTTCAGCATCATATTGACGCTTGTTCAGATCTGGAGTCATGGTGGTGGATGGGGTATGATTAATCATCTTCTTGTTCCTTTCGATCTAGATGGCCCGCCGCGCCCGGCCAGGGAACTACGGCGTGGTCATCGGGGTTGAATGGATACTGTCCGATCGGGAGCCCTCCGGCCATCCGGAGGGCTCCGCGCTTTATGGAAGGTGAAAAAAGCCTCACCCTTGTTAATCGCCGCGCGGTCGCCAAAGAACGACCGCTGGCGTGCGGGAAGAGAGCGGGCGGCATCAGACAACATCGTTAGCTCCTCGGCGCAGATTCTCAAGGGCATCGACCACAAAATCCAGCCGATAGCGCGGCAACTTGCGACCAATCCGCACGCAGGGGATGACCCCGGTGGAGGTAAGGCTTTGGATCGTTCGCAGGCTCACTTGAAGGAAAGCGGCCAGTTGTTTCGGCGTGAGAAGCCGGTCCTTGGGTTCCGATTCGTTTCGCTCAGTCATCATCCATTTTTCCTTTTCACGTTGCGCCCCTTCCCCAATCGCAGCCCATAGGCAAACCAACGAGTCTTCCGGCGCCTGCCGGTCAGGATCGGACGGCTGCGGAAAAATGGTGCCCGTATCTCACGGTTCCGCCGAGCACGCATCGAAACCACTGCGCGGCCCGGAATCAGGAAACCCATTCTCGCGTTCGCAAGGTGACCGTACCGGCAGGGCGAGCTTGCAGGTAGAGGAAGGACGCAGATCGCCGCAAGAAGGCAAAAGGGGTATTCGTACCCTTTGGATCATTTCGTCTGCGGTTGCGGCGGGAGCGGGGATGAAAGTTTCTGGCAAACTTTACGGTGCCGGCTCGACCGTGACTTTACAGGGATTCATCATCCCCCGCCTTTATCGGCGACCGAATTGCCGGAAGTGACGACGACTAACGACCAGCCACCCCGGCCGCCGAAGGTTGGTTGGTGGATCGGTGCGGGCGACGCTCTATCTATTATAGGTGCGACCCCGGCGTTCATCCCGTGACGGCGTTCCTTGTGGTTCCGGCGGCGGCGTCGGTCGCGGCGATGGCCCATGGTCAGATATTCCTATTGGGCGGGTGCGGAAATCATTCGTATTCCGACATGGAATCCGAACACGATTTACGACCCCTTTTTCACGCGGTTTCGTCGGACGGGTTTTCCGACCCCGACCGACGAGGCCATTCGCCGGCCTCTATCAGCCTCTCGCGGAGGGTTGACCGCGGGATTTTCAGAATACGGGCCGTCGCCTTCAGTCCGTGGCCCTGGGCCATGACGGCAAGGACTGCACGCAAATCGAAATCGCGTCGGGGCCTGCCGAGGGCAACGCCCTTCGCCCTTGCCCGCGACAAGCCCGCCTTAGTTCTCTCAATCACCAAGGCTTTTTCAAACTCCGAAAAAGCGCCCAGCAGTTGTGTAAGAAGTCTGCCTTGAGGTGTGGTTGTGTTTATCCCTGGATCCCGAAGGCTGACGAAACCGATTCCAAGTCGGGTGAATTCGTCAAGCAGTTGAAGAAGATTTTGAAGGCTGCGGGCGAGTCTATCCATTTTCCACACGCAAATCACGTCCAGCCTTCCCGCCTGCGCGTCGGCCATCATCCGGTCCAGAGCGGGTCGGGACTCCTGGGAGCCCGAAATCCCTTCGTCAATATAGGTGTCGGCAACTAGCCAGCCGCGTTGTTCGGCGACCTGCCGGAGTTCTTCCAATTGAAGGCCCACGTCCTGGCCGTTCCCGCTGGTACTCACGCGACCATAGATTCCGCATCGGATGGGTTTGTCGGTCGCCTTCATCGTTCGCCCTCATCGCCAACAACTTCGGCGATGTCGCACAGTCGCGTCGGCGTGAAGTGCATATCCCGTTCTATCGCCTGCAGGCCGGGGACGATTTTGCCGCCGACGCGCGCATCCAGGCTTTCAAGCTCCTTCAGGCTGAAATATCCGAACTCGTCGCCGCCCGGCGTCAGGCCGCAGACGTAACCGAAGAAGGTGTCGTCGCCGTCGAATTCGGTCGCGTACCACGATCCACCGCCGTACGCGTGAAACAGTTTCAGATAGGCGATGGCCTCCATGCCGAGGGAATCCTGGGCATAGAGGGGCGGGAGCTTGTCGCGAATTTCCTTGGTCAGGAGTTGTTGGCGCACGGCTTGGGACTCCTATAAATAAGGTGGAAGTCTCATCCTGGACAACCGACCATTGCCGCACGCCAAGCCTTCGTCCGACTGGAGGAAACCGGATGATAAATTTCCCGCGCGGTTCCTGACTCTCCCAAAACGGGCGTTGAGTTCACATCCAAACTGGCAAGCCGAGTTTGAATAGGGGAGGCGTCCACACAACGACGCCTTTTTTAGGACCGGTCTTTTCCCGTGTCGCCACGGCGACGACTCCCCGAAGCGCTGTTCTGCCCCCGAAATTTCGGGCTTGGCGTATCGACCGCTTCTGTCTCCGACGATTTTCCCAAGAATCGCAATTTTCAGCCTATCGCCGTGGGTATGGTGGAAGCGCGGCATGGAACCGGAGCCCGACGCAGAGTTTGGCCACACCTGGCTTGGTTCTGATGTCGTTGGGGTAGATGCGATAAGGAGGAGATCGAGATGCTGGAACAAGACGCTGTTTACACGGAATGGAAACAAACGCTGAAATCATTCCCGCCGCTGCTGACGCCACGCCAAGTCCAGGAGGCATCCCTCGGCATCATCAAGGCCGGCGACATTTACAAACGTCACGGCAAGGAGGGCAAACGCCTGGCCTTGGATTTCCGCATGGTCGGTGGCCGGGTTTTCGTTACCTGGGAATCTCTCGCCGCTGCCCTGGCCGGTACGCCGGATCTGCCTCTGTAAGGCATAAGGGAGAGCCCAGGTAAATCGGCATGGCGTCCCGCCCCCTCACCGGTCGCGAGCAAGCTCGTCTCAAGGCGATGAACCGGCAGCTGTACCCTGCAAGGTTGCGGGTGCTTTGGACGGGCGCTTTCCAACTCGACTATCGGAAAAAGGGCCAGGTCTTCCGGCGCGTGGTAGGGCACGAATTGGAGGAAGCTTACGAGAGGGCGCTGCTTATCCGAAAAAATCTGGACGGTCTCCCGGTTATCTCTGCGAGAGATGTGACCTTAACCGACTGGCACTCCCAATGGATGCAAGGACGAGGAAATCTTGCGGAATCGACCAAGGACGTCAATTCATATTATTGGGCGGCCATTCCGGAATTGCTAAAAAGCAAACGCTTGAACAGGATAACGGAGGAGGATGTCCGAACAGTCCTGGCCGTCTTCGATAAACCCGTCATGCAAGAGAACGTCGGCGCCTACCTATCCACCTGTTTCAAAGCGGCGGTGAAGGCCAAGCTGTTGGTTGAGTCGCCCTGGAGCCAGTCCAAGAAGCGCCGGAAAAAAGCGATGGTCATCCTCTCCCCGGAAGAGTTGAAGAAGGTTTTCGAGGCCGCCTCGCCCTCAACGCGCGCAGGACTGGCGCTGGCTGGGTTCTGCGGGTTGCGGTTGGAAGAAATCATGGGCCTCCGCTGCGAGGATGTGGATACGGAAAAGCGGATCATCTATGTCCGGCGGGCTAGGCTTAAAATTTTCGGTCGCAATAGCCGGGAGGTGGTGAAGGACACGAAGACCGGCAAGCCAAGAGTGGTCCCGATCCCCCAGATCGCTCTGCCGTTCATCCCCCTGTCCGTCAAAGACCGGAAAGGCGAGGAGTACCTCTATCCGAAATACCGGAAGGACTTCCCGAACCGGCTGCGGACGGCATGCAGGCAGGCCGGAGTCCAGAGAGTTACCATGCACGAACTTCGGCATGTCTGCGGGTCGAACCTGATGATGACTGGTGGTGTCGCCGTGGCGCAAGCCGTGCTCGGACACAGCCAGATCAACACGACCGTGGACATCTATGGCCACCTGAATTCCAGTTACCTGGTTCGGCAGATGGAGCTGGCGAACGGCCTGGGGGAAGAGGGCATACGATTGACCGTTTTGGCGACAAAATTTATTGAACACGACGACCCGGAAATCCGGGAAATGGCCGTCCTTGCCGTGCAAGTTTGTCAAAAGATGTCAAAATGAAAGAAAAAAGGACTTGGCCGAAACGGCTAAGTCCTTGATATCTTTGGTGGGCGATGCCAGATTTGAACTGGCGACTTCTACCGTGTGAAGGTAGCACTCTACCGCTGAGTTAATCGCCCGGTCGATCTATCGTTGTCAAGCGGAGCCGACCCCCGCGCGCATCCTGGTGGGCGACGCCGGATTCGAACCGGCGACCTTTGGCTTCGGAGGCCAACACTCTATCCAGCTGAGCTAGTCGCCCAAACGAGTGCGCATTAATAGCATCCGTCGCCGAGCCGGTCAAGTTTTTTCAATCCCTTGCCTTTTCGTGTTTTTATGGCCTGAGTAAACGCCGCGCCGGCTCAAGGCGAAGTGCGTTTCGCGGCTTGCAGGTCGGGCGAAATTACGCTATATAGGCCCCGCGTTTTGACTCGAACGACCCAACTCATGCGCGAAAAGGAGACGCCATGCAACGTACGCTGTCGATCATCAAGCCCGACGCGGTGGACCAGGGCAATGCCGGCGAGATCATCGCCATGATCGAAAAGGCCGGTCTGAAAATCATCGCCATGAAGAAGGCGCACCTGACGAAAGAGCAGGCGGCCGGCTTCTACTACGTCCACAAGAAGCGCCCGTTTTTCAAAAGCCTCCTGAAGTACATCACCTCGGGTCCGGTGATCCTCATGGCGCTGGAAGGCGAGAACGCCATCGAGATCTACCGCAAGCTGATGGGCCCGACCGATTCGACGAAGGCGCCGAAGAATACGATCCGCGGCAAGTTCGGAACGAACATCGAAGCCAACGCCTGCCATGGCTCCGACTCGCCCGAATCGGCCGCTTTCGAGATCCCGTATTTCTTCAACGCCTTCGAGTTCATCACGCCGGGGCGCAAGGCGTAAATCCGCGAACCTTCGCGACGCGCGTCGCACAGGCGCGCGCCGCTTATCTAGCGAGGCGATCATGGCCATCGAACGCACGCTGGTGCTCGTCAAACCCGACGGCGTCGCCCGCCGCCTCGTCGGCGAAATCCTCTCCCGCTTCGAGCGCGCCGGGCTGACCATCGAACGGATGGAACTTGTCCAGGCCACGCCGGAACGGATCATGGCCCACTATCCGTCGAGCGAGACGTGGTTGCGCTCGGTCGGCGAAAAGACGCGCGAAGCCTATGCGCGCGACGGCCTCGACATCGCCGCCTCCTTCGGTTCCGACGATCCCCTCGCCATCGGCCGCACGGTGAAAAGCTGGCTGTCGGCCTACATGACCGGCGGCCCGGTCGTGGCGCTTATGCTCTCCGGCAACCGCGCCGTGGAACTGGTGCGCAAGCTGGTCGGCCACACCTTCCCCTCCGCCGCCGCCCCCGGCACGATCCGCGGCGACTACGCGCTCGACTCGCCGGAAGTCGCCAACGCCGCGCGCCGCTCGATCCACAACCTCGTCCACGCCTCCGGCAGCGTCGCCGAGGCGGAAGAGGAAATCGCCCTCTGGTTCGGGGAGCGGCCGCTGACGCGCTGATACCTAGTACTCAGAAGCAATATTCTCAAGGCCTACAGGTACCGTAGAATACGTATAATATCAATAGTTACGTATTGTTACGATGCATATGCGCAAATACAGCCACCGTTGAAACTTTACAGTTGACTTACATTTATAGTTTTCTTATATAGTAAATTACGCTCTTTCTATCTTGGCTTTTGATCCAGGGAAGGAGGTGCTCATGCCCACCGTTCGTTTGAATCCCGATCAGATCAAAACCCGCTTAACTGCTTTTCTGGAAACGCGCGGCGGCCATCGATTGGGGCCGCAGCTTATGACCCTGCTCCGCCTGTTTCGCCACCGCGAGGAAGCGCCGCGCGCCGAGGTCGAAGCCGCGTTGAGCGAGAAGGGCGTGAAGACGTTCCGGGTCTGGAGAAATCAGGTCAACCAGCTCTTCGAGCAACATCAGGCGAGGATTGCCATCCAAGCGGTGGATTCACGCCTTGGGGAAGCGGCGACGGTATGGTTCGAGGGTCCGATCGATCCCTTGGAGGAATTCGAGCAAACCGAGCGCCAATCGCGCGAGCGCGACGCCTACATGTATCAGCCGAAACAGTTCGACCCCGTCAAATTCACCTTCGACTTTCCGGCGCTGCGCTTCCCGTCCAACATCAAAGGGCTTCTGGATCGCTACCGCGACGAATGGGACACTTCCGAGGAAATCGACCGCTTCCTATGCGGAACGACGATCAAGCTGGAGCCGATCGTCCCGCTCGACCCCGCGCCGCGCGGGCGCGAAATCGGCTTCGAACTGCTCGGCTGCGGCCCCACGGGCGAAAGCTACGGTAAATGCATGCAGGCGCTCGAAGGGATGGAAGCTCCGAAAGAAGCCGTGAAGTTGGCCTTTCTGTTGCCGGCGCTACTCACGGTACGGCATATTCTTGGCGGCTGGTCCGACGCATGGCCGGAGGCGAAGTCACTTGTGCTGAGCGTCAACCTCGACCCGGAAACCGTTCAGAGCGGCAAGCTGGACACTCTGATGGAGCGCTGCTTGAATGGGTTTCCCCATGCCGCCAATCTGGTGTTCGAGGTGAGCGAGCGTTTTCAACCTGAACAGGTAGAGAAACTGCTTACCGTCGTGGAGGGCTTCAACCTCTCCCTGGCGCTTGACGATTCGGACAACATGAAGCCAAAGGTGCGGCAGAGGCTGCTGGCACATCCCCGTCTGCGCTTCATCAAACACGACGCTATGTCTTCGCGAGAGTTGCTGAAGGATTTCGGCAGTCAACCGGAAGGCACGCTGAGCCAACTGGCGACTTTCCAGAAACGGGGCAGATGGTACGTAATCGAAGGAGTTGAGTTGGTCAGGGAGCTAAATTTCCTGCGCAACAAGTGGAAGGAGCACCGCGAGGAAACTTTCCTCCAGGGCTATTGCCTGCCCGCTGCCGGCCCCTGGGCGGCCAAGCTCAAACCCGTAGGGGCCGAGCCGGATTGCCCCAAGGGTTATTTCATTCTCCCGTCTCTGGAACTGCCGACCAAACCCACAACGGAACCGGATAGAGGAAAGCGCCGACGGGCTGAAATTCCTTCCGCCCGTCCCGAGAAGGAGTTGTTAGCCTGCCGCCTCGACGATCAGGCGCGGAGAAGCTTGGAGGATGATCGTAGCGCCTCGTACCCTCCGAAGGATTTTGAAGCAGTCTGTCTGCATGACGAGTCATTAATCAGGCAGCCAGCCTTGCCTTTCCTTACACGTTGGGCGCAAGACGAAACGCGTCCTTATTGTGTTCTGCTCGGCGATTACGGTGTAGGAAAAACGTTCGTTTCGCGGATGTTTTCCCGCGAGCTGTTGGCGCTTCGCGAACAAAAACCAAGCCTGCCTGTGCCACTCTATTGCGACATGCGCGACCTGCCCAAGTGGGACCCCGACAGACTGCCGGCTTTGGAGGAGCTGATTCAGCAGGTGCTCGATAGCCGCAAAATAGTCGGGATTACCGCGCAAGAGACGATCGAGCTGATCCGCGACAACAAATTATTGCTCATCATGGACGGTTTCGACGAGCGGGCTTGCTACCTCACGCCCAGGCAGGCCTTACGAGTGTTTGCTACGCTGTGGAGTGTCCTGCGTCTGCCGGCAGAAACTGATGCAATTATTAAAGAGATGAGGGCTGAAATATTTACGCCATACTTTAGGGGAAAGAAAGCGCCCGAGAAAGCAGGATGGGACAGACTTACAGCGAAGCGGGGCAAGCTGCTTCTAACCTGCCGCCGCCATTTCTTCCTGGACCAGGAGGACGAGAAAAGCCAGGTGGCCGGGGAGGCTGTGCACCGCATCGGCTATCTGCCCGGCGACGTGCTGCGCGTTTACTTGGAGGGCTTCGACAGCGGCGAGGTCGAGCGCTATGTCTCCAAGCGTCTGGGTGAGGAAGCGGGACGTGAATTTCTGCAAGCCATTGTGAAGGTCCACGATCTGCAGGATCTTGTGCGCCGGCCGGTGCTCCTGAGCTACATCGTCCAGAACCACGCGGACATCCTCGATCTGGCCCGGCGCGGCGAGCGGGTGACCGACGCCTATCTCTACGAAACGATGGTCCGCAACTGGCTGGACCGTGACGCCGGGAAGCACCAAATCGAAATCAGCACGAAGCTGACGCTGATGCAGGAGCTGGCCTTGCTGCTCGCGGCGAAAGGGGAGACGGCCGTTCATCACGCCGAGCTTTACAAGTGGGCCAAGCCGCGAATTCAGAAGTCGAACCCGACGGTGAATGCCCTGCTCGACTCGGTCGTGCGACAGAAGGGGCCGGACGCCGCCATGGAGTGGCTTTTGAGCCTGGAAACCGACTTCCGCACCGCCACCTTCATTGTCCGCGACGATCAAGGGCGCTTCGCCTTCGCCCACCGCTCCTTCGCTGAATTTTTCCAAGCCCGGGCGATCGCCGATCATTTAGGCGAGGGGCGCGAGGACGTGTTGGATGCGGCGCCCATCAACCGCGAGACAATCGACTTTTTCCTGGATCTGCTAGGAAGAGCGGAGTTCGAGTACAAACGTTCTAAAATATCACGGATAATCGCCCGGCGGCTTGAGAAAAACTACGTCGCTCACATCAGCGAAAACGCCTTTCGCATCCTGCTGCGCTGGAAGCAGAGCGGCCGCGCCGCGCCGCCAGAGCCGGTGACGATCCATCTAGATAGAGCAACTTTACCGGGAGTGGACCTATCAAATTGCAGGCTAGGCGCATTGTGCGCAGCGGATGCAGACCTGTCTGGAGCCCGATTCGATGACGTGGAGATTGAATCTTTCATCGCGCCCAAGGCTGATCTGGGAGAAGCCCATTTCCACAAAGCTCGTCTACCGGGAGCGAATTTACGGGAAGCGAACCTGAATCGTGCTGAGTTTACCCATGCTGAGTTGGCCGGAACCCGCATGGACCGAGCTAACCTGGCCGGCAGCATCTGGCGAGATCTGACCTGGGACAACACCGCGCTAACAGGGGCGAACCTCAACGGCGCGGAATTCGTGCGTTGCTCGTTTAGAGGAGCGGATCTGACAGACGCCAGCCTGATTGCGGCGGGCTTCGGCCGTTGCGATCTCACCGGCGCGCGAGTCAAGGGTGCGATTTTTGCCCACACGGCAATAGCGGGTGGCCAATCAATGGGTTTTAAGCCTCGCGCCGCGCGGGAGAGAGGCATCGTCTTCCTGCCCACAAAGGGAACGCGTGACGACAGAAAAGGAATCAATTTGGAGCGATTCACCGGCCACCGAGGCATGGTCAAATCGGTGACGATATCGCCGGATGGGAGGTGGATTATATCCGGGGGGTGGGATGAAACTGTACGTGTATGGGAATCGGCGAGCGGAAAACTGGTGCGGACACTGAGGGGGCATGAGGGTGGGGTTAACGCTGTGGCGATGTCGCCTGATGGTCAGTGGGTCGTGTCGGGGTCGGGGGAAACGGTCCGCCTCTGGGAATTGGCGAACGGCAAGCTGGTGCGGACGCTGAAGGGGCAGGAGGGTTGGGCTGAGGCTGTGGCGGTATCGCCTGACGGCCGGTTGGTTGTGTCGGGGTCGGACGATAAGATGATTCGCATCTGGGAGTTGGCGAACGGTAGACTGGTGCGGACGCTAAAAGGTCATAAAGATGGGGTTTATGCTGTGACGGTGTCGCCGGATGGCCGATGGGTCGTGTCAGGGTCGGGGGATAAGACGGTTTGCCTCTGGGAATTCGCTAGCGGCAAACTGGCGCGGACGCTGAAGGGCCATGAAGATTGGGTTTCCTCGATAGCGGTGTCGCCGGACGCTCGATGGGTCGTGTCGGGGTCGGGAGATGGAACGGTTCGTGTGTGGGAGCTGGCGAGCGGTAGACTGGTGCGGGCGCTGAAAGGTCATAGGGATGGGGTTTGCACTGTGACGGTGTCGCTGGATGGTCGGTGGGTTGTGTCGGGGTCGTTTGACCAGACGGTTCGTCTCTGGGAGTTGGCGAGCGGCAAGCTGGCGCGGACACTGAAGGAACATGAGGATTGGGTTAGCGCTGTAGCGGTGTCACCTAACGGTCGGTGGGTCGTGTCGGGGTCGAGAGATCAGACGATTCACCTATGGGAATTGGTAAGTGGTAAGCTGGCGTGGACGCTGAAGGGGCGCGAGGGAGGGGTTGATGCTGTGGCGGTATCGCCGGATGGGAGGTGGATTGTATCCGGGGGGTGGGATGAAACTGTACGTGTATGGGAATCGGCGAGGGGCAAGCTGGAACGGACGCTGAAGGGGCATGAGGGAAGGGTTAACGCTGTGGCGGTGTCGCCAGACAGCCGGTGGGTCGTGTCGGGGTCGGGGGATAAAACGGTTCGCTTCTGGGAATTGGCGAGCGGCAAGTTGGTGTGGACGCTGAAAGGGCATGAGGGTGGGGTTTACGCTGTGGCGGTGTCGCCGGACGGTCGGTGGGTCATATCGGGGGGGGATGAGACGGTTCGCCTCTGGGAGTTGGCGAGCGGTGAGCTGGCGCGGACGCTGAAGGGGCATGAAGATGTGGTTTCTTCAGTGGCGGTGTCACCGGATGGTCGGTGGATCGTGTCGGGGTCGGAGGATAAGGCAGTTCACCTCTGGGAGTGGGCGAGCGGCAAGTTGGTGCGGACCTTGAAGGACTATGAGAGTGGGATTTTCTCGGTGGCGGTGTCGCCAGACGGCCGGTGGGTCATGTCGGGGTCGGATGATGGTACGGTTCGCCTCTGGGAATTAGCGAGCGGCAAGCTGGAGCGGACTCTGAAGGGGCAGGAGGGAGGGGTTAACGCTGTGGCGATGTCGCCGGACGGTCGATGGGTCGTGTCAGGTTCGTATGATGGTACGGTTCGCCTCTGGGAGTTAGCGAGCGGCAGACTGAAGCAGACACTAGCTGGAAATGGTGGGGCCGTGAATCAGGTTATGTTTTCACCTGATGGCAGCGAGCTCGTTTCTCTCTTTGCAAACAGCGTCATCCGTAGATGGGATTGGCGGAAGGGGAAGGAATTGTCGGCTATTGCTTCTTTCCCAAACGACCAATGGGCCGCGGTCCGCGACGGCAAGGTGACGGCCTGCTCGCGCGAGGCTTGGCGCTATCTGAGTTATTCGGTGGGCTTGGCACGCATTCCGGTCGAAGCCTTCGGCGATCTGCCGGTGGTGGAGGATAGCTCCGTTTCTAATTGATACGGAATCAACATCGAGCCTGAAGTATTGTTTTGAGAGGGAGTCGTACTAATCCTTCCTCGCTCCTTCGCCCTGGAGCGGCTGTTCCTCCCAGGCGCATTCCAGAAGCAGATTGACGAGCCGGTCGCGCAGCGCCGGCGGCGGCTCCTTGCAGCCCTTCGCCTCCAGGTCGGCGCGCACCGCCGGATGGCAGAAGATGCGGATCTTGCGCACCCAACGCTCGAAGTCCTCGCCGATGCCCGTCCAGACGCCGGAAGGCTCCTCCATCTCGCCGCTGTGCTCGCCGTGCTCGCGGATGATCGGCACGTCGTGCAGCGCGCCGCGCCGGTGCGGCACGTCGATCAGCACGTCGTGCGGCCGCAGGGGTTCGGCGCGGTAAGGCTTGAGCACGCCCGAGGCGTTGATGCGCGCCACGAAGCGGTCCTGCAGCCGGTCGAAGCTCGCCCCCGCCTCCCACTTGAGGCGGTCCAGCATCTCGAACAGCGTGCGCGTCACCGGCCGCTGCACGACGAGCAGCCGCTTGTAGAGCTTGCGCTCCGAGAGCAGTTGCATCAGCTCGCGGCAGGGGGCATTGTCCGCCGCCGCCAGCCACTCCACCACCTGCTCGTCGGTGCGCGCGAACACGAGATCCATCAGCGCTTCCCGGCTAAGCGGCTTCTCGCCAGCCGCCGCTTCGCGGATGGCGCGGTTGAGCATCGCCGTGATCGAGCGCGAGGCGTGGTGCCAGTAGACTTCGGAGTACATCGCCGAGCGCGCGTAGGCGAACAGCTCCATGCCGATGCGGCCCTTCTCGTGCAGGGCGATCTCGCCCGGCCGGTCGGGGGCGACGGTCAGCGCCTGGAAGAAGCGGTCGCGGTCGATGAAGCGGCCGTAGGGCACGCCACAGTGGATCGAGTCGCGGTAAAGGTAATCCATCTTGTCGGCGTCCACCGAGCCGTCCAGCGTGCTGCGCAAGAGCGACTTGATCGGCTGTTCCGCGTCGGCATACGTTTTGCCGCCCGTCGCGCCGGAAACGAAATAGCTCACGTCGTGGAAATCGACGCCCGGCCAGTCGTGGACGATGAGTTTTCCCAGGGCCGGCACGCCCGCCGGCAAAGCCAGGGACGGATACATGCGGCCTATTTCGCCGGTGAGGAAGTGCCAGACGAGGTCCACATGATCGGCGACCTCGCCGTAGAGGTCTTCCAGGAGATGCGCGAAGGGATAATGGCCGATGTCGTGCAAGAGCGCCGCGACCAGGAGCGATTCGACGTCGCTTTTCGTCACCGCCTCCAGCGCCTGCGCCGCGCGGCGGTCGGTGAGCAGGGCGGCCAGATAGCGCGTCGCCGTCTCGAAGACGCCCAGGGAATGCTCGAAGCGCGTGTGCACCGCGCCGGGATAGACGAGATAGGTGAGCGAAAGCTGGCGCACCTTGCGCAGACGCTGGAAATGCGGATGATCGACGAGCGCCCGGACGCGCCCGGAGAACGGCACGCCGACCAGTTCCGGCAGCCGCACGATCCCGGCCGAGTGAACGGGATGCAGCTCCTCCACCTCGGCGAGCAGGCGCGGCAAGAGACGGTCGGACGGACACATGGCGGGCCTCGCGTCAGCTATGGAAGACCAGGTTGTGGGCGTAGGCGGCGAGCCGCTCGCGCCACCGGGCGCGCAAAATCAAAAACAGGATCGCCGGCCAGACCACGAGAATCGCCATAACCCAGCTCTGCATCAACCCCACGAGCTCGGGATTGAAAAGCCTCGTCCAGAGCGATTGCACGAGATAGAGCGCGACGGCCGGCAGCCAATGGACGACGTACAGCCAGGCCAGAAGCCCGCGCAGATCGACGACGGCGATGAAGCGCGTCTTGCCGCCTTGCTCGCCCAGGCGGACGGCGATGGTGTTGCGAAAGTAGGGGCCGGGCAGAAGCGCGCGCGATTCCAGGAGCATCGTCTCGCGGCTTTTATCGACGATGCGCCAGAGACCGAAATAGGGCGGCGCGGAGGCGAGCGAATCGCCCACCAGCGGCATGACGCTCTCCAGCCGTCGGGGCACCGTCTGCTCCACCGTCACGCCGAGCAAAGTGGATCGCATCATGATTTGATCGCCTCTTCGATGAGCCGCCGCAAGGTCTCGTGGAGGCGGCCGTTGGTGGCGAGGATTTTCCGCCCGTACACGGGATCGTCCGCGCCCGCGAAGCCCGTCACGCGGCCGCCCGCCTCTTCGACGATCAGCAGGCCCGCCGCCACGTCCCAGGGTGAAAGCTCCATCTCGTAGAAGGCGTCGAAAATGCCGCGCGCCACGTAGGCCAGGTCCACCGTCGCCGCGCCGAGCCGGCGCAGGTCGCGGATGCGGTACATCAGGTGATTGAAGATCGGCAGGCCGTCGGGCTTGAGGCCGGCGCGCACGCAGGCGAAACCCGTGGCGACGACCGAATCGGCGACGTTGGCCTGCGGCGAAACGCGGATCGGCCGCTCGTTGAGCGTCGCGCCCCGGCCGCGCTCGGCGTAAAACAACTCGTCCAGCGCCGGCAGGTAGATCAGGCCGTGGGTGATCGCGCCGCTTTCCTCGCGGGCGATGGAAAGCGCGAAGTGCTGCAGCCCGTGAGCGAAATTCACCGTGCCGTCGATCGGATCGACGATGAACCGCGCCCCGTGGCCTTTCTCCACTTCGCCCGACTCCTCGCCGTAAAGCCCGTGGTCGGGAAAGGCGGCGCGCAATCGCTCGAATACGAGGCTTTCCACCTCGCCGTCGGCGACGGTGACGAGATCCTTCGTGCTCGTCTTCATTTTCACCTGGCCCTCGCGCAGGTGGCCGAAATAGCGCAGCATCAGCGCGCCGGCGTCGCGCGCAATCGACAGGAGGACGGTTTTCATCAAGCCTCGCTTCAGGCGTCGAAGAACGATGGGGTGCGTAGGAACGATAGCCGAGGGGCGTATGGAGGTCAAGCCGGTCTGTCGGTTTCCCGCTTCAGCCGCTGCCGGAGGCGCTGCAACTGGGGCCGGGTCAGGCCATAGGCGCGCGCGACGAGGGCGTCGGCCTCCTCCTGCAAGGCGAGCAGTTCGCCCGCCTTTTTCGTCGCCGAGCGGCGCATGGCCGCCCATGCCAGGTGCCACGGCTTTTCTTCGTCGGCCTCAGCCAGTGTTTTCATTTCGGCATGCAGCGCCGCGCCGATTTGATCCAGCCGTCGCACGGAGGCAGGCGCTATTCGGCGCGGCGCGGGCAGGCGCTGCAGCGGCGTGGCGTAAAGTTCCAGCAGCGCGCCTTTCCGCTTGCCGCGCCGGGCGAGCCAGAAGTGAACGGGCGCGCTGTGCAGCAACGCCAGCCAGCCGAAAAGCGTCAGCGGTTCGAGGGCGCGCGGCGCGAGATGGTAGACGTCCACGCTCGTATGCCGGCCCTGCGGCGCGAGGGCGAAGCGCGGACAGGCGGCGCGTTGCGGCGCGAGAATCGTCGCCGTCGCGAACAAGGCCGCCCGGCGCGGCCAGTGCAGTCGCCACCAGGGCATGCGGCCGAGCCGGCATTCGCGGCGCGCGGAAAGAACGGCCTTGAAGGGCTTCAGATGGTTACGCAGAGCGGGCAGCGTGTCGAGATCGATGGAGCCGTCGAGATAGATCAGCCAGCCCGCCGGTTTCCCGGCGAGCACGTAAGGCCCGATGGCGGGCGTCTTGGACAGCGGCACGATCAGCTTCCGTTCGCGCGCCTCGCAACGATCGAGCAGCGCTTCGCGTTCGGCGTCGGACAGCACGAAAATCCCCGCGCCGATTGGCGCGCCGCGCGGCAATCGCTCCGCCTGCGCCGCCGTCGCGCGATCCGCGCCGGTCTGGACGCCGCAATCCACCGTGAAAGGTCCGTCCGCTCCCGCCAACATACGTCCCGCAGCCGCCATGCAATTGAGGAGCGCCGTTTCTTCCGAATCTTCCCGAACATGGAAAATCTCGCTCGATTGCTGTTCGGCGATCAGCCGAATTTTCCACTTGGTCGCCGAGAATACAAGCGTCGCGAGCCCCTTGGCGGCGGGGATCGTTTCGCAAGGTTCGAACAGGTTCGTCCGTTGTGTCTGCTCGGCGATGGTCTGGCGCAACGCATGAGCGCCGTCCGCCGTCGGCCAGTAGGCCGGCGTGAGAAAAGCCAAACGGCCGCCGGGGCGAAGCGCGTCGAGGGCGGTCTGGAGGAAGAGAAACCAGTAATCCGCCTTGCCGGCGTATGCGCGGCTCGTTTGCGGAGCGGCCTGGCGCGCCGCCGCGATGGCGGCCCGCGCCCGCTTTTCGCCGACGAACGGCGGATTGGCGATCGCATGCGAGAAGGCCGCCCCGGGTTTCGTGGCGAAAACGTCGGCCGTTACGATCGGCCAATGCGAGAGCGATTCCAGCCAGTCTCGCGATTCCTCGGCGAGCAGAGTCAGCAATTGCGCCGAAACGATGGCCGCCAGAAGCGGCTCGCGCTCGACGATCCTCCATCCCGACAGCAGTTCGCCGAGCCGCGCCGCGCGGCGGTTCTTTTGCGATGGTAAGGCATGCCGGCAACGCCCCAAGACAGCCAGCGCCAGCATGCCGCTGCCGCATCCGGGTTCGAAGAGACGCACGGCTGACGCCTCGTCCGCCTCGACTCCCAGAGCTTCTACGAGCTGCGCAGCCAGGGGCGGCGGCGTGATGTAGAAGCCGCGTCCGCGCCGCCAGTCGGCGGGCGCGAAGGCGTCGAGAAACGGCGCGGCCATGTCCGGCGCGGCGGGATAGGCGGCCGGATCGGAAGGGTAGGGGCTTTCGTATTGCAGGCGGCGAGCCGCCGCGACAAGCGCCGCCATGCCGGGATCATCCGCGGCAAGCTTTTCCGCACGCTCCGCGACGTCCACCGCTTCGTCGGTTCCATCGCGGCAGGATGCCGCCAGACGAGCGACAGCCAACAGAAGCGTTTCGTGCGCCAGAGAAGTAAAAGATGTTTCCTTGGGGAGACGAGAGAACAGGACGGCTTTGAGCGCTTCAAAACGCCGGCGATCGCCTTCGCTTTGGAAACGCATCCATGTCCGCCAGCCCATCGGGAGCCTTTCCTATTCAACGGCAGCGCGGAGAAAACGGATTCGGACAGGCCGCTTTTGCGTCGAATTATGGCCCGGGGGGTGCTTCGACCGCGGGCAACGGAGGCGGCGCCGAACGATCGATGCGTTCGCCTTCCTCTTTTCCTTCCGCAGCGGCTCTGTCTTCGGCCGCGCCCTCGGGAGTGATGACGATCACGCGTTCCTGCTCCACATGGCTCGCCTTGCGCTTCTGCTCGTCAACGATCTGCTTGATTTCCTCCACCACGCCAACGCGCCGGGCGAGGTCTTCGTTGAATTTGTAGTCGAGGTTTTCGTCGCCGTACATCTCGCGGATGTACTCGCTGCGTTCCTCCAGCTTGCGCTTGAAGATGGCCTTCAGGTCGTCGGGCGTCTCCAGCACCGTCGGCGTGAAGACGACCATCAGATTGACTTTTTCCTTGCTCTCGGATTCGGAACGGAACAGACGGCCCAGAATCGGCAGGTCGCCGAGCAGCGGCACCTTTTCCGCGCCCGACAGTTCGCGATCCCGCAGCAGCCCGCCCAGGGCGACGCGCGAACCCGACTCGGCGATGGCGGTGGTCTTGATCGCGCGCTTGGTGGTCGTCGGCCCCAGGAGTTCCGAAATCGACGCCAGATCCTCGATGGTGACTTCAAGCTTCATCTTGACGCGGTTGTTCTCGTTGATCTCCGGCTTGATCTTGATCGTCAGCGCCACGTCCTGCCGCTGGATGGACAGCACCGGCTGGTTGAAGCTGTCCAAAGCCGTGCCGGTGACGAACGGCACGTTCGAGCCGACGACGATCTCCGCCTCTTCGGCATCGACGCCCAGCAGGCACGGGTTGGCCATCACGTTGACGTTGGAACTCGTCTGCATCATCCGCACCAGCGCGCCGAACTTCGGGAAAGCGAAGCCCAGGCCGAACGCCTCCTGGCTTCCCTCCACCTCGCCGACGCGCGTGCCGATCGCCAGGCCGAGCAGAGAGGAGGGGTCGATCGCCAGCGCATTGAGCGAGCCGTAATTCGCGCCGCCGACGACATAGGCGTCGTTCAGCGCCCCGACCTTGCGCCCGCCGGTCACCGCCAGTCCCAGCGCCTTGGTGTCGCCGACCGACACCTCCAGCATCACCACCTCGATGAACACCTGACGCGGGAAACGATCGAGCTTGTCGATCAGTTTCTTGATTTCCTCCAGACCGCGCGGCGGGCCGATCAGCACCAGCGAGTTGGTCTGCTTGTCGGCCGACACCTTCACTTCCAGGCTTTCGCCGAATTGCTTTCGTCCCGACGCTTTCCCCGATCCCTCGCGCACGATGCTTTGCAGCGTCTGGGCGAGCGTTTCCGCCGTGGCGAAACGCAGGAAGACGACCTCCATCTGCGAGGTGCGCACGATATCGACGTCGAGCTTGGGCACGAGGGCCAGCACCCGGGTGCACGCCTCCTCCGAGCCGATGATGAACATCCCGTTGGTCCGCTCGTCAACGACCAGTTTCTCCAGTCCCACGGCGCGCGATTCGCCCTGCTTGGCCTGCAAAAAAAGCTGTTCCGCGATCTTCGCCACGTCGGCGATCGGCGAGTGCATCGCCGGCCAGTAGTAAACCTTGGTCCCCGCGCCGCCGATGTCGAGCTGCTCCAAGAGCTTCACCAGCTTCGGCATCATGTCGGGCTGTTCGACGATGATCAGCGTGTCTTCGAACGACGTGATGCGTCCGGCCTCGCTGCGCAGAGGATCGAGCACTTTTCTGATCGTGTCGGCGTCGAGATGCTGAAGCCGATAGACGAGCGTCGATTGCGGCTGGCCCCTGTCGGGAGCGGGGACCGACTGGATGTAGACGACGCTCGGCAGGGTCATCATGTCTTTCGTCTGGGCGAATTTTTTGTAGGGACCGACGGAGGTGAACGTCATGCCGAGTATCGGCACGACCTGAAGGTAGAGGTCCCACGCCGCGGGACAGTCGAGGCCGTCGGGGGTAAGGATGTAGAGCTGGCCGCTGGCTTTGATCTGCTCGGGAAGCTGGACGTTGACCTTGCAGAACTCGGAGACAGCCTCGGTGAAAACCTTGAAGTCGAGCGCCTCCTCGCCGAAGCGCATCCTGCCTTCCTTCACCTCGACCTGAGCCGATGCGATCGCCGGCGGAAAGGCGGCCGAAACGGTCCGATGCGATCGGGCCTAGGTCCCAGCGGAGCCTCGCGAATTTTACTTCCGGCGAGACCTCACCATCTGTCTCGCGAATCCTGTCCATAGCGTCGAGAAAAGAACGAAAGGCGGATCGCGCGATGATGAATAGGGACTGCTGCAGAGGCTGTAGCGTTCCAGTCCCATCGCCGAACATGTACTTGCGCCTCATCCGCT
>QZKR01000066.1 GCA_003598065.1 Myxococcales bacterium | reverse complement strand
GGACACAGCCTCCCGGCCCTACGGGCCGTGAGACTATGGCACACCAAGAATCCCTGCGAATGTCAAACTCGAATTATTGCAAACTGGGGACGACTCAGCATTGCCCTGCCCATCTTCCTTGAGAAAATGATGGGCATGACAAATGCCCATCCTACCAAGCTATTCCCGCGGCAGACGCGGCAGGATCAGCGTTTGCGAAGCCACTCCTCCAGTTCCTGGGGAGTATCCACATCCCGCAACGCGGGCGAGCGCGGAATTGGCGCCTGCTTGACCTTCCTCTCCTCCAGCGCGCACAGCACCGAGCCGCTGTGCGCCAGCTCGGCGCGCAAGGCCGGCAGCGCGGCGGGCTCGAAGATCGCCGGGAAGGGCTCCCATTTCGGGGCATCGGGGAAACGGAACGCCGTCGCCCAGCAGGCAGGGTCGCGCTCGCCGATCAGCCGGGCGAGCGTCGCTTCGTCCAGGCCCGGCATGTCGCAGGGAACGACGAGCCAGGCGGATAACCGGTCGTTCTCCAAGGCGGCGACGATCCCACCCAGGGGCCCCCGCTTCCGCAGCGCATCGGGGACGCGCGGATAACGGGCGAGCGAGACGGGGACTTCCCCCTCGCCCAAAAGCAAGGGCGGCGACGACAGCAGGGCGGAGAGCGTTTTCACCGTCCCTTCCAAAAACGTCAGGCCGTCGGGGCGAAGCAACCCGAGCTTGTCGCGACCCATGCGGCGGCTTTCGCCGCCGATCAGGACCGCGCCGCGCAGGGGGGGAAACGATGTTTCTGCGTTACTGTTCATGCGTTGGATTGCCCCGCTACTTCGCCGTCAGCATCTCCAGCAGATCCGTCGCCCGTTCCAGGCGAAACGCCTCGCCGTAGGTCACGCCTTTGGGCGCGCCGACGGTCCGCGCCCAGGCGAGAATGAGCTGTTCCACCACCGGCCGGCCGTTGCCGACGTCGAAAAAGTCCAAAAGCTCCTGGTGTCGGCCCGTGGCCATAATCGAGCGGCGGTGCTCCTCGATCATCATCCGGATCTGGCTGGCGTGGGCGCAGATCGAGGCGATCTTCACGTCCACCGTCTCCGAGATGTCCTCCACGTGATTGGCCACGGCCGCGTTCTTGGCGAACCAGTAACGCAGGGGCGTGAGATGCGGCGCGAGTCCCTCCTCGACCTGCTCGGGATGGTAGAGCGGCAGCTGGGCGAAGCCCACGGCCTCCACCGCCGCCCAGGCCACGTGCCGGTGGTCGGGATGCGTCTCGAACGGCGCGAAGGGGTCGAAGGAGAGCACGATGTCCGGCCGGATCCGCCGCACGTAGCGCATGAACGTGCGCCGCAGCTCCGTTTTCGGCGTGTCGTCCAGAAAGCCGTCGGGATAACCCAGGAAATGCACGTCCTTCTTGCCGATGATCCGCGCCGCCTCCCGCGCCTCGACGTCGCGGCTGGCGGCGACGAGCGCCGTCTCGGGCAGTTCGAAGGAGCCCCGGCCGTTGTCGGTGGCGATCACCTCGGTGATTTCCGCGCCGGCGCGGGCCAGCTTGGCGGCGAAGCCGCCGCAGAAAAACTCGCAGTCGTCGGCATGGGCGGTGAAGATCAAAACCCGTGTGCCCGGCTTCCATTCTTCCATTCCACTACTCCTCTCATTCGTCGCCGGCAGTCTCATCGACGCTCAAGGCCAGCTTGTACGCCTCGCCGCGCGGCAGGCCAAGCCTTTCCTGAAGCGCCTTGGCCAGACGGCGGCCCGACAGTCCTTCGGCTGTGAATCGGGCCAGCGTTTCCTGCTTCTCGTCGTCCGTCGCCTTCGCCTCGGGCTTGCCTTGGATGACGAGCACGAGTTCGCCCTTCGGCGGCTCGGCGGTCAGTTGCGCCGCCAGTCCGGCCACCGTCCCGACGATGAATTCCTCGTAAATCTTGGTCAGCTCGCGGGCCAGCACGGCGGGGCGCTCGCCGAAGGCCGCCGCCAGATCCGGCATCTGCCGCGCCGTTTTGTGCGGCGAAAGATAGAAGACGACCGTCATCGGCAGCAGCGCCGCCTCGGCCAGCGCCTGCGCCCGCTTGCCGGCCGTTTCCGGGGGAAAGCCTAAAAACGCGAAGCGGTCGGTGGGCAGGCCGGCCGCCATCAGCGCCGTCACCGCCGCCATCGGGCCGGGAAGCGGCACGACGGCGACGCCGGCTTCGCGGCAGGCGCGCACGAGCGGGAAACCGGGATCGGACAAGGCCGGCGTTCCGGCGTCGGAGATGAGCGCCACGTTGCGCCCGCTTTTCAGGATCTGCAACACCTCGGGCAGGCGATCGCGCTCGTTGTGCTCGTGAAACGACAAGGGCCGGCCCTTCGCGCCGACGCGGTCGAGAAGCTTTTTCGAGTGGCGCGTATCCTCGCAGAGAATCACGTCGGCTTCGGCGAGGGCGCGCGCGGCGCGCGGCGAAAAATCGTCGAGGTTGCCGATCGGCGTGGCGATGACATAGAGGACGCCGCTCAAGGCTGCGTTCCCTTCGCTTCAGAATTCCCGCCGCCAGGCGAAGGCGTCGGGGACGTGTATGACCTCGTAACGGCCCTCCTGCCCGACGATGCCCACGGCGTCGAAGCGCAGCGGCCCTTCGTGCCCGGGATGCAGCGCCAGATAGGCCTCGGCGAGCCGCGCCAGACGTCTGCGCTTGGGCGCGGTGATCGTCTCCAGGGGATGGCCGTCGTCCGCCGTCGCCTTGGCCCGCACCTCCACGAAGCAGAGGGTGTCGCCGTCCATCATCACCAGATCGATCTCGCCGAGCTTGCACCTCCAGTTGCGCACGACCAGCGTCATTCCCTTCTGGATGAGCCAGTGCCTCGCCAAACGCTCCGCCTCGCGGCCGAAGTCTTTGCGGGAAGCGTCCATCGCCTTAGAATTTCTGGCCATTTTCCGATCCAGGGCGGTTGACAAGGGGTGAACCTGTGTTACAATGCGCCCGACTTTACCCCAAAGGCCGCGCGACGCCGGCGCGCAGGGACGATGACGCAAGACGATTTCATTGTACTCAAAATCACGCGCGACGACGTCGAATCGGGCTATCGTCAGAGCACCGACGAACTCATCGACGCGCTCGTCGCGGACGACGATACCATATCCAAACAGGAAGGAAAACTGTTTTGGGATTTCTCCGAATTCGACGACGAGGGCGTCGAACCCGGCGAAATCCCGGCGTTGCGCGACTACGTGGCGGCGCTGGACGCGCGCCATCCCTATCTGCCTTACTTTTTGTCGCTCGACGAAGGGGCCAGCCAGCTCGCGCTCTACGTCAGCCTGCTGGTGTCGTTCTCCATCGAAGGCGAGACGATCCGCTTCGACCGCCAGAGTCTGGAGCGCTTCGCCGTGCAGAAGATCGAGGCGATCAGCCGTTTCGCCGCCGAGCACGGCATCGACCCCCGCGCCCGCATCCGCCGCTTCTGCGAAGCCCTGCACCTGGACGTGATCGAGGAGATGGTGGAGGAGAAAGGGCCGTATCCCTTCGTTCCCGAGCGCATCACGTCGCCCTTCCTCATCGAGTTTTTCAAGACCGGCTATTACTTCCACACCATCGACGCCTCCGACGAGCCGGTCCTTTTCTCCCTCGTCGATGATCCGACCGCCGCCTATTACGCCGACGCCAGCTTGAGCGTGGAGCTTTTCCCGTCGGGTTACTATCCCGTCGTGGCCCTGGAGATGACGATCTACGACATCCCCGAAAATCCGCTCAAGATGACCTTCGTCTACAACGTCGAACTGGAACAGCACCGCCGCGAACTGCACGCCTACGCCGAGATGAGCTACATCTCGACGAACTTTCTTTACCGGGAGAAGGGCGAACTCTTTTACGCGTTCACGCGCGCCGTGGAACTGCCCGACGACCTGCGCATCGCGATGCGCGGCCTCGTGTTGCAGGCGTCGAACCTGCTGCGGGCGGTCCCCAAGGAAGCGCGCAACTTCACGCGCGCCGTCGAGGAGTTGTTCGCCTACAAAGCCCGGTCGCCGGAGGAAAAGCCCCAAGCGCCCGCGCTCTCCATCGTCGCCCCGCCGTCGGACGAGGGAGCCGGCCCGGCCGCCGCCGAGCCGCCTCTTCCGCCGGAAGAACCGGCGATCGACGACGGCATTCCCATCGGAGAGCCGGAAATCCCCCCGCCGCCGGAAAACAGGGAGCCGGCCTTCTCTTTCGCCGAAGAACCCGAACCGCCGCGCAAAGATGAGAAAAGCGAGCGAGCTTTCTCCCTCGGCGAAACGTCTCGCGAGCACGACCCG
This sequence comes from Myxococcales bacterium, assembly GCA_003598065.1. GTDB lineage: Bacteria > Myxococcota_A > SURF-8 > SURF-8 > SURF-8 > SURF-8. Next base: position 19,535 of record QZKR01000066.1, on the reverse strand, counting down.
AACTGGCGCCTCGACGAGCCGGCCGCCGCGCCTTTGTCCGGCGCGGCCGACTGGGCCGATCAGGCCAATTCTCAGGACAACTTCGTGGAAGGCGCGCGGCTGATCGCCAAGGTCCCGCGCAGCAAGACGAAATCGGCCGAGAAAAAGCAGCCGGCGGAAGAGGCTCATCCAAAAACCGAGCCCAAAGCCGTTCCCTCGGCGCGCGCGCCGGAAATCCTCGGCGAAATGGAGGTGCTGGACGGCAGACCGGAGCCGGCCGACGCCGGACCGGCGGAGGAAGACGACGGCGTGGCCGGCCAGCGCCGCGCCCTGCGCTCGCCATACGACAGCAGCATCCCCACCAGCGTGCTTCCCGAATCGATCCAGCGCATCACCAAGGCGCTTTCCAAACCCTTGCGGCGGTCGCCGCAGAGCGTGACGGAAGCGCTGACGATCGCGCCCGCGCCGAAAAAGGTGATGATGCGCAGCGAGGACCAGCTTGAGCGCCTCTCGCGCCGGCTGATGATCATGCAGAACAACACGGAGAAAACGGAGCGGGAGAACCTGCGGCTGCTGAACGAATTGAAGACCGCGCGAGAGGAAATCGAACGATTGCAGCGCGAAAACCTTTCGCTCGAAAGCCGGTGGTGGAAATTCTGGAAATAAAGAAAAGCGGCGTTCGCATGAATTCCATCGCCGAGACATGAACTGGATCGAGCCGGCAAAAACATTCGTTCGGACGCATGCCCCCTGGGTCATTTCTCTTTTCGTTTCCATACGACTCTCCGATTGGGGTTTCTACTCGTTCCATTCGGCGATCGACAATCCGGAATCCTTCACGTCGTCCTCCCTGCTCAGCGCCGTCTCGACTGTCGCAATGCCCTTGGTCTGCGTGACGTTGTTTCTCCGTCGAAACCGCTTTTCCGAAACGCCCTCCGCAAGGTCGGCAAAAATAACCCTCCTCGCGGCTCTTCTTGCGATCGCCTTCCTTCGACTGTTTCTCGCGTCCGGCTTCGATGCGATCGCCTCCCAGCAGATCCGAATCCTGCTCGTCGGCGCAGCCTTATATCTGCTTCAGCTTTTCGCCACCCTGCCGCCCGCGCTTCCGGGCGAAATCAAATTTGCGCTGCGACGACTTGTCGAGGCGGGGGAGCGCTTCATCGATGAATCCGGTTTTCTCGGATGGCCCAGCCTTGTCATCTCGGGATTCGTTGCTTTCTCGTTGCTCGGACTGTTGGAGACCATCGACTACGACGTCCTCAATACGCTCCATGGAACCTATTTCGACCGCGTTCAGGCGTTTCATTACATGTATCGGGTGAAACCCCTGATCGTTTTCCTGTCGGCCTTGGCCGCCATCTTGGAGCCGACGCTGTTTTGCGTGCTGGTCTGGCAGGCGTTCTGTTGGCTGCTGCTTGCGCTCTCTCTTTTTCTCGGCGCTTTGGCGGCGAAAAATTTCGCCCGGTCTTCGTTGGCGGGAGCCGTCTTTCTCGTTTCCCTGCCCGCCACCGCCGCCTTTCAACTAAACGCCCGGACGCTGGACGACAACATCGTTCAGATCGCGTTGCTGACGATCCTGCTTTATCTTCTGTCGGTACGAAACCGCTGGGCCGAACGGCGACATTTCGAGATCGCCGCCGGCGCCGTCATTGGCTTGCTGCTCTCGGCCCATCCGGAAACCTTGCCTCCGTGTCTGATGGCGGGCGGCTGGATCCTATGGCCGAAGCCTCGTCTCAAAACCGCGCTGGCGCTGCTCGGGTCCGCCATGGCGGCATTCTGCCTGGTCGAGGCTTCCGTCTGCTTTCTGTTCCCCGCCGCGAGCGGCTACGGAAGCGTTTTCGCGGCCACGATGAAGAATCTGGGAGGCATCTACTTCACGAATTCGGGAGACTTGGCTCGATTCTCGGGGACGCTTGTAAAAGACGACGCTCCTTGGGGCGGCGCCCTTCGGCTCATGGGGCGGTTCGCCGTCCCCGCGTTCGGCGGCAGCATCCCTCTTCTGGCGGCAGGATTGATCTTGGCGATGTTTTCGTTCGGAAGAAGAAAGACCCCCTGGCGCGAGCCTCTGTTCTGGGCGCTGCTTTTGGGCAGCACGGTTCTAGTCCCCTTCGCGTACGAAACGGTTTCGTTTGAACGCTGGAGTCTGGCCGCGCTGGTCATGTCCATGTGCATTTCGCTTTTTGCCTGCCACGCCCTGCGGGAAAATCGCCCCGACCCGCAGGCCTCCGGAGGCGAAACGACCGCGCCGCCGCTTATCGGGAGTCTTCTTTCCCTCGCCATCATCGGCTTGCTGCTGGCGTCGTCTTTTTCGCAAATCCGCCCTTTGCAGACGCCTTCGGCCAGGGACTTGCCCGCCTACAAAAAGATATTCCCGGAAAAGAGCTTCTGGGAGCAATTCAAACCCGCTCAACCCCAAGGCCGGACGAATGTCGCCCTTTCGGATTACCGCCAATATTGGGGGTGGGAACTCTCGTCCGCCAGAAACCAGGCCCCCGTTTCGGTGTCATTCGCCGGCCGCGAGACCCCCGAAGGCCGGCTGGTTTTCGACGGATGCAAGCTGTTGAAACTGACGACCCACGGAACGGTCCTTGTTCCGGCTTCGGAGGTTCTTTCCGAACAAGAAGACCGGAACGAGTTTCTTCCCCTTCATCAATCTCGTCCCGCTCCGATCGCCGGCATGATCGCCATCGATTGTCCGATGGGCCCTTGTCACGACTACTTCGAAAGCAATTGCGCCAAGCCATAATCGCCGAATTCGATAGCGAAAAATTTTCCCGGCTTCGGAGCCGATTTCGAAAATCGGCGGAGGAGTGGACGACGCCAAGCCCTGCCCCTTAAAATGCAGGGACCAGTTGACGCCGGCGTCGGTTGACGCTAGGCTAGCCTACGCAAACGACGCACGATTCCAAGACCGATGAACGGGCCACATTCGAAAGGTCAAGGGCTGACGACCATGCGCGAACAAATTCGGCTTTGGATTCCGACCGTGTTGGCCGTCCTCGTCCTCGCGGCGTGCACGGCGACGACAAAGACCTCCAGCACCGACGGCGACGACGCCTCCCGGTGCGCGACCGCCGAGGACTGCGGGGGCGGCGAAACCTGCCGCAACGGCGACTGCGTCAAGCTTTGCATCGTCGATTCCGACTGCCGCGAGGGTGAGCGTTGCGCCGACGGCATCTGCCGCTCGCTGGTTCCGGACGGCGATCTTCCTGACGGAGACATTCCGGACGGCGACTGGCCCGACGGCGACGTTCCCGACGGGGATTGGCCGGACGGCGATATCTCGGACGGCGACGTCCCCGACGGCGATCAGCCGGACGGCGACGACGCGCCGGAATGCCTCTCCTCCTCCGAATGCCCGCGCACCACGATCTGCCTTGACGGCCAGTGCGTCCTGGGCTGCCTGAACGACCGCGACTGCGAGTCCGATCAGCGCTGCGATCCGAACGTCGGCCCGCACGGCGCATGCGTGGAATGCCTCGACGACGGAGATTGCCCGGAAGGGGAAAGCTGCTATCGCTCGGAATGCCGGACCCGCTGCTTCGGCGACGCCGACTGCCTCTTCTTTATCGATGCGCCGTACTGCAAGCCGGATCTCGGGCTGTGCGTGGCCTGCCTCAACGACTCCAACTGCTCCATCGGCCGGATCTGCGTCGATGACGCCTGCATCCCCGGCTGCCGCGGCGACCGCGACTGCCAGTCGCCGCAGGTGTGCGCCGGGGGCGCGGGCGGCGTCGGAACCTGCGTCGAGTGCACGAGCGATCGTCAGTGCGACGGCATCCGCGTCTGCAAGAGCAACCAGTGCGTGATCGACTGCAACCAGATCGCCTGCCCGCCCGAGCGGCCGGAATGCCTTCCGGACACGGGCGAGTGCGTCGCCTGCGACGGACGCGAGGACTGCCGCGTAGGCGAGATCTGCTACCAGTACGCCTGCGTCGAGGGCTGCGAGTCCGATGGCGATTGCCCGCCGGATCTGCACTGCAAGGCCGAAGGGCACGGCGTGTGCGTCGCCTGCGTCGGCGACGGCCACTGCCGCGCCAACGAAATCTGCGTCAACGGAAGCTGCTCGTCGAACACGGGAGCCTGCGACGAGGATTCCGACTGCCGCGGCGGCGAGTACTGCCATCCGAGCCTGCGCAAATGCTACGATCTCCCCGAGGACGGATGCCTCACGACCAACGACTGCGGGCTGCTGCCGCCTTTCCTTTTCCAGCTCTGCGACCCCTATACGCACTATTGCATTCCGTCCTGCTCCGGCGACCTGGGCATGCTCGCCTGCATCCTGGCGGGCACGAACCGGCTGATGTGCATCGATGGCGGCTGCTACGAATGCCAGGAGGACGCCGATTGCTACAGCGACACCAAGTGCGACCCCTTCGACCGGCTCTGCCTCGTTTGCGACGCCGATAACGATTGCTCCGACCCAGACTGGCATTGCGACGGGGAAACGGGCTCCTGCGAAGAATGCCTGAACGACGGCCACTGCGGCGCGGGCAAGCGCTGCGATCCGGACAACCAGCGCTGCGTGGAATGCCTGGAGGATACGCACTGCACGAATTCCGCCAAGCCCGAATGCGGCAAGGACGGAACCTGCATTCCGCGCTGTTCCAACGACTGCAGCGAGGGCGACATTCTCTGCAACTCCAGCGACACGACAAGTCCCATCAGCTACTTCGACTGCGACGACGTGGACAACGACCGCTGTCTGGAGTTCGACGAGTACTATGCGATCTCCTGTCCGACGGGCCAGACCTGTTACAGCAACGCCTGCGTCTGCGACAACGAGTGCTCCTCCGGAGACGCCTACTGCGATTCGCAGTACAATTACGTCCTGTACAAATGCGGGCAGACCCAGCAAGGTTGCTGGATCTACCAGACGAACTACTGCAACACCGGCTACGTCTGCCGCAGCGGCCGCTGCGTGACGCCGTAACGCTCCTTTTTCCGCCCCCGAAGCCCCCTTCGCCGAGGGGGCTTTTTTCGTCGAGGCGAAACCTTCCGTTGACGCCAAAGGCAAATAGTTTTAATATATTATATAGAGTTTTGGCCGAAAGAAGCGATTCCCCCCTTTAACGAGGCGCGGCAGATGCGAAACCATACGTGGCGGGCTTTGGCGTACATGCTGGCGGCGGTCGGCCTGACGGCGGCCGGCTGTTCCGGCGGGACGATGATGGACGAAGCGGACGAGTGCGAGTCGGACGACGACTGCGGCGGCGGCGAGGTCTGCTGGGAGGGCGACTGCAAGGACCCCTGCGACGCTCCCGCCGACTGCCGGGAAGGCTACTTTTGCCACGCCGACGGCGTCTGCCTGCGCGGCGACGGCGGCGACGCGGAATTCCCCGATCCGCCCGACGGCGATCTCGTCCCGGACGGCGACCGCGATCCCGAGTGCGCCTCGTCCAACGACTGCCCGCCGGGCAAGATCTGCATCGAGGCGGCTTGCCTTCCCGGCTGCGTGAACGACCGGGACTGCCCCTCCTTGTGGTACTGCGACGCGGCGCAGGGCGAGCACGGGCTGTGCGTCGAATGCCGCACCGTGGCCGACTGTCCCGAAGGCAAGCAATGCCTGGAGAACGCCTGTCTCGTTCGCTGCCTGACCAACGACGAATGCGCCTCCTGGACCGACACGCCCTTCTGCGCCGGCGATCTCGCCGTTTGCGTCGAATGCCTGGACGACGTGAGCTGCGCCTTCGGCACGGTCTGCGCCGAATATGCCTGCGTCGCCGGCTGCCGGGGCGACCGCGACTGCGTCGCGCCGCTCGTCTGCGATCCCGGTTTCGGCGAGCAGGGGAGCTGCGTCGAATGCGTGAGCGATTTGCAGTGCGGCGGGCCGAGAATCTGCCGCGAACACGCCTGCGTCGTCGATTGCAAGCAGGTCCGCTGTCCTTCCGACCGGCCATACTGCGACCCGGCCGACGGGACGTGCGCGCCCTGCCTCCAGAAAGCCCAGTGCGAGGCCGGCGAGGTCTGCTACGAGCACGCCTGTATCGAGGGCTGCGAGACGGACTTGGACTGCACGGAAGGCCTGCACTGCCACAACGTCGGACCCGGCGTGTGTCAGGCGTGCGTCACCGACGCCCACTGCCCGACCGGCGAGGTCTGCGCCGAAGGACAGTGCGGCGTGCTCGACGGCGCCTGCGACACGGACCAGGATTGTCTCAACGGCTATTTCTGCAATCCGAACCAGAAGCGCTGCACGCCCCTGCCGCCGAGCGCCTGCCGGACCAGCGCCGACTGCGCCTCCGCCTCGCTCGGCTGCGATCCCTACACGCGCACCTGCGTCGCCGTCTGCGACGGCGGCGTGTGCCCGTCGGGAACGCGCGGACAATGCCTGGACGGCCTCTGCTACGAATGCCTCACGGACGCGCAGTGCGCCGGCGGGACCGCCTGCGACCCCGCGACCTACGCCTGCCGCCGCTGCGCGACGGACGCCGATTGTCGCCGACCCGGCGAAGTGTGCAACCCGCTGGACGGCGCCTGCTACGAGTGCGTGACGCACGCCGACTGCTCCGATGGCCGCTTCTGCGACCAGCGCCGCGAGTGCGTCGAATGCCTCGCCGATTCGGACTGCACGAATCCCGAGCTGCCCCAGTGCGGCAAGGACGGGCGCTGCCTGCCGCCCTGCCGCGACGAATGCGCGATCGGCCAGATCCTCTGCGCCCCCGACGACCCCAGCGACCCGGTGGCGTTCCATCCCTGCGGCGACATGGACATGGACCGCTGCCGCGAGTTCGATCTCTACACGATCGAGGATTGCCCGGCGGACCAAACCTGCCGCGACGGGGCCTGCGTCCCGTACTGAGCGCGTTCCCCGTTTCTGGTTTTGCGGCCGTGGACAAGGGGCTTAAGCCCCTTGTCCAGCCTATTGGGACAAGCTCTTATTACGGCGTCGGAGTGGGCGGGAGGCGATTGGTGACGGTCGGCGCCCCCGCGATGCCGTTCACGTTCGCCTGCACCGGCAGAAACAGCGTCGCGTAATCGGGTGCGTCGGTGCGCACGACGATCCGCCCCGAGACCGTTCCCACCGCGTCGCGGGGAATCGACAGCCGAACGCCGACGCGCACCACGGAGCGCGGGGCCAGCGTCTGCGGCTTGGCGTCAATGACGATCTCCGGCCGGGAGGATTTGATCTCGGTGAGACGCACGGGCTTCGCGCTCATGTTGAAGATCTCGACCTCGCGCTCGATTATCTCGCCGGGCTTCACAATCGGCACGGCGATCTCGGCCGGTGCGATTTCCACTTCAACCATCGCTTCGGCCTGCACGTCGAACTGCACCGCCGGCCGCTCCGGGTCGTTGGTGAACAGCGTGATGCGCTTCAGCACCGGCCCGCGCATCCCCGTCGAGTCGAAGCCGAGATGCAGCCAGGACGAGCGGCGGGGAGGAAGCCGGGTCTGCTCGGCCAGAAGCGTCGTGCATTGGCAGGCGGCGTCCACGCCGGTGATCAGCAGGTCGCTTTCGCCGGCGTTTCTAAACGGGATGCGCACCGTTTCGCGCTTCCCGGCCCGCAGGCGGCCGAAATCGTGATTGAGCTTGTCAACGACGAGGCGCGGCGGGCCGGCGTTGGCCTGAGTGGGATTCTCCTGCGCCCAGGCGGCGGAGGCGATTAACAAGACGACGAAAAAACCGGCAGGCAACTGTCTCATGCTTCATTATTCCGCTTTGCCCGCCGGCGGTCAAGCCGGCGACGCTCCGTGCGCCAGGCGCGCCCTGATGAGCGAACCGATCTCGGCCACGGCCGACTCGATCGTCGCCCGGTCCGACATGGAAAACGTGAGGCGCAGGGTGTTGCGGCCGCCTTCGCCGTCGTAAAACGGCGCGCCGGCGACGAAGACGACGTTTTTCGCCATTGCGTCGCTCAACAGATCGCTCGCATCGATGGAGTCCGGCAGCTTCACCCAGACGAAAAACCCTCCCATAGGGCGGGTCCAGCGCACTTCGGGCGGGAAATGTTTCTCCAGCGCGGCGAACATCCAGTCGCGCTTTTCGCGGTAGACGGCGATATTCCGGGCGATGCTTTTCTCCAGGAGTCCGCGGGCGATGAACTCGGCGGCGATCGCCTGGCCGAAGCTGTTGGTGCAGGCGTCCACGAACTGCTTGGAGATGGTGAGCTTGCGGACGAGCGCCGGATCGGCGGCCAGCCACGCCAGCCGCAGGCCGGGAGCGAAGGTCTTGGAAAACGACCGCAGGTGGATGACGCGGCCGACGCGGTCGAGGGCGGCGAAGGAGGGGATGGATTCGCCTTCGAAGCGCAATTCGCCGTAGGGATCGTCCTCGATCAGCAGCAGATCGTGGGCATGAACCAGTTCCAGAATGCGCTCGCGCCGCGCCAAGGGCAGCGTCGTCCCCGAGGGGTTGTCGAAGTTGGGAATGACGTAAATCGCCTTGGCGCGCTTGCCTTCGCCGGCGAGCCTGGCGAGCGTTTCCGCCAACGCCTCGGGGTCCATGCCCTCATCATCCAGAGGCACGCCGGCGATGGCGCCGCCCAAGGCCCGAAACGCGCCGGTCGCGCCGAAATAGGTGGGCCGCCCGCAAAGGATCACGTCGCCGGGATCGATGAGGACGCGCGCCGCCAGATCGAGCCCCTGCATCGAACCGTGCGTGATAAGCAGGCCGCTTTCCGTGACCGGGATGCCGTCTTTCTCGTTGGCCCACTTGACGACCGCCGCGCGCAACTCGCGCAGCCCTTCCGTCGGGCAGTATTGCAAGAGCCGGCCGGGACGGGCGACGAGCAAGTCCTCGGCGATGTCGAGAATGTCCTCGGCGGGAAAAATCGCCGGATCGGGCCAGCCGCCGGCCAGCGAACGGATCTCCGGCCGGTCGCCGAGTTTGCAAAGCTCGCGGATCGCCGAAGGCTGGACGGTGCGCGCCGAGCGGCTGTAAAGATGGGCGAATGCGTCGTTGGCCATGGTGCGGCTTTCCCGTCGCTACTTGTGCAGATGCTGCGCGGCGACGACGCCGATCCCCGCTTTGACGAGCGCCTCGGCCGTGAGGTTCAACGAATGGTGCTTCTCGATGTAGTTGCGCTCCATCGCTTCCCAGAGGCCCAGTTCGAGGATCTTCGCCTTGGGCGTGAAGTAGTCGAGGATGTCGGACGGGTGGTGCAGGGTGGTTTCGATTTCGGGCTCGCCGCCTTCGTGCTTGGCGGAGATGTTGCCCACCTCCCGCGCGACTTCCACCAGCTCCGCCCGCCGGTTGTAGGGCTGCCGCACGATCGACTTGTAGGTCTCGGTGATGTGGTGCTCGAAGCGCACCACGTTTTCCAGGCCGAGCGCGTTCCGCAGCCAGGCCGCCTGGCGGATCGTGTCGTTGTTGACGGAGTTGGAGAAGTTGAAACCGACCAGGGGCGTCGTACCGTCGGGACGGGCGAAAAGCCGCGCCGCCATGAGCGTCCAGAACACGGCGAAGGGGTTGTCGTTGCCCATGTAGACGGAAATCTTGAAGGCGATGTCGATGCCGAGCTTGTAGAGCAGGTAAGCGGCGAAGATCGTGCCGGCGTTGACGTTGAGCACCTGCTTGACGCCGCTGGTGGTGTAGTAGTGCAGCAGTTCATCGGCCCACTTCACGGGGTAGTGGTTCGGCTGGCCCACGCCGCCGAAGTAGCCGGTGATCGTTTCGGGGCCGTTGAGGTGGACGTTCGAGCCGTCGGTGCCGCGCGTATCCAGCGTCTCCACCAGCGACGCGCCGACGGTCTGGACGGCGGCGGCGGTGGCGAACAGGTCGCCCTGGTCCGCCGCCTGCTCGGCCATGCAGCGCACGCGGATGAAACGGCCGGGCATCAGTTCGCGCTTGGCGATGGCGCGGCGCGCCTCGGTGATCAGCCAGGGGAAAAACTGCAGGGCGCTTATTTCCAGCGTCACGGCGTTCTTCCGGTCCAGCTGCGTGTGCGCCGCCTTTTCGCCGAGCACGCGCACCTTCCATTCGGCGAAGCTCGTGAACGCGCCCTTCTCGCGCTGCTCGCCGAGCCATTCGACGTCGGCGACGTAGGGCGACTTCTGCTCCTTCAAGCGCGCCATGAGGGTTTCGAAACTCCCGGCTTCCTTCGCCCTGGCGTTGATCGCCTCCGGGCCGCCGTAGCGTTCGACGACTTCCAAGAGCGCGGCGACGGCTGGATTATCGGCGTCGGCGATCGTCCGGTTGACTTCCTCCAGCCGCTCCGCGGCGATGGTCAATATCGAGCGCCAATCGTTCATGACAGCCTCCTTCGCCCCATCCCCGGGGCATGCGGATTCAGGCGTAACGCTTGATCAGTTCCTTGAATTTCTCGTCCTCGCCGGGGAGCATGTAATAACAATGCCCTTCCTCCGGGAAGCGGCCGGCGCGCACGTCCTCGCAGTAGGCGCGCATCGCCTGGGTCACCACCTCGGCGACGTTGGCGTACTTCTTCACGAACTTCGGCGTGAAGGCCTGGAACTGGCCGATGAGGTCGCTGACAATGAGCAGCTGGCCGTCGCAGTGCATCCCGGCCCCGATGGACAGCACGGGGATGCGCAGTTTCTTGGCGATGAACTGGCCGACCTCGGGCGGCACGGCCTCCAGCAACAACATCTGGGCACCGGCTTCCTCGAGGGCCAGCGCGTCGTCGATCAGCAGCTTGGCCGATTCCACCGTGCGGCCCTGGGCCTTGTGGCCGCCGAGCTGGCCGGAGGATTGCGGCGTCAGCCCGATGTGGCCGACGACGACGATTCCGGCGTCGAGGATCGCTCGCACCTGCGGCAGGATGCGCTTGCCGCCCTCCAGCTTGATGGCGTCGCAGCCCGCTTCCTTCAGGAAGCGTCCGGCGTTCTCCACCGCCTTCTCGATCGAGCTTTGATAGCTCATGAACGGCATGTCGCCGATGACGAAGGTGTTCGGCGCGCCGCGCCGCACGGCCTCGGCATGATAGATGCACTGGTCCATCGTCACGGGGATCGTGCCCGGGTAGCCGTAGACGCACATGCCCAGCGAGTCGCCGACCAGCAGCATGTCCAGCCCCGCCGCCTCGGCGAATTGCGCGGTGGGGAAATCGTAGGCCGTCAGCCAGGCGATCTTCTGGCCGTCCTGCTTCATTTTCATGAACTCGTGAATCATCTTTTTTTTCGGCGGCATGACAGACTCCTTGGGCTATGCCCCCCGCGAGGGAAGGACGGGAGACGGTCCGTTGGCGGCGGCCTCCAGCGGCCAGCCGCCGGCCGGCTTGATTTCCGAAAGCACGAGAAACGTCTCCACCTTGCCGACCCCGCCGATCGAGGCGATGCGCGACTTGATGATCTCGCCCAGATGCGGCAGATCGCGGGCGGAAACATGCAGCATATAGTCCAGGCGGCCGGTGAGATGATAGGCGGCGACGACCTCTTCGATCGCCTGGACGCCGGATTCGAAACGCTCGATGTAGGCCGTATCGTGACGGTCGAGGCTGACGGAGACGAAGGCCTGGATGGTGAGCCCCAGGGCGGCCGGGTCCAGGACGGCGCGATAACTTTTGAGCACGCCGCGCTCTTCAAGGCGGCGAATGCGTTCCAGCATCGTGGAAGGGGCGACGCCCAAGGCGCGCGCCAGATCGGCGTTGGACTTGCGACCGTCCGTTTGCAGGGCTTGCAGAATCTGGCGGTCGAGAGCGTCCAACATCACGTCTCCGAACTTTATTTTCTATATTGGTATCTTATCCGAAGATTATTCGAATGTCAAGTTTCAATATTGAACATAATTCGGAGAAATGGGATCCTTCTAGGCGACCAGTGGTCTCGTTTGGCTATGGGTTTCCTTTAATACTTGACAGATATTGTCGCTTAATTCAATCTCGCCTCTAGCCGTTTGGCCGTAGGTGCATGAACTCCTATTCACCAATAAGAAGGTCTCAGAATGAGAACGTTAGGATTTGGAATGGCGGCCGTGGTTCTGTTCCTGGGCGTGGCGCTCGGCGCGTGCAGCGAAGATTTGTCTTCGGGGACAGGAACAGGGACGGTCCGTGTGACGTTGCAGGACGCCCCCGGCGAGGTGGAAAAACTCGAAGTGACCCTCTCGGAAGTGGCCATCCATTTCGTTCCGGCAGGCGGGGAAGCTGATGGCGATGCGGACGAAGAAGAAAACGCGGAAGCCGCTGGCGACGACGCACCGGCCGACGACGGCGATGATCCGGAGAAAGCCGGCTGGCGAACCGTATTGTCGGCAGAAACCGTCTTCGACCTGATTCAGCTCAAGGACAATCCGACCGAGTTGGGATTGCTTGAACTCGCTCCCGGAAAAGTGACGCAGGTTCGGCTCTACCTCAAGGAAGGCGTTCCAGCGATAGCGACCATCGACGGGGCGGAAATCGAGGCCGAGGCGCCATCGGGCAAAATCAAGCTGGTGCGCAACTTCGACATCGTCGCCGGCGAGGAAATCGCCATCCGCCTCGACTTCGACGCCGAAAAATCGCTGAAAGAACAAGGCAACGGCGAGTGGAAACTCCAACCGACAATCAAGATCCTCGACGATACGGCGGTCGATGGAGACGGCGAGTAGGCTGTTCCCCATCCCTTACGGGAAGGCGACGGGCAAGGGGTTCATTCCCTTGCCCGTTTTCTTTTTAGCGGCGGAAGGCGTGGCGGGGCGCCGTTCCCGGTCAGGCGGCGTAGGCGGTCAGGCGGCTGAAAAGCCGCTCGCCATCGAGAAGGGTTTTGAGCCCCTGATCCGTGCGACCGATGCCGGAAATCAGTTCCCGCGTTTCTTCCGGCATCGGAACGGCGTCCATGGTCTGGATTTTTTCGGGATGGATGTCGCAGACCTCGGTGACGGCATCGACGATCGCGCCGAACGTCGCTCCGTGCAGCTTGGCGACGAGAACGATTTCCTTCACGGTGGCTTCGAACATCGGCAGGGTCTGATCGAAGAGGTCGATCAACATGTGCAGATCCGTGTCCCAGGCCCGCGCGATCATGTCCAGCGCTTCCTGGCGATGTCCCTCTTTTACCAGCTGGCATACCGATTCGCCAATTTTGTGGATTCGCTTGTGCGGGCTGTCGAACTTCATCAGCGACATGTTGAGGACCGGATCGCTGGCGTGGAAATGATCGTACCATTTGCCGAAAGCGCAGGCGTGGGGGTTTGTCGTCAGTCGAAACTCGCGGTTTTCCTCCACGGAGGCGCGCAGCTCGGCGATCCACTTGATATGGTCCTGTTTGCGCTGGGCGAAACCGGCCATTTGCTCTTTCAGTTCTTCAACGAGGCTTTTGAAGCCGAGCAGGCGACGCATATCGACAACGGGAAAAACGTTGCCGCGCAAGTTGGTCACTCCGCGCACGTAAGGCGGCGAATTGGGAATCTGACTCGCCGACTGGGCGATGGCCATTTCCTGAACGAACTTCGTCTCAACGCCGAAATCCCGACCGTCCAGCGTGAAAATAATCCAGCTGTTTTCCATGCCGTTCATTGCTGCCTCCGTGATGATGTCCTTGCCTTACCCATATTAAAGTATTCCCATATGTCTTCTATGAATTATTAATCGACTTACCCAGGAAAACTTGAGCTTAATTTGTGTATTTTGTAAATTTTCTGTTATCTATATTGTTAGGTGATTTATTATTACAATCGGCGCGTATTAGAGTGACTTAAGTGATATTTTCACCTCGTATAAATCATACTTTTATTATTAGAAACAGGTCTTCTGCTGAAGGCGCTCTTGCTCATAATCAGGGTTCCGTTGCGCGCGGCTGCGCTTTGTGATAAGCAGAAAGCGCCATTCTTCTACAAGGAGTCCCGCATGCCGGCATACGTGATCGCGCCGTCGATTCTTTCCGCCGATTTCGCACGACTGGGCGAGGAAGTCCGGGCCGTAGAGGCGGCCGGAGCGGATTGGATTCACGTCGATGTCATGGACGGGCATTTTGTGCCCAATTTGACGATCGGCCCGCCGGTGGTCGCGGCGCTGCGGCCAATAACCCAAAAGGTTCTCGACGTGCATCTGATGATCGAGAACCCCGACCGCTACGTCCCCGACTTCGCCAAGGCGGGAGCGGATTATCTGGTCGTCCACGCCGAAGCCTGCGCCCACCTCGACCGCTCGCTCGACCTCATCGCCTCTTTTGGCGTCAAGCCGGGCGTCGCGCTCAACCCGCATACGCCGCCGGAGATCGTCGAATACGTCCTCGACCGCTGCGCCCTCGTGCTGGCGATGACGGTCAACCCCGGCTTCGGCGGCCAGAGCTTCAACGCCCGCGTGCTGCCGAAGATCGAGAAGCTGCGGGGAATGATCGATGCGCGAGGCGGCGACTGCCGGCTGGAGGTGGACGGGGGCGTCGCCCCGGAAACGATCGGCCGCATCGCGGCGGCGGGCGCCGATACGTTCGTCGCCGGATCGGCGATCTTCGCCAAACCGGACTACGCTCGGGCCATCGCCGCGCTGCGCCGCGCCCTGCCAGCCTCGAAGTAAATAAAAAGGCGACAGCCGGCTCCCGCGAGCCGGCCGTCCGCGCGTACCGCTGCCGAATCAGGCCGCCTGGCTCTTCATGCTTTTGGAGATTTCACGGCGCAGGAAGGTCTTGCCGCGTGCGATGCGACTCATGACCGTGCCGATCGGGATTTCGAGCGAGTCGGCGATTTCCTTGTAGCTGTAGTTGCCTAAAATCGACATGATCAGCGGCGTCTTGTACTTCTCGTCCAGCCGGTCCAGCTGCCGCTGCACGTCGTCGGAAAAACCCTCGCGCCACTCGCGCTCGGCTTCCAGCCCCTCGTCGGCGATGCCGTAGGCGACGTCGTCAAAGTTTGTGGCGGAGCGATGCCTTTCTTTCTCCATCTTGCCCCAGTAAAGGTTGCGGAGAATCACGAACAGCCAGGATTTGCACTTGGCGTGATCCTGGAGCTGCTCGAACTTCTGCATGGCGATGAACATCGTTTCCTGGGCCAGATCTTCGGCTAGCGCCCGATCGCCGCAAAGATGGAAGGCGACTTTGTAGATGTAATTCATATGCGGAAGCGCCACCGTCTCGAAAGCCGAGGAGTATTTTTTGGCCGTCGGGTTGATTGTGGTCGACATCGCGGTTCCTCTTTCCACCGGTCTCGTCGAGCCCGGAGCTTGACGTTTTCGTTTCTCAGGCCGCACCACCAGAGGACAACTATGATAATAATCATGTCAGGATGAAAGTCAAGACAATTTTGTAGTCGTTTCAAATAATAACACACACCGTTAACTATGATTGATTACCATAGTAATAACAATATGTTGCTATTCAGATGATGTCGATATGGATTTTCTTCTGAAGCGAAGCAGGAGGTTTGTTGACCATATTCCTAGTTCGTACAGTAATAGCAGAGGAATTGCCATCGAAATCTGACTCCACGGGTCGGGAGGCGTCAGGATGGCGGCAATAATGAAGATAAACACGATTGCGAAACGGCGCTGCCTGGCGAACCATTGCGGCGGGACGACGCCCACCCAACCCAGCGCGAACATCGCCAGCGGAGTTTCGAAAGCGATGCCGAAGACAAAGAGAAAGGCGGCGGTGAAACCGATATGCTCGCGCAAAGCGATCTGCAACTGATCGGCGGCGGACGACGGACCTCCGCCCAGCGTCAAGGCGTCGGGGCTCAGGCTGTAGGCGACGAAAAAGTCGAAACCGAAGGGCAGGACGACGAGATAGCAGAACGCGACGCCCGCCGCGAACAGGAGCGTTCCCGCCACGAGCACGGGCAGGGCCACGAGCCGCTCGTGCTTGTAGAGCCCCGGCGAGACGAACCGCCAAAGTTGAAAAAGAACGTACGGCGCGGCGAGAAAGACGGCCCCGATCGTCGCCACTTTAAGGTCGATGAAAAACTTGTCGATGACGCGCAGGAGGATCGTGTGCCGCATCTCTTCCGGCAGCGCGTCCAAAAGCGGCTTTTTGAGCAGATACAGGATGTCGCGGCGGAAAATCCAGCCGACGACGAAACCCACGGCCAGCGCCGCCGTCGAACGGATCAGGCGCGTGCGCAGCTCTTCCAGGTGTTCGGTGACGGTGAGTTGGGCGTCGTCCGTCATTTGGGCGTGGCGTCGGGTTTGGAAGAAGCCGAATCGTCGGGTGACGACGACTCGGGCGTGGGGGAATCCGCCGTCTTCGCCGGCGGGGGCGGCGTTTCCGAGGCGGCGGCCGCTTGAATCGGCGCGGCGCCGGCTGGCGGCAGGGCCGGAGGCGCTGCGGGCGGTTGCGGCGGCGCGGGCGGCTGGGGAGGGGGCGGCGTGATGTCGATCGCGTCTTTGATGTCCCAGGCGGCGCGCTTGAACTCGCGCAATCCCTTGCCCAGCATCTGGGCGATCTCCGGCAGCTTCTTCGGTCCGATGAAAATCAGCGCCAGTGCGAGAATGATCAGGATTTCCCACATGCCAAGGCCGAACATCGCCGTCCTTTCCGCCTCTCAATAGAGGTCGGTGATCTGCGAAAGATCCTCGGGGCTCGACAGGCCGTCTTCCCCGAGCCGTTCCGCAGGCCCCGTGCCGGCTTTGAAGGGCGCGCCGAGCGTGTTGGGCGTGCCGGGTCGGGCCAGCCGGCCGGTGCGTTCATCGACGAGCATGTAGGCGATGCCCTCGGGCGTTCTGAATTGTTCCACCGGCGCGTTTTCCAGGGTGCGTTGCATGAAGTCGAGCCAGATCGGCAGCGCGGCCTTGCCGCCCGTCTCCAGATTGCCGAGCGGCCGCGAATTGTCGTCGTGGCCGATCCAGGCGGCGGCCACGAGATGCGGCGTGAAGCCGACGAACCAGGCGTCGTAGTTGTCGTTGGTCGTGCCGGTCTTTCCGCCGCAGGGCCGGCCGAGCTGCGCCGCCTGCGAACCCGTGCCGCCGTGCACCACCTGCTGCAAGAGCCAGGTCATGATGAAGGCCGTGGTCTCGGGCAGCACCTGCACGTCCTCGCGCAGCGCCTCTTCCTCCAGCTTCTCCAGCTTCTCCGCCACGTCCAGCGTGATGTCGTAATAGATGCGGTTGTCCTCCAGGATATTGCCGTCGCGGTCGATGATCGTCTTGACGTAGACCGTCCGCGGCTGGCGGCCCAGAAGCGGAAAATGGGCGTAGACGTTGACCAGATCCTCCGGCGTCATGCAGGCGGAGCCGAGCGCGACGGAAAGGTCCTCCTGGATTTCGGTGCGCACGCCCATTTTGATGGCGTAGTTTTTCACCGTCTGGATGCCCACCTGCTCCATGGTCTTGATCGCCGGAATGTTGAGCGAGTGCTGCAGGGCGTAGCGCAGCGACACCTCGCCGAGGAAATCCTCGCCATAGTTTTCCGGCTTCCACTTCCACTTCCATTCGCCGGCGACGATCGGCGAGTCGAGAAGGATCGAGGAGACGGTGAGTCCGTTGTCGATCGCGGCGGTGTAGACGACCGGCTTGAAGGCCGACCCCGGCTGGCGGCAGGCCTGAATGGCGCGGTTGAACTCGGAGCGCTCGAAGCCGTAACCGCCGACCATGGCGACGGTGTAGCCCGATTCGGGGTCCTTCGCCAGAAGCGCCGACTGCGCCAGCGGCTCCTGCTCCAAGGCCCAGATCATTTTCGCGAGCTCCACCGGTTCCGTGCTGCGGATGTCGGTTTGCGTATAGATCCGTTCGAGGTCCGTCGGGCGGACCATCACCACGTCGCCGGGTTTCAGGGCCTGGGAGGGCAGCGAGATCGAACCGCCGTCCCACGTGGCCTTGGGCGTCGGCTTGCGCGCCCAGCGCATCGTCTCCATCATGATCGGCGCGACGTAGCGCCCGACGCGGACGAAGCTCTTCCTGCGCGCGTCGTCCACCTCTTCCACCAGACCGAAATAGATCTTGTTCCGTTCCAGCGGCGCGTCGCCGTAGAACGCTTCCAACCGTTCGGTGAATTCCAGCCACTTGTCGCGCGGTACGTTGGCCAGGGGCCCGCGATAGCCCTGCCGGTGATCGAGGCTGCGCAGGCCGTAATACAGCGCGTCCTGGGCGTACTTTTCGGCGTCGAGGTTGAGCGTGCTCTGAATCAGCAGCCCGCCGGTATAAAGCTGCGCTTCGCCGTAGGCGTTGTAAACGTATTTGCGGATGTGCTCGGAGAAGTCGGGCGCGTAGCTCAAAAAAAGATCGGGCACTTCGGCGAGCTTGATCGGCTTGGCCGCCGCCTCGTCGTGCTGGGCCTGCGTGATGTAGCCTTCCTCCAGCATGCGGCGCAGAACGTGGTTGCGGCGCTTGATCGCCTTGTCCATGTTGACGTAGGGCGAGTCCTTGCCGGGCCGTTGCGGCAAACCGGCGAGCACGGTCATTTCGTCCAGTCCCAGATCCCAGACGTCTTTGCCGAAATAGGTGAGCGCCGCCTGCTGCACGCCATAGGCCCCGTGGCCGAGGTAGATCTGGTTCAGGTAGAGCCAGAGGATTTCCTGCTTGGTGAGGTTCGCCTCGAACTCCGTGGTGGCGAGGATGACCTCCTTGAGCTTGCGGACCCACGTTTTTTCGCGGGTCAGAAAGAAGGTCCGCGCCAGTTGCATCGTGATCGTGGATGCGCCCTGCTTTTTCTCGAAGCCCGCCGTGAAATAACGGAACGCGGCGCGGACGATGCCCAAGGGATCGATGCCGTAATGGGTGAAGAAATTCTGGTCTTCCGTGGCGATGAACGCCAGAATGAGAAGCCGCGGAACCTTCTCGTAAGGGACGATCAGACGTTTTTCGATGGCGAATTCGGCGGTCTTGGTGCCGTCCTCCGAGTAAAGCATCGAACCCAGAAGCGGGCGGTACTCGGCGACGGAATTGAAGGAGGGCAACTCCTTCTTGACGTTGTAGAACAGGACGCCTCCGGCCACGAGGCCCGCGACGCCGAGCAAAAGGCAAAAAAGGGCAAACAGCTTCAGCCAGCCAAAAAAGCCGCCTTTCCCGCGGTTGACGACTACGACTCGCTTCGGTTTTCTTGCTGTCTGGATGCCTTTTTGCATCTCGGCCTCGTCATCGAATCCAGCGGAGTATAGCCGACCGAACCGAGGAGGGACAAGGGAATTTCAGGGTGGCGAACGACCGGCGGCGGCCGGCTCAGCGCCCCGTGTGTCCGAAGCCGCCGCCGGCGCGCGGCGTGCCGCTAAGCGAGCTTTGCTCCCGCCACTCCACGCGCTCTACGGGGGCCGCCACAAGCTGGGCGATGCGCTCGCCGCGCCGGACGACGAACGGCTCGGAGCCGAGATTGACGAGAATGACCTGGATCTCGCCGCGATAGTCGGCGTCGATCGTGCCCGGAGCGTTCAGGACCGTGACGCCGTGCTTCGCCGCCAGCCCGCTGCGCGACCGCACCTGCCCTTCGCTGCCGGCGGGGATCGCCACGGCGACGCCGGTCGGCACGAGGGCTCGCCCTCCCGGAAAACCACGTCATCCGGCGCGCAGCTCTCCCGGCGCACGGACGGCTGCTTGATTTAGGCGCGGGCACCGGTGACCTGGCACGCGAAGCGCTGCGCCAATGCCCCACCTGCCTGTGCATCGCAGCCGATTTCACCCTTGAAATGATGCGCGTTGGGCAGGCGAACCTCTGGGCATCCGCGAGCGTGCCGCCCAGCACCGTCTTGATCTCCTTCGCCGCGGCGCTGGTGATCGGCTCGACCGCCTTCGTGCCGGGATTGAGCATCGACTCGCGCACGAC
>QZKR01000117.1 GCA_003598065.1 Myxococcales bacterium | reverse complement strand
CAAGGCCAGCTGTCTCGATTGCCACGGCGACCCGGATCTGAAGCCGCTTTCCAAGGACCGCAAGCCGGAATCGATTCATATCGCCAAAACCGCGCTGAAAGGCAGCGTCCACGAGGATCTGGACTGCACCGACTGTCACGCCAACGACGAAAGCGCCGTCAAGCCGCACCACGAAGGCGGGCCGACGCCGGCCTTGCTGTGCGGCGGCTGCCACGACAAGGCGATGGCCGACTACAACGCCTCCGACATCCACGGCAAGCGCTACAACGCCAAGGATCCCGACGCCCCCTGGTGCCAGGACTGCCACGGCGGCCACCAGATCGTGCCGCTGGCCTCCAAGGACTCGGCCATGTCGCGCGTGAACCAGCCGGAGACCTGCGGCAAGTGCCACGGCGCGAACGGCTTCGATCCGAACGTTCACGTCGGCATCGCCAAGCGGCGGCTGATCGAACGCTATTACTCCAGCGCCCACTGGGCGGGCATCCAGAACGGCAAGCCCTCGGCCACCTGCAGCGACTGCCACGGCCACCACACGGTCCTGCCCTCCTCCGATTTCAACTCCACCGTGGCCCGCTCGGAAAACCTGCCCAATACCTGCCGCAAGTGCCACCCCAACGAAACCAGCGCCTACCTCGAAGGTTCGCACGGCCGCACGCTGCAGATGGGCAACCTCGACGTGCCGACCTGCACCACCTGCCACGGCGACCACGACATCATGTCGCTGCGCATCCAGGCCAGCGGCCGGCGCGACTACGCGGCGACGCAGGTGTGCATCTGGTGCCACGGCAACGAGCGGATGATGAGCCGCTACGCGCTGGACACCTCGCCGGTCGAGCACTACATGAGCGACTACCACGGCCTCTCGCAGCGCGGCTCGCTCGGCGCCTCCGCCACCTGCGCCGACTGCCACGACGCGCACCACTCGCTGCCCGAGTCGCACCCCCGCTCGCGCATGCACCTTTCCAACCGCGGGACGACCTGCGGCAAGTGCCACGGCCAGTCGAACGAGTCGTTCATCGCCAGCTTCAGCCACAAGGCCGCCAAGGGCCGGGCGGAGGAACGCTCCACCGTCGTGCACTGGATCACGGTGATCTACATCGTGCTGATCGTCGGGACCATCGGCGGGATGTTTTTGCACAACCTGGTCGTCTGGCTCTACTACACGCGCCGCAAGCTGCGCTATCAGACGGCCAACCCGAAAATCGTGCGGCTCAACAAGCTGGAGCGCCTCTGGCACTGGGTGCTGCTCATCAGCTTCATCGTGCTCGCCGTCACCGGCTTCATGCTTTCCTTCTCCGAATCCGACGCCTTCAAATGGATTTATTCGCTCGGCTTCACCGAGAACGTGCGCGCCTGGCTGCATCACACGCTGGGCGTCGTCCTCGTGCTGGACCTGCTCGGCATTCTTCTCTACGGGCTGGCGAGCCAATGGGGCCGCCGCTGGTGGGTGGAGATGCTGCCCGGCTGGGACGACGTGCGCGATTTCTTCAAGGCCATGCGCCATTATCTGCTGCTCACGCCGGAGCACGTCCGCCACCCCGTGTTCAATTACGCCGAGAAGGCGGAATGGTGGGCGCTCTTGTGGGGCACGGCGATCATGGCGCTGACCGGCGTGATCATGTGGTTCCCGGAACTGCTGCCCGCCAACGCGCCCAACTGGGTCATCGCCGCCGCGAAGGCGATCCATTTCTACGAGGCGCTGCTCGCCTGTCTGGCGGTGATCGTCTGGCACTTCTTCCACGTCATCTATCATCCGGTGGAAATGCCGATGAACACCGCCTGGCTGTCCGGCGTGCTGACCGACGACGAAGCCCACGAGCGCTTCACGCCCGAGGCGATCGCCAAACAGATCCCGCCGGAACGGCCGACGCCGAAACAGGAGCCGCCGCTCGACAAAAAATGGCTGAAAGCGACGGACCCCGAAAGCCCGTCCGAGAAGCCCGAGCCTCCCGTGTCAAAATGACCCGCCTGCCGCCCGACGGCGGCAGGCTTTGTCACTTTGACCGTATTTTCTTGAGTTATAACAAGATGACTCATTCCTCGGTGTAATCCTGGCCATCTATGGCGCTGAGGGCAAACGGCGGGCCGTCGGCGACGTAGCCATAGGCCTGGCAATTCGAGAGCTCCGGCGCATACGTCATGTTGGACGCCGACACCGTGTACTGCCCGTTCCCCAGGGAGACCGGATTGGCGAATGTCACCGCGTTGTAAAACTTGCCCGTGGCGCTGTCGTGGGTCGCCGTGGCGAAGCGTTTTTGCTCCAGAGTCGGCAGCCCGTTGGCGTCCAGATACGGCGCGCCGTTTTTCGTAATGGTGACCGTCATGGTCGCGTTGAAGCCGCCGGCGCCGTTGCTGACGCTCGTCACGCCGTCGATCGTCAGCGTCAGCGCGCTTTGGTCCTTGTAATTATCGTAAATGGCCTGGTGCTCCGCGCCTGCATCGCTATGACAAACTACACAGGACTCAGGTTCGACGGCGGAAAGCTTGTCGAGCTGGTCCTGGATGTCTTCCAGTGCGCCGGGATCGACGTCTTCGCCGTCCTCGCCATCCTGACCATCCTGGCCGTCCTGACCGTCCTGGCCGGGGTCGCCGGGCTGGCCGGGGTCGCCCTTATCGCCGTTTTCACCATCGGCGCCGTTTTCACCGGCGGGGCCCTGCTCCCCCGTAAGCCCCGTCGCGCCCTCCGATCCGGCGCAGGACCCGAGCATGAGCATCAGAAGGGGAAAACCAGGACGCCGAAACGCCAAACACTTTGGGGATGATCCATGTTGCGCCTCTTCTCGTTACCCGGTTAAGATTGAAAAATGCTCGGAAATCACGACACTTAAGGCACCGCCCGGGCGGGGGCGAGCAATACTTGTGCCATTCTAATAAAGGAAATCCATCGTTTCTCCGAACGCCCCGCCGGCAGAGGAATAAGCCGTTCCTGGCGCTCAAAATGGAGCGAAACGGAATGCTGGAAATGAAAAGAATCGGGCGGCTGCTCCGTTTGGGGAATCTTCGCCGACATTAGGTCAACTTGACCCATATCGAGAACGGTTCGGTGGAGAGGTATGTCAGATTGACCCGATTCCGTTTGCGCATAAGCGAGATCAATACGGCTCGGAATTTTTCAGCCGCTATGAAACAAGCAAAACAAGCGGGGCGTTTCTGCGCCCATAAATCTCCTTAAGTCTCGGCAAAAGCCTTTCCGTGACTGTTTTTTTAGGATCCTGCGTGCATAATGCCTGATTTCCCCTATAATGCGGGGTAAAACGAAACTACACCGGGGTTGGCATATTTGTTGCTGAGATGACGGCGTCAGAGCCAAAAGTTCTGGTGTCGGAAATGGGGTTTTGTTCAACTTTTCCAAAGGAAGGTCCATGAAGACCAAAGCTTTGCTTGTCTGGTTGCTGGTGCTGGTTATGGCCTCTCTCGCGGGCTGCGCGTCCAGTTCGGAGGAAGGTCTGCTCGACGGCGACGTTGACGGCGACGGCGTCGAGCCCATGGCCTACGTCGTCGTTTCCGGCGGCGTGGCCGTCAAAGTAGGAGAAACGCTGACCCTCGAAGCCCAGACGGTCAACGGCGAGGATTCGGGCTACGAGTGGGCCGTCGATGACGAGGCGATCGCCACGGTCGATGAGACCGGCGCGGTCGCCGGCGTCGCCCCCGGCTCGGCGGTGGTCACCGCCACCGGCGTCGATTCGGGCAAGACCGGCTCGTGGGGCGTCTACGTCTACACCGAGCCCGCGCCAGCCGGCAAGGTGCGCGTCAGCGGCGAGGTGGCGCTGATGGTCGGCGCGACGACCACCCTGACGGCGACGACGGTCGATGGGACGGATTCGGGTTACGCCTGGTCGTCCTCGAACGCCGCCATCGCCACGGTTGACGCCGCTTCCGGCCTCGTAACGGGCGTCTCGGCCGGCGAAGTGGCGATCACCGCCACCGGCGCGGACACGAGCGAGAGCGGCGTCTGGGGCATGTACATCTACGAACCGCCGGTCGCCGCGCCGGTCGTCGCCGTTTCCGGCGGGACTTCGGTGCTCGTCGGCGCCACGCTGCAGCTGAGCGCCGCCACCGAGGGCGGGACGGACGCGGGCTACGCCTGGTCCTCTTCGAACGACGCCATCGCCACGGTCGATGCGGCCACGGGCCTCGTGACCGGCGTCGCCGAGGGCGAAGCGACGATCACCGCGACGGGCGACGATACGAACGTCTCCGGCTCCAAAGTCATCGTCGTTCTGGCCGTCGGCGGCCCCGATGCGCCGTTTACGGAGGCGTGGGGCGGTTCGGCCCATGCCCGCGCCGAGGACGAAGCCTTTATCCATTGGAATGAAGACGGCGCGATTCCCACCGGTTGCGCCAAGTGCCACAGCACCCCGGGCTATCTCGACTTTCTGGGCGCGGACGGCTCGGCGGCCGGCGTCGTGGACGCGGAAGCGCCGATCGGCACGGTCGTCTCCTGCGTCGCCTGCCACAACGACGTGACCCTGACCAAGGATTCGGTCACCTTCCCCTCGGGCGAGACGCTCGCCGGCCTGGGCCCGGAATCGCGCTGCATGGAGTGCCATCAGGGCCGCGAATCGAAAGTCAGCGTCGATACGGCGATCGCCAACGCCGCACCGGAAACCGTGGACACGGTGGACGCAGACCTGGGCTTCCGCAACGTCCATTATTATGCGGCCGCCGCCACCCAGCTCGGTTCCGAAGCGCTGGGCGGCTATCAGTACGACGGCAAGGCCTACGACATGAAATTCCAGCACGTCGCCGGCTTCGACACCTGCATCACCTGCCACGACCCGCACACCCTGAAAATCAGGCTCGACAAGTGTTCCGAGTGTCACGGCGCGATGGCCGACCAGGAGGATCTGAAAGACGTCCGCATGTTCGGGTCGCTCTTGGACTACGACGGCGACGGCGACACGACGGAAGGCATCTACTACGAGTTGGAAGGGCTGCGCGAAAAGCTGTACGCCGCCATCCAGACCTACGCCCTCGACGTCGCCGGCGCGGCGATCATCTATGACGGAAGCAGCTATCCTTACTGGTTCATCGACACCAACGGCAACGGCCAGGTGGACGAGGGCGAGGTGAACTCCGACAACCGCTTCGCCTCCTGGACGGCGCGGCTGGTGAAAGCCTCCTACAACTACCAGGTGTCGCTGAAGGACCCGGGCGCGTTCGCCCACAACGCCAAGTACATCATCGAGCTCTTGTACGACTCGATCGAGGATCTGAACGCGGCCCTCGACACGCCGATCGATCTGGACGGCGTGAGCCGCGAGGACGCGGGGCACTTCAACGGCGTCGAGGAGCCCTTCCGCCACTGGGACGAGGACGGCGCGGTGGAGGCCGGTTGCGCCCGCTGCCACAGCTCCGAAGGGCTGGAATTCTACCTGGAGACGGGCGTCAACGTCGAAGCGCCGACGACCAACGGCTTCGCCTGCGCCACCTGCCACCAGGACCTGACCGATTTCTCCCAGCAGCACGAAGCCGCCAGCGTCACCTTCCCCTCGGGCGAGGAAGTCGATAGCGGCAGCAACACCTCGAATCTCTGCATGACCTGCCACCAGGGCCGCGCCTCCACGGCGAGCATGAACACCGCGCTGGAAGGCAAGCCGCTCGACACCGTGGACAGCGCGCTACGTTTCCAGAACATTCATTACTTCGCCGCCGGCGCGACGCGCTACGGCGCGGAGGCGATGGGCGCTTACCAGTACGACGGCAAAACCTACGACGGCCTCTTCGCCCACGTCGGCTCGGCCGTCCAGTGCGCCGATTGCCACAGCGTCCATGCGCAGAAAGTGAAGCTGGAAACCTGCGTCACCTGCCACGAGGGCGTGGCCGGCGAGGAGGACCTGCGCGAGGTGCGCATGGCCGGCTCCTATCTCGACTACGACGGCGACGGCAACGTCGAGGAAGGCATCTGGGGCGAAATCGACACGCTGCGGGGAATGGTTCTGACCGCGATGCAGGCGTACGCCACGGCCCAGCCGGCCGTCGATGACATCGCCTACAACGGCGCGGCCTATCCCTACTGGTTCAACGGCGCCGGCCAGGGTTACAGCACCTGGACGCCGCGTCTCTTGAAGGCCGCCTTCAATTATCAGTTCGCCACCAAGGATCCGGGCGCATTCGCCCACAACGCCAAGTACGTCATCGAGATCCTCTTCGATACTCTGGAGGACCTGGGCGCGGACGTCTCCGCCCTGCACCGCCACGACGAGGGCCACTTCGACGCCACGGGGCTGCCCTTCCGCGACTGGGACGAGAGCGGCGCGGTGCCCGTGGCCTGCGCGCGCTGCCACAGCGTCGAGGGCTTCAGCTACTTCGCCGCCAACGGGACCGACCTGACCACGACGGCCGAGCCGGCCTGGGGCTTCAGCTGCGAAACCTGCCACGAAGGCTTCTCCACGGGCTCGCGCGCCCTGGAAGCGCCGGTGAAGTACATCGCCGCCGTCGCCTTCCCCGGCGGCGCGACGATCAACAACGACGCCGGCGATCCGGACAATTCTTTCCTCTGCATGGCCTGCCACAAGGGCCGCGAAGGCAAGGGAACGATCGACGCCGCCATCGCCGCCAACAGCTTCGGATTCAAGAACGTCCACTACCTGGCGGCGGGCGCGATCCTCTACGGCTCGGAAGCGGGCGTCGGTTACGAATACACGGGCAAGACCTACGCCGGGAAATGGAACCACCTCGGCGTTTCCGCGCCGGCGACCTGCACGTACTGCCACAAGGCGGAAGCCGAGGAACATTCCTTCGAGGTCTCCTGCGCCGGCTGCCACGGCGCGATCACCCCGGCCAACGTCGAGACGATCCGCCAGAACCGCGCCGCCGACTACGACGGCGACGGTTCGAACACCGAACCGCTGAAAGACGAAGTGGCGACGCTCGCCGAGGCGCTTTACGCCCAGATCCGGAGCTACGCGCTCGACACCCTCGGCCATGCGATCATCTACGTGGGGGACGCGTACCCCTACTTCTTCAACGACAACGGCGAGGATTACACCTCCGCGAACAAGTACGCCTACTTCGACGCCAAGCTGATGAAGGCCACGCACAACTACCAGATTTCGCAGAAAGAGCCCGGCGCCTGGGCGCACAACACGGCTTACATCGTCCAGCTCCTGATCGACAGCATCGAAGATCTCAACGGTGACGTGTCCGGCTATACCCGTCCATGATTCCGCATCTTTGAGCCGGACGAGGACGGGCGCCTTCGGGCGCCCGTTTTCATTTAAGACAGGCGCGATTGCGCCCTTTTCGCCGCCACGCTATAGTGAGGCGGCCGCGCACGGTGCGCAAAAGATTCGACCATGGACGAAATGCAATCGCCGAACAACGCCGAGCCGGACGACGCGCCGCCGCGCCCGCCCCGCTACCCGTTTCTTTTCTGGCGTTCGCTGTCGTTCAAGATGACGGCGGCGACGGCGCTCGTGCTGGCCCTGGCCCTAGGCGGCGCGTTTTCCTATCTCATCTGGTACGAAACCAAGCTCGAATACGTGGAGGTGGCGCGCTACACCGAACGCGTGGCCGAACTCGTGCTCGACTCCTTCGACCGCCTCGCCGACGTGCAGAGCGGCCGGCCCTACCACACGCGCTATCTGGCGCAGAAGCTCCTGGATCTGCCGCAGCTCTACAACATGCGCGTCGTGGCCATCGACGGCACGATTCAGTTCTCCCGCTACCCCAAGGAGATCGGCACGCCCCTGGCGCTGACGCGCCGCGAACCGTGCAATCAGTGCCATGCCGATCGGGGAGTCATCGACTCGATCCACACCTATACCGCCCTCACCGGCGAGGCGCTCTATCATCTGCCGTTCCCGATTCCCAACCAGCCGCAATGCGTCCGCTGCCACAAGCCGGAGTACAAGACGCTCGGCACCCTGGTCGTCGAGACCGAGGTGGAATCGGTCCAGCAGAAAATCGGCAAGCATCAGACCTCGATGGCCTTGACCGTCCTCTTTGCGTTGTTTGTATCGCTGACGGGAACGACGCTTTTGTTCCGCCGCTTCGTGAAACTGCCGTTAGGCCATCTCCAGCACGAAATGCATCGCGTCGAGCAGGGCGACTTCAAAATCGGCCCGGCCTGGCCGTCGCAGGACGAAATCCACGGCGTCTACGAATCGTTCATCTCGATGACGCGCCGGCTGGAGGAAGTGCAGGCGGATCTCAACGACATGCTGGAGCGCAAGTCGGCGCGCCTCGACGATCTCACCCAGGAACTCCGGAAGATTTACGCCAATCTCATCAAGATGGAGCATCTCTCGGCCGTCGGCACGCTCTCCTCCCAGGTGGTGCACGAAATCCGCACGCCCTTGAACGCCCTCAACCTCAACCTGCAGCTTCTGAACCGCCGGCTGAAAAAGCACTTCGATCTGGAGCCGGAGGCGGCCGAACTCGCCGTCAATATCGGCAGGGAAGTGGAGCGCATCGCGGCGATTCTCGACAAGTTCCTCGACCGCGCGCGGCGGCCGCTCTCCGCGCCCTCCCACGAATCGCTGCGCGAACTGGCGATGGGCGTCGTGGCGCTGATGGAATGGGAGGCGAAGAAGGCCGGCGCGACGATCCACCTGGACCTGGATCCCGGCGACGAGCGCGTGCGGCTGCAAGGCGACGAGATGCGGCAGATTCTCATCAACCTCGTTTCCAACGCGATTCACGCCCTGCCGAACGGCGGGAACATCTACATTTCGGCGCGGCCCAACGGCGCGTTCCACGAGTTGACCGTCCGCGACGACGGCGAGGGCATCGACGAGGCGACCCTGGAAAAAATCTTTTCGCCGTTCTTCACCACGCGGTCGTCCGGGACGGGGCTCGGGCTGGCGATCGTGAAGCGGATGGTCGAGGAGATGGGCGGCGAAATCAAGGTCGATTCCCGCCCGCAAGAAGGGACGACCTTCGTCGTGCGCCTGCCGCGCGGCGAGGACAAGGAAAGGAACGCCTCCCCATGAACGAAACCGCGAAACAGATCCTCGTCGTCGATGACGACCGGGCGACGGTGGAGGTTTTGAGCCGGGCGCTGGCGACGGAAGGCTACGCGACCCAGGGCGCGCTCTCCGCCGAGGAGGCGCTGGCGGCCGTGCGCGAGCGCGATTTCGACCTGGTCATCTCCGATCTGGTCATGCCGGGGATGGACGGCCTGCACCTGCTCGAGGCGATCAAGCAGCACGATCCCTGCGTCGGCGTCGTCGTCTGCACCGGCTTCGGGACGATCCCCTCCGCCGTCGAGGCGATCCGCAAGGGCGCGGCCGACTATCTGACGAAGCCCGTGAATCTGGAACAGCTGATTCTCGTCGTCGAACGGACGCTGAAGGTGGTGGAGCTCGCCGACGAAAACCGCCTGCTCAAGGAGGAATTGTCGCGGCAGGGCGGCTTCGAGGAGATCGTCGGGCACTCGCCGGCGATGGAGAAAGTCTTTTCCCGCGTGCTCGCCGCCGCCCCCACCGACGCCACGGTGCTGATCCGCGGCGAATCCGGCACGGGCAAGGAGCTGGTCGCCCGCGCCATTCACCGCCGCAGCCGCCGCGCCGGCCGGCCGCTGGTCGCCGTCAACTGCGCCGCCTTCACCGAAACGCTGATCGAAAGCGAACTGTTCGGCCACGAAAAAGGCGCCTTCACCGGCGCGTACAAGCAGACGAAAGGCCGCGTCGAGTCGGCGCACGGCGGCACGCTGTTTCTGGACGAAATCGGCGACCTCTCGCCGACCGCGCAATCCAAACTGCTGCGCCTGATCCAGGAACGCACCTTCGAGCGCGTCGGCAGCGCCCAGTCGCTCTCCGCCGACGTGCGCATCATCGGCGCGACCCATCGCAACCTGGAAAAGCTGATCGAGGAAGGAAAATTCCGCGAAGACCTTTACTACCGCATCAACGTCATCGCCATCGACCTGCCGCCGCTGCGCGAACGGATGGAGGACATCGGCGTTCTGCTCAACACTTTTCTCGCCGAATTCAAGGCCAAATACCAGAAACCGGCCCTTACCGTGGCCCGCGAAGCGGTGGCCGCCATGGAGCGCTACGATTGGCCGGGAAACGTCCGCGAGATGCGTAACCTGGTAGAAAATCTTGTCATTCTGGCGCAAGGGGAGCGTATCGCCCCCGCCGATCTGCCGGAGAAACTGTCGGCGCGCAGCGTCTCCGACAACGAAGCCGCCTGGCTCAGCGGCGCCTATACGCTCGACGAAGTGGAGCGGGAAGTGATTCGGCGCACCCTCCTCCGCACCGGCGGCAACAAATCGGAAGCCGCCAAGCTTTTGGGCATCGGCCTGAAGACCCTTTACCGCCGTCTGAGCGAGGAGGCGGCCGTGTCAGAAGGGGCAGCGGACGAGTAGGGATTTGTCATTTTGACACGCCTTGTGCCGTTTTTGTCGCCATCGCATGGTTCGGCTTGATTTTCCTGTATTCCATGAATTGACTCTGAATTTTAAAAACCTATGCAAAAAACTGAGCTTTTTACAAGCTGCTGAGAAAATAGAAAAATGGTGCGTCTTTTGCTAGAACAACTGCCAGTCCGTCGTTGGGCGGCTGAAAACGGAATCCGCGTGGTAGGTTAAGATCCACTTTCAACGAGGTGAAACGATGCGCAATCTGGGTATGAAGGTCTTCGCGGTTATCGTCGCTCTTTCCATGGTGTCGGTGCTCGCTTACGCCGCCGCGACCGCGCCCGACAAGGTTACGCTTGCCGCCAAAAACGGCGCCGTGACGCTCGACCACAAGAAGCACTCCACAATGACCGGCGTCACCTGCAAGACCTGCCATCATACGATGACCGGCGCGACGCCCGACAAGAAATGCAGCGAGTGCCACACCGCCCAGGCCGACGGCAAGAAGCTTGCGCTGAAGGACGCGATGCACAAAACCTGCAAGGAGTGCCACGTCAAGCTGAAGAAGGGTCCATCCACCAAGTGCGCCGAGTGTCACAAGAAGTGACAGCCGCGTAAAAACACGTCGTTTCTTCGCTTTTCCGCGGACGCCGGCGCGACCTCTGCGCCGGCGTCGTTTTTTTCCGGCCGGCTTTCGGGCTGACCGGACTTTCGTTTTGGCCTGCTTTTTGCGAGTGATCTACAATGATCCCAGGGATCGGCGGTCTTTCGACCGGCGGGTCGAAGCGCAAGAAGGCGCGCCGGCCGCTGAATCCAAACTGCGCCGCGCACCGCTGGACGGCGCCGGCGCGAAAAGAGGGAACGCCCCGATGACCGCGCAAAATCGCGCTTCGCTCTGGCGTCTGCTGGCTCGCGGCATGTGGAGCAGCCGCTTGGGCGTCTTCGGCGTCGTCACCACGACGCTCTCCGCCGGCCTCATTCTCGCCGCCTTCGCCACGGAACTGATCGGCGTCGATGCCGGCCCCTACCAGGGTCTGGTGACCTACCTCCTGTTGCCGGCGCTGTTCGTCTTTGGTCTGGTTTTGATCCCGATCGGCAGCTACCTCGTCCGCGCCGAGTCGCTGCGCCGCGGCGAGTCGGCCGACGCCATCAAACCGATCATCGTCGATCTTTCGCAGCCCTCCCACCGCCGCTTTTGGGGCGTGGTGATGCTGCTTTCGGTGATCAATATCGCCATCCTCTTCGCCGTCAGCTACAAGGGCTACCACTACACGGAATCCACGGCCTTCTGCGGCACGCTCTGCCACTCCGTCATGGAGCCGGAATATACGGCCTACCAGCGTTCGCCGCACGCCCGCGTCGCCTGCGTTGAATGCCACATCGGCCCCGGCGCGCCGTGGTTCGTGAAATCGAAGCTCTCCGGCCTCAGGCAGGTGTGGGCGGTGACGACGGGAGACTTCAGCCGCCCCATCCCCACGCCCGTCGCCGACCTGCGGCCGGCGCGCGACACCTGCGAGCAGTGCCACTGGCCGGAGGCCTTCCACGGCAACCGCCCGAAAGTGTTCCGCGAAGTCGCCGCCGAGGGCGACCCGAAAGACGCCCTGGTGACCGCCGTGATGCTCCACGTCGGCGGCCGCGAAGCGGCGACCGGCCGCTACAGCGGCATCCACTGGCATGTCAGCCAACAAAACCTCGTCGAGTATCGGGCCAGCGACGACAAAAGGCTGCAGATCCGCGAGGTGCGCGTAACCGACGCGGCCGGCAAATCGACGCTTTTCGTCAAAGCCGACATGCCGCCCGTTCCCGCCGACGCGCCCTGGCGGACGATGGACTGCGTCGATTGCCACAACCGCCCCTCGCACGTCTACGAATCGCCCGAGGCGGCGGTGGACCGGCGCATCCTCGACGGCCGCATCGACGCCGCGCTGCCCGGCGTCCGCGACGTCGTGCTGCAGGCGACGACGGCCGTCTACGCCAGCCGCGACGAGGCCAAGCAGGGCATCCGCGAAGCCATCCTCGGGCATTACCGCCGCGTCCACCCCGAACTGTTCGCGGAAAAGCGCCTGAGCCTGATCGCCGCCGCCGACGTGGCGTACCAGGACATCTACGCCCCCAACGTCTATCCGGCGCTCGGCATCGGCTGGAACACCTATCCCAGCCACCTCGGCCACGCCAACGACAAGGGCTGTTTCCGTTGTCATGACGACGAGCATGCCGCTCCGTCGGGCGAAAAAATCCGCCAGGACTGCGACCTCTGCCACAATATCCTGACCGAGGACGAACGCGAGTCCGCCCTCGGCGACGATCTGAAAAACGTGCTCTTCTGACGTTCCTGTGGTATGCATGCACTACACGAGAATTCAGCTCCAGCGGAGGCAAGGATGAGCGCGGGCGGAGGGAAACGCCGGCCAGGGTCCGTCGGGCGGCGGGCGCTTGGGGGAGCCGCGATGATTCTGCTCGGGATTTTCGCCTGCCTGGCGGCGGCCTATGCGGAAGACGAAGCCGCGCCGCCGGCCGCCGCCGCCGCAGAGCCCGAGAAAGTCGATAACGCCACCTGCCTGGGCTGCCATTCCGACAAGGATCTCAAGCCGGAGACCGAACGCGGCAAGACGCTTGAGCTGCTGGTCGCCGAGGACGCGCTGAAGGGCTCGCCCCACGCCGACCTCGCTTGCACCGATTGCCACGGCGGCGCGAAAGTCTGGGACGAAGCCCCGCACAACGGCGGCCAGCCGCTGACCATGCTTTGCGCCGACTGCCATGACGAGGAAGCAAAACAATACTCGGGCAGCGTCCACGGCAAGCTGCTGTCCGCGGGCGACAAGGACGTCGCGCGCTGTTCCGACTGCCATGGCCGCCACGCCATCCGCCCCGCCGCCGATCGCGCCTCCTCGGTGAACAAATTCAATCTTTCCAAGACCTGCGCCGGATGCCACCAGGGCGGCAGGATGCTCAAGACGCACGACGTCGGCCAGCCCGAGGCCGTGACGCACTACATCGACTCCATCCACGGCCGGGCGCTGCTGGTGGACGGCCTGATCGTCGCGCCCACCTGCAACGACTGCCACGGGGTGCACGACATTCTCCCCAGCGAGGCCGACGGTTCGCGCATCTCCAAGGCCAACGTGCCCCAAACCTGCGGCGCGTGCCACGTGCTGGTCGAGGAGGTTTACGACAAGAGCATCCACGGCCAGCTTCTGGCCGCAGGGGACAAGCGCGGCCCGACCTGCATCACCTGCCACACCTCGCACGAGATCGATTCTCCGCTGCGGCCCGAGTTCAAGCTGTCCATCGACGCCAAGTGCGGCGCCTGCCACCTCGACCGCCTGGAGCGCTACCGCGAAACCTTCCACGGCAAGGCGATCGCCCTGGGCCGCGCGGGCGTGGCGGCCTGCTACGACTGCCACGGCCACCACGACATCCTGAAGCTGGAAAATCCGAACTCGCGCATCGCCGCCGGCGAACATCGTCTTGCCACCTGCCGGCAATGCCACGAGGACGCCAACCCCAACTTCGCGGGCTACATCGTCCACGCCGACCACACCGACCGCGAGGATTATCCCCAGATCTACTGGGTGTTCGTGTTCATGACGGGGCTTCTCTTGTTCACCTTCCTCTTTTTCGCCGTCCATACGCTGTTGTGGCTTTTGCGCTCGGCCGCGCTCTACATCCGCGATCCGAAAAAATTCAAGGCGCAGAAAATCCACGCCCGCACCGACGACGAGGAGTATGTGCGCTTCAAACCCCTGGAGCGCTTCCTGCACGGGCTGATCATCTTCAGCTTCCTCCTGCTCGTGCTCACCGGTATGCCCTTGAAGTTCTATTACACCGACTGGGCCCGCTGGCTTCTGGACCACATGGGCGGGCAGGCCGTGGCGGCCGTGCTGCACCGGATCGGGGCGATCGTCACCATCTTCTACTTTTCGGTCCATTTGCTGACGCTCTGCGCGTCGATCTGGAACAACCGCGGCGTCTTCAAAGACCCGGCGAGCGGCCGCGTGACGCTGCGGCGCGTCTGGGCCGTCGTTTTCGGCCCCGACTCGCCGATGCCCAATCTGCAGGACTGGCGCGACTTCGTCGCCCACCAGAAATGGTTTTTCGGCAAGGGACCCAAGCCGCAGTTCGACCGCTGGACCTACTGGGAGAAGTTCGATTACTTCGCCGTCTTCTGGGGCGTGGCGGTGATCGGCCTCTCCGGACTGGTGATGTGGTTCCCGACGTCGTTCACCGCCTGGCTGCCGGGCTGGGTCATCAACGTGGCGATGGTGATCCACTCCGACGAGGCGCTTTTGGCCGCCGGCTTCATCTTCACCTTCCATTTCTTCAACGTGCATTTCCGGCCCGAGAAATTTCCCATGGACCCGGTGATTTTCTCGGGACGCATCAGCCGCTCGGAGCTTCTGCACGAGCGCCAGCGGCTCTTCGAGCGCTGGGACAAGGCCGGGGAATTGAAAACCCACGCCGTGCGCGACGAGTGGGATTCCTGGCGCTGGATCGCCCTGCCGGCGGGCTTCACGGCCTTTTTGATCGGCGTGGCGATCGTGATTCTGATTTACGCGGCGATGTACACCCGGCTGGTGTCGGGTTGACGGCCGGCGGCGCGCCGCCGGCCGGCGAAACGGGCTTTTTTCGAATCCGGTGAAGGCGGGCGCTTGTCCCGCGATGGGGAGAACGCACGTGGCGTTGCACAGCACATGGAATCGATGGCGAAGGGCGGCGGGGTCGATAACGGCCGTCGCCGCCGTGCTCGCGCTCGGCTGGGGCGCGGCGAGCGCACAGGAAGCCGCACCGCCGGCGACGGAAACAGGCGCAGCGGCGGCGACGGCCGCCGAAGCGACGCCGGCGGACGAAGCGAGCGCTCCGGCGGCCGAGCCGGCCGTTCAAAGCGAGGCGGCGGCGGGCGAGGAAAAATGGAGTTTCCGCGTCTTCGCCGACGAGCGCTACCGCTTCCGCGCCTCGGCCGCCCCGGACGAACGCGATCAGGACCTGCGCCTGTATTTCGATTTCGGCGCGGCCGATCCGTCGGATCACATCGGAACGGATCTCGCCTTCGGCTTCTGGTGGGATCTGGACGGCTCGCCGTCCGAGGATGCCGTCACGGCCTTCGCCTCGCCGCGCGACAGCGGCAACGACGTCTGGTTCGACGTGTACCGCCTTTCGGCCGAGTATCATTCGAGCGGGGTCGTCGAACTCGTGCGCGCCGGCCGTCAGACCGCCGAGCACGGCAAACCGCTCGTCTTCGACGGCGCAAGCGTCGTGCTGCGGCCCGTGTCGCCGTATCTCGAACTCTTCGTCCACGGCGGGCGCAGCGTCCATTTCTTCGAAATCGACCAGGGCCTCTTCGAAGACTGGCTCGCCTCCGTCGGCGTGGTCGTTCGGCCCCTTCCCGACCTGCGGCTGGAAGCGGACTACCTCTTCACGATCGAGGACCGGATCATCGAAGCCAACACGGAAGAGCTCGTCAAGTCCGATCAGACGACCGACCACGAGGCCGGACTCACGGCCTGGTATCGCTGGGAATGGCTGAACGTCAAGGCCTACCTGCGCTCGCTCAACGACGGCCTGTCGCTGGTCGGCGGCGACCTCCGTTTCGAATGGCCCGACAAGCTGGCGGGCGTGGAGGTCGGCGCGAAGGCCCAGCCGATGACGATCGACGAGGCGACGGAAGCCTCCGACCCGTATCTCGTCGCTCTTGGTAAAAGCCTGCCCTTCGCCAAGTTCCATCTGGACGCCTGGAAGGGCTACCAGACCTGCTGGGGGCTCTACGCGATCCACCTCGGCTACGAGGGCCGCCAGCTCATCGACCACGACGCGGAACCTTTCAACCGCAACTTCGGCCGCGCCTACGTGCTCTTGACCGGCAGCGACCTGGGCGTCAAGGGTCCGTTCGTTTCGCTCGTCTTCGAGCGCTGGGGCGACAGCCCCGCCCTCACCGGCGACGGCCTGTGGACCGTCGGCGGCTCGGCCGGCTACGATCACCCCTATGTCCGGCTCGAAGCCGGCACGAACTACCAGCGCTGGAAATACGATTATTACCGCGACCTCAACGAGCGCGCCGACGTGCAGACGGTCTTCGTCGATGCGAAGGGCAAGCTCTTGGGCTGGCTTTCGCTTTTCACCCGTTACGAATTCGAACGCTTCGATCGCGACGTGCATACGGTTGTGGTCGGGCTGTCGCAGAATTATTAGGAGGCGGGCGATGTCCATGAAACGGACGACGATCGCGATCGGCCTGGCGGCGCTCGTGCTGGCCGCGGCGGCCGCCCTGGCCGATGCGCCGGCGATTTTCTCGCATAAACTCCATCTGGAGCAGGGCGCCGGCTGCGCGGATTGCCACAACGTCGCGGCGGGCGCGAGCCTCGCGCCGACGGCCGAGTCCTGCTCCCAGTGCCACGAGCAGCCGATGCTCGGCGCCAAGCCGGCCTCGCCGCCGCGCCGGCTCAAGCTCGTCTTCGATCACCCGAAGCACGCGGCGTCCCTGGAATGCAAAAGCTGCCATGCGGCGGTGGAGACGGACGCCGAAGCGCCGGGCAAAGCGGTTCTCGCCCCGGCGGACTGTTTCCGCTGCCACGAGGAGAGCGGCGTCGCCACGCCGGAAAACGCCTGCGCGGCCTGCCACGGCAAGGACATGCGCAAAGCGCCGCCCACCGACCACAAGGCCGCCTGGCTGAAACGCCATGGCAAGGAGGCCGACTGGCGGGTCTTCGGGGATCACGGCCGCGAATGCAACCTCTGCCACAAGGAAAACGAGTGCGCCTCCTGCCATCGGCAGCGCCGCCCCGCCGATCATACGGGGCTGTGGAACGTGCGGCTGCACGGCAAGGCGGCCGAATGGGACCGCAACCGCTGCCAGACCTGCCATGAGACAGGCCTCTGCATCCGCTGCCACCGCGAGACCAAACCGCAGAACCACGTCGGCAACTGGCGCTTCATCCACGGCCGCGCCGGTGACGACGGCGCGGGCTGCAAGACTTGTCATACGCCCTTCGACCCGACCTGTGTGGACTGCCACAAGTGAAAGGTGAGTCATGAAACCGGCGATTTGGTTCTCTTTGATAGGGTTGGCGCTGGCGGCGCTCTTCGCCGCCGGCTGTGAACGCGACCTGGGCGACGGCCTCCCCGGCGACGCCTCGCTGGCGAGCGGCTACCATCCGGCGGACTGGGCGGCGCGCGACGCGCACGGCGCGAAATACATTGAGGAAAAAAGCGGCCTCAAAGGCCCGGAAGACGATGATGACGACGACGAGTCCGACGCCGAAGACCGGCGCAAAGCCCTCGTTTTGCAAGCCGAGGCCGACGACGAGGATGACGACGAAGGGGACGGCGAAGAAGCCGAAGGCGAAGGAGCTGGCAAAAGCTGCGTCGATTGCCACGGCGAAGAGCTGGACGGCGGCCTCTCCGGAGTATCCTGCAACGACTGCCACGGCGGTTGGCAAAACAACTGCGCCTTCTGCCACGGCGGCGGACCCGGCCACACCACGGCCGCGCCGCCCTACGACGTCGCCGGCGACAACGATCCGGCCAAGCGTTCCGTCGGCGCGCACGTCGAGCACGTCACCAACGGCCCGACGCATCTCGCCTATGAGTGCGTGGTCTGCCATGTCGTGCCGGCGAGCCTCGATTCGGCCGGCCACCTGGACGGCGCGCCGGGGGCGGAAGTGAGCTTCGGCGAGCTGGCCGGCGCCGACGCCGCTTACGCCGCGGGCTCCTGCTCGTCCGTGACCTGCCACGGCGGCGCGGCGATCGAATGGACCTCCCCAACCGAACTTGACTGCGCCTCCTGCCACGGCGACGCCGCCTCGGCCGAACGGCTCGGCGGCGACCACGCCGCGCACATCGCTCAGGGGCTCACCTGCGCCGACTGCCACGCCGAAACGGCGGCTTCGTCCACGGCGCTTCGCGACCGCGCGCTCCACGTCAACGGCTCGGTCAACATCAAGCTTTCGCGCGGCGATTACGCCCCGGAGACGATGACCTGCTCGATGACCTGCCACAACGACCGCAGCTGGGGCGGGACGGTGCATCCGGAAGGCTGGAAAGGGCCCTTCGAGCACGGCTACGCCTTCGAGCGCGGCCTAGGGACGGCCTGCGCCGTCTGCCACGGCGCCGACCTCAAGGGCGGCGCGGCGGGCGTGTCGTGCGATACCTGCCACGCCGGTCAGGACGCCTGGCGGACGAACTGCGTCTTCTGCCACGGCGGCGCGGACAACGCCCTGGGTTCGCCGCCGGAGGGCGTCTTCGGCGAGACGGAACGCAGCGACCCGGCCGTCGGCGCGCACACGGCCCATGTGGCGGAAGGCGCTTCGCACCGCGCTTTCGACTGCCAGGAATGCCACGTCGCGCCGGCCTCCTTCGCCGACGCGGGCCATATCGATCAAGGTCGGACGCCGCGCGTCGTCTTCGCCGCCGCAGGTCTCAACGCCTCGGGCGAATACGACGCCGGCGCGCACCGTTGCGCCTCGCTCTACTGCCATGGCGACGGCCGCAATCCGTCGGACGAACTTTCCTGGACGGCGGCGGGGCCTTTGTCCTGCGCCGCCTGCCACGGCGACGAGACGGACTCGTCCGGCATGTCGGGGCGGCACGCCCTGCACTTGCGGGAAGAACTTGACTGTGCGGATTGCCACGGCGGGGTCGTCGATGCCGCAAAGGCGATCCTCGACAAGGCGGCGCACATCGACGGCGGGCCGGACGTCGCTTTCTCCACCGGGACATACGACCCCGCCGCGCATTCGTGCAGCAGCACCCTTTGCCACGGCGGCGTAATGACCTGGTGACGAGCCGGTTCGTCTTCCCGGTCCCGGCGTTTTGACAAGTTCGCTCGGCCTGCGTTAGGCTCGCTTGAGAGTCCTGCTTTCGGGAAGGCCGATGCGCATCTCCGTCCTGATGATCGCCTGGAACCAGCGGGAAGATCTCGCCCGCTGTCTGCCGTCGCTCGACGCGCAGACCTGCCGCGATTTCGAAGCCATCCTCGTGGACAACGGCTCGACCGACGGCTCCCCAAGCTACGTCCGGGAAACGTTCCCCCGCGTCACGCTCGTGGAAGCGGGAAAAAACCTCGGCTTCGCCGGCGCCAACAACCTCGCCGCCGAAAAAGCCGGCGGCGACCTCTTGTTTTTCGTCAACACGGACACCGAACTGGCCCCGGACCTGCTGGCCGAACTCGAAAGGGCGGCGCGCCTCTACCCGGATTACGACCTGTTTTGCCCGCAGATGCTCAACCTCTACGACCGGCGCGCCGTCGATTGCAAGGGCATGCGCTTCAACCCCTCCCTGCGCGCCGAAATGATCGGCATCGGCCGGCCGACGGACCCTTTCGAGAAGCCCTTCGAGGTCTTCGGCCCCACGGGCGGGGCGATGGCGCTGCGGAGGGCGGTTTACGAAAAAATCGGCCTTTTCGATGCAGCGTTTTTTTTCAACAACGAAGACGTCGATTTCGCCCTGCGCGCCTTCGGCGCGGGTTTCAGGACCCTCTACGCGCCGACGGCGAAGGTTTATCACAAGCGCTCGCCCTTCGAGGCCCGCCAGCCCGATGCGGCAATGTACTACATCCAGCGCAACTTCGTTCTCGCCGCCTACAAAAACGTGCCGCTCCCGCTCTGGCTGACGCACGGTCCCCGGCACTTGGCTTACAACGGCTGGCAGTTTCTGAAATGGGCCCGGCGCGGCAAGGCCGCGCTCTGGCTCAAAGCCAAATGGGACGCGCTCAGGCTCATGCCGTCGCTCGCCCGCACGCCGGCCCCGGCCGGGCGATTGAAAGCGGTTTTAGGCAAATCGGTGCTCGGTCCGGCGGCGCGGCCAGCCGCCGCGCTTTCGGACGAGACGGCGACGTCGAGGACCGGAAATCGATAATCTTGTAGAATTCCGGCGCGATGGAGAATTTCGAGCCGGCGGCCCGGTTCGCGTTTTTCTTGACAGGACGCGGCATGAAGCGTATCCTATTTCACGCTCCAAGGGACCACGAGTATTGAAGTTTTTCGGGCCACGGGAAATGGGCGCACGAGTGAACGCGCTCCATACGAAAACGAGAGCAACATTTTTAGGAGGACGATCATGAAAGCGACGAAATGGAGTCTGTTCCTGGTGCTCGTAATGGCGGCCAGCCTGGCCCTGTTCGCCGGTTGCCTCGGCGGCGACGATGGGGACGCGGATGGCGATGTCGATGGCGATGTTGACGGCGACAGCGACGGCGACGTCGCCGACGGCGACGAAACCCCCGACGGCGACGCGACCGACGGCGACGCGACCGACGGCGATGCCGCCTCGGGCATGGTGGGCGACGCCTGCGCGGAAAACACAGAATGCGCCACCGAATTCTGCCTGAACACGGCGGTCATCTCCACCCTTACCGGCAACGAGATCGAGATCGTCAACGGCTACTGCTCCTCGTTGAGCCCGGAAATCTGCACCGTGGACGTCAACGGCCACAACGTCAGCGCCGCCTTCCTGGGCGAGGACTACGCCGATTTCAACATCTGCCTGTCCCCCTGCGAAGTGGACGACGATTGCCGTCCGGCCGATTCCGTCATCTGCTTCGACCCCTCGACGCTGATCGAGGCCGGCTACCTGACCGAAGAACAAGTCGCCACGTTCTTCGGCGAAGGCAAGGTCTGCATCCCGCAGGCCGTGCTCGACGCGGCTCTGGAAACGCTGAGCGGCGAGGGCGGCGAATAATCGCCCGGCCGATCGCCCGATGTCCATAAGCGGGGAGGCGCAAGCCTCCCCGTTTTTTATCGCCGGCGTGGCGCGGTTTTTCACCTCGGGTTAGGGTCGCACCGTTCGATCGGAGGCGCAAGATGGCAAAACTCCATTATTTCTGGCTCGCGCCGCTCGCTGTTTTCGCCGTCTTTGCCGGTTTGGGCTGTTCCGAACCCAAACCCGAGCCGCCCAAGGCCAATCCTTTCATCATCGCCGGACCGGAAGGGGTGATGCTCAACACCTTCTCTCTGGCGCAGGACGATTTTCCGCTCTTCGGCCATGTGGAAAAACTGAGCTGCGAAACCGGCGCGCCCCTGGACGAAGCCGAGGCGCGGCGTTCGCTCGACGCCCGTTTCGCCGCCCGCGGCTACGCCCTGGCCGCCGATTACCCCTTCCATTACGGCAAGATCCACGTTCGACTCGACGGCTACGACAAAACCCGACGCGTCGGCTACCTTTACGTCGGCATGGACGACTACGAAGCGCCGAAAGCGCCCTCGAAGGACGGCTCCGGCTGGTTTTACACGGAAAAATCCGACGTCAAGCTTTCGCTCGTCGAGTTGATGATGCTCGAACGGCTCAACTACGAAGAGCGCGCCTACATCGCCCTGATCAACGCCTTTCAATTCTGCG
Organism: Myxococcales bacterium; assembly: GCA_003598065.1. GTDB lineage: Bacteria > Myxococcota_A > SURF-8 > SURF-8 > SURF-8 > SURF-8. Next base: position 2,201 of record QZKR01000117.1, on the reverse strand, counting down.
CCGAGGACCCCGCCGCCGCCGTGAAGCAGCTCGACGCGCGCGCCGAACTCTATCTCGCCTGGGTCGGCGCGCGCCTGACGGCCCGGACCGCGGAGCGTGAAGCCCAAAAGCCTTGAACGCCGCCCCTTCCGTCCGCCTCGGAATATAAGTCCGGCAATCATAAAAAGGCTTGCGCCGCCCGTCGCCGTTGGCTACACTGAAGCCAGGGATACCCCAGAGAAAAAGCGTCGGTAGGCCCTGACCGGCGCGCCGCGAGAGGAGGCGGCCATGCGCAGACGGGAACTGGATCACTTCCGCAGCCTCATCGACCGGAAAATGCGGCAGCTTTTGACGCAAGCCGGTCACACGGTGGGCCGTATGTCCAGCCTCGACGAGCATTTTCCCGACCCGACGGACCGCGCCAACCTGGAATCCGACCGCAATTTCACCCTGCGCATCCGCGATCGCGAGCGCAAACTGATCCTCAAATTGAAAGACGCGCTCAATCGCATCGAAGCCGGCACGTACGGCTATTGCGAAATCTGCGGCGAACCGATCCCCGCCTCGCGCCTGACCGCCCGTCCCGAGGCGACCGTCTGCATCGACTGCAAGACGGAAATGGAAGACCGGGAACGCCTGGCGCGGACCTATCGCTGAACGTTTTGCTCCCGCCGGTTGATCCCCGCTTCCTCCTGTGGTAGAAACCAATTCCGGCAGCGACCGATTCTCCGAAGCTTTTTTTCCCTCGGGTGGAGCCGATGGTTCGTCGCACGATAGCGGTTGGTCTGGTTGGCGTGGCGTGGCTCGTGCTGACCGGTTATTTCGAACCTCTGCCGCTCTTGATGGACAAAACCGCCAAGACGATGGCCGTCTGGCGCGGGCTGAAAGTCGAGGGAACGCGCCTGCTGATCGACGAATCGGGCGGCAGACGCCTCGAGCCCTTCGTTTTCCAGCTTTCCCGGCCCGACCGCGCCCGGCTGGAGACGCCCGCGGCCGACGGATCCCGCGCCGTCGAGGCCCCCCGCCTGGAGCCGGCCCATCAGCGTCTCGCCGATTTGCTGTTGCGTTCCTCCGACAAGGCGCGGCTGTTCAACGATCTCGCCAAACGCGGCGTGCGCCTGGACATGATGAGCCTTTCGCGCCTGGGAAAGACGGTTTGCGCCGTGGTCGGCGCGGCGGAGGGCGACGAGCAGCCCTCGCAGCTTTGGGTCGAGAAATTCGCCCACCGCCCGGCGCGGCTCATCCTCGCGCCGACCGCCGACCAAAGTCGGCGATTCGACGTGCAATTGAACGAATGGGACCATCCGCTCACGGCGGGCGTTTTTCCGCGCCGCGTCAAATTCTTCATCGACGATCGGCTCGTCGAGGAATGGACCGTCGAGCGCGTCACCCGCGGCGCCGCCTTCTGATCCATGCCCCCCGCGCGCGTCGCCGAGGTCGTCCTGCCGCTGCCGCTCTCCGCGCCTTACCGTTATCGCATTGCCGATGAATTCATCCCGCAAGCCGCCATCGGGTCGCGCGTCGAGGTGGAGTTCGGGTCGCGCGTCCTGCTCGGGGTCGTCGTCGCCGTCCGCGACGCCGGCGACGAGGAGCCGCTCAAGCCGATTCTCGCCGTTCTCGACAAGGCTCCCGCCGTTCCGCCCGAACTTATGGAACTGCTCGACTGGGTCGGCGAATATTATTTCGCCCCCCCCGGCGAAACCGTCCGCCTCGCCCTGCCGCCGGGGCTGTTGTCCGCCGAACGGCGGACCATCGCCTTGACGCCCGCCGGCCGTTCCCTCGTCGCCGGCCTGCCCGGCCCCGCCGCGTCGCTTCCCAAGCGGACCCGCACGGCGATGCTGGCGAAACTGAAACGTCTGCCGCTCACCGGCGAACTCACGCTCAAGGCGTTTTTCGGCCGGGCGGGGTCCGTCGATCGCGCCGCCCTGCGCGCCTGGGAAGCGGCGGGCGTCGTCGAGCTGCGTCTCGACGACGCGGCGCGCGCGACGTCCGCCAAACGCGTCGCCGTGCTCCGGCCGGCGACGACGCAGGACGCCGGCCTGGCCGCCTTGGCCCGCGCGCCGCGCCAGGCGGCGCTGTTCGCAACGCTCTGCGAGGCGGGCGAACTGGACCGCGCCGCTCTCGCCTCCCGGACGCCCGGCGGAGCGCATCTCGTTTCGGCGCTCATTAAAAAAGGTCTCGCCGCCATGGACTGGCGCGAACAGCGGCGCTCGCCCTTGGCG
>QZKR01000043.1 GCA_003598065.1 Myxococcales bacterium | reverse complement strand
GTACCGATTGTCGGTGACGAACACGGCGTCCTTGCCGCGCCAGTCCTGCTCGCCGAAGAAGTCGAAGGCGTCCGTCCGCCGCGACAGGCACGCCACGGGCAGGCGCTCTTTCACGGCGAAGGCCAGCTGGCCGCACATCGTGTAGTGATACGAGGCTGCAAAGGTCCCCGGGCCAAGCTCGCCGGCCAGCTTTACCGTCTCCTCGCCGGCCTGATCCCAGCCGCGCAATTCGTTGGAGATATCCAGACGCGGCTGGATCGCCGCATCGGGCAACCGTGAATAGGCGAGGTCGGTCCGCAAATGCAGGACCAGGAGCGCGTCGATCAGCAGCGCGGGAACGATCAGCCAGCCCAAAAGCAGCGTTTTCATGCTCGGCCGGAACAACGGCGCCAGCGGACCGAGCAGCACGAGTTTGGTCAACGGACCGGGGAGCTGATCGTCGAGCGACGCCAGCCAGTGCGCCAGCACCGGGAACAAGAGCAGGTAGCCGGCGAGCGGCCAATGGGGTTCGGAATCCGGCGTCCAGGCGCCGACGAGGAAAAAGAATCCCAGGACCGGCGCGGAGAGCCAGAACGGCAGATGGGCGTCGCGTCCCCGGCTTTGGAGCATGTTACCCAAACTGCGAGCGATCGCCAGCAGAAGCCCCAGCGCCAGAGGCGGCGAGAGGTAGAGCGCCTGTCCGGCGAGAAATTTCAGCAGCCGGTCCGAACTCAACGCCGCGTCCGTGTGGCGCTCGCTCAGATGATAAAGGAACGACGCCCAGTCGTGGCCGAAGTTCCAATACAGCACCGGCGAGAAAATCAGCAGGCTGGCGATAATGCCGACGACCCAATGCAAGCTGAACAGCATTCGCCGGCCGCGGCCGAACAATAAATAAAGGAGGGCCGCCGGCCAGAAAAGAATCATGAAGTACTTACATAAGAGCCCCAGGCCGACGACGATGCCCATCGGCACGAGCGGTTCGGGCCGGTTGCGCTGGACCGCCTGGAACAGGAACCAGGCGGCGACGAGCCACAGCAGGCCGAAAACGGCGTCCGGCGCGGCGGCGGCCCCGCCGATGAAGAACACCGGAGAGACGACGAAGAGGAGCGTCGCCAGCAATCCTGTCCGGCGGCTGGAGAAAAGCAGCGCGCCGAAGAGGTAGATCATCAGCGCCGTGGCCGCCGAGGCGGCGATCGACAGGACGCGCACGCCCAACAGCGTATCGCCCAGCCACCGGGTTCCCAGGCCGATCAGATAGGCTATGCCGGGGCCGTGATCGTAATAGGAGAAATCGAGATGGCGGCTCCAGGCGTAATAATACGCCTCCGCGTCGCCCAGACCGATGCGGCCGCCGAGATAGACGCGCGCCAAGGTGGCCGCCATGACCGCCGCCAGCGCCGCAATGAGGTAATTGACGCTTTCCGACCGCGTGGGGGTCTTTTCCCAGTCGTCGTCCGCCTCGCGGTCGCGCAAGTCCGTTGGGCGACGATCCTGCATCCAATACGGATAATCCGATACTTTCGTCGTTTCCGGTGTTTCGACAGGGGCGGACTCGGGAGCGTCTTCAGGCGCAGACGCCGGAGCATCAGGCTCGGGCGGCGTATCGTCCGGAGCGGAAACCGAATTCTCCGGTTCGCGGGGGGGATGGTCGGTCATGTCGATTTGGAATCGGCTTCGGCTTTTTCAATGTCTTCGATCGTCGGCACCTGCGGCTCGCGCGTGCTCAGCGCCATCGCGACGAGTCCCAGCCCGGCCAACACATAGCCCGTATAAACGTACACGCCGTACAATTCATGCACGTAGGTCGCCCTGGCCTTCGCCTCGGCCTCTTCGGCGTTCAGCTTCGGCGGGATTCCGTCTTCATTTTGCACACGGTCGAGAAAACGAGACGTTTCGTCCTTGGCCAACTCCGGATAGAGGCTTTCGTATTTGGCCAGCACATGCCCGGAATACAGGGTGGTAAAGGCTCCGATAAAGATCATCGCCACGCCTACCAAAAACCATTTGCGCTTGTAGATCGGCGTCTTCATGGAGTCTTCGACTTGATCCGAACGCGAGTTTTGACCCTCCCGCCTTCCCCGTCCTCGTTTTTTTCGTCCGCTTTGGTGAAGGTGATCTCGGCCTTGATTTCGAGACGCATCTGGCTCATCGCCTTGACCACTTCCTCGGAAATGTCCGTCGCTTCGAGGAAACGCTTGAATTCCCGTCCGAAAAGGGCCACGACTTCCGTTTTGCCGCGTTCGATCTGATTTACGAGATAGCTGATGATCTCCTTCGGCAGGGTGAGCGGGCTGACGATCGTCCGGCCGCCTTCCTCGCCGGCGGCGATCAATGCGCCCAGCCCGGTGTCGATCAGGCGTCGAATGAGCGTCGGGGAATGTTCATCGGCGCGCGGCATGCCGCGATCCTTGAAGGGGTCTTTGCCGAGGGGCGTTTTCCGTGGCATCCGTCATCCCCTTTGAACCCTCAATCCAACCTCGCCTCCACCGTGTCAACGAAGCTCGTGTCGTAACAGGTCCGGCCGTCGCCGTTATTCGCTTCGCAAGGCGATCCGCTTTCCACGTCGCAATCGTCCAGACGAATGGAGCCCGGATTGTCCAAAAATTCCGCGCGAATTTCACTGCATGGGTTGCGGGGGAAATTGCCCACCGGCAGCTTTTCCACGCCGCTGCAAAAGACGCCGACGCTTTCCTCGTTTACGTACAACTCCACCAAATACGGCCCGAGGTTGGTCAGTTCGAGGCGGTATTCGTCGGGCCCCGCCTCCCACAGCAGCTCGCGCTCAGACAGGCAATGGGTATCACAGCCACCCGAAAAAAGCAATCCCGCCAAGAGGATGGACGGGATGAGGCGACGCGTCACAACGGTTATTCCCGGAAGAGATTGGAGCGCATGATCGTCTCCCGGCGGCGCGGGCCGATGGAAACGAGGAACACCGGCACGCCGGTCAGATCCTCGATGCGCCGGATGAAGCGCTGCGCCGTGTCGGGCAGTTCGTCGAAGTCGCGGGCGTTCTGGAGGTCGTCCTTCCAGCCGCGATGTTCTTCGTAGATCGGCTTGCAGGCGTTGAGGTCGAAGGAGGAGGCGACAAGGTCGTTGTAGACCTTGCCTTCATACTCGTAGCCGACGCAAAGCTTGATCTTCTCCATGCCCGAGAGAACGTCAAGCTTGGTGATCGCCAGCCCGGTCAGGCCGTTGAGACGCGAGGCGTTCTTCAGCACGACCAGATCCAGCCAGCCGCAGCGGCGCGGCCGACCCGTCGTCGAGCCGTATTCCGCGCCCTTGGCGCGCAAGTGCTCGCCCAGTTCGTTGTCCAGTTCCGTCGGGAACGGTCCCGCGCCGACGCGCGTGGTGTAGGCTTTGCTGATGCCGATGACGTGGTCGATGGCCTTGAGCCCCACTCCCGAGCCGATGCTGGCTCCCGCCGCCACGGTGTTCGAGGACGTCACGTAGGGATAGGTGCCGTGGTCCACGTCCAGCATCGTTCCCTGCGCCCCCTCGAAAAGCACCTTGCGGCCGCGCTTGATCTCGCGATCGAGGTAAAGCGGCGTTTCTTCCACGTAAGGCGCAAGCTCCTGGCCCCAGGCCAGCATCTGCGGGATAAGCGCGCCCAGTTCGATAGGCTTATCCTTATAGTATTGCACAAGCTGGAAGTTGATCCAGTCGAGCGAGCTTTCCAGTTTTTCGCGCAGCACCGCCTCGCGGGTCAATTCGTGGACGCGGATGCCGCGCCGCGCCACCTTATCCTCGTATGCCGGACCGATGCCGCGCCCCGTAGTGCCGATTCTCGCCTTGCCTTTCTGGTTCTCCCGCAACGCGTCGAGCTGCTTGTGGTAGGGCAGAATGACGTGCGCGTCCGTGGAAAGGCGAAGCTGGGCCGGGTCGGTGAGGATTCCCTTGTCGCGCAGGCGGCCGATCTCCATCAGCAGTATTTCGGGATCGACGACCACGCCATTGCCGATGATGCACACTTTATTTTTGTGCATGATTCCCGAAGGGATAAGGTGCAGAACGGTCTTCTCGTCGCCGATCACCAGGGTATGGCCGGCATTGCTGCCGCCCTGGAAACGGACGACGATATCGACGAACTCGGTGAAGATATCGACGACCTTGCCCTTCCCTTCGTCTCCCCACTGCGCGCCCACGATGACGGCGTTCGACATGACCTGACCTCGGGTGCTGAATGTTATGTGCGTGAGGTTCGCGCGGCGGGCCGGCCCGCTTCAGGAGGGCCGGCCCGGACGCGAAGGTCAGCGCGGTTTGACGTCCTTGGCGTTGAGCGCGTTGCGCAGGTCGCCCTTGACGAGGTAATCCGCCACCTGTTCGGCCGCCGCAACGGCCACGTTGTCCTGCGCCTCCTGGGTCGATGCGCCCAGATGCGGCGTGGCGATGACGTTGGCGAGCTTCAGCAGCTTGTGTTCGCCCGGCGGCTCCGTCGCGAACACGTCCAAAGCCGCGCCGGCGACGACGCCGGTGGTCAGCGCCTCATACAATGCTTCCTCGTCAACGATGCCGCCGCGCGACTCATTGATAAGGAAGACGCCTTTTTTCATTTTGGAGAACTGGGCTTTGCCAAGGAAATTCGCCGTCTCGGCGTTCTTATTCAAGTGGATGGTGATGTAGTCGGAGCGGGACAGGAGATCGTCGAGGGTGGTCATTTCCACGCCGAGCTTCCGTCCCTGATCGGCCGTCACGATCTTGTCGAAGGCGACGACCTTCATCTTGAGGCCCAAGGCGCGGTCGGCGACGATCTTGCCGACATTGCCCAGACCGATCACGCCCAAGGTCTTGCCGAACACTTCGCGGCCCTGAAGTTTGTTCTTCTCCCACTGCCCGGCCTTGAGCGTGGCCGTGCCCTGGGGGATGTTGCGCGTCAGCGCCATCATCAAGGCGATCGCGTGCTCGCCGGTGGAAACGGTGTTGCCGCCGGGGGTGTTGGTGACGTAAACGCCGTTGGCGGAGGCGGCGGCGAAATCGACGTTATCGACGCCCGAACCGGCGCGGGCGATGATTTTCAGTTTTTTGGCGCTAGCCAGGACTTTCGGCGTCACCTTCGTGGCGCTACGGATGACCAGACCTTCGTACTCGCCGATGATCTTGACGAGTTCGTCTTCCGGGAGGCCGGTTTTCACGTCCGCCTGGACGGTCGGATATCTCTCGAACACCTTGAGCGCCAGGGGGGACAACTTATCGCTGACCAGAACCTTCGGCATGTCAACCTCCATCCTCGATTTCCGGCCGGATCGGCCAACCACCGCCACGGTCCGACGACGCGGCGCGGCGCGGCGCATTCACCTGCAGCTTACCGCGGGCCGGCGCACGCCGAACCGTCCCGTTGATTACCGTTCGGGGGAACAAAAGTCAAGCAGAAGCCGCCGGCAGACTCACTTCTTCAACGCCTCCGCGAGTTTGCGTTCGAAACCGGATTCCTTCAGATAGTCTTCCAGTTCCTTCTCGCGCAACGAAGCGTAATGTTCGGCTACTACGGCGGCGGCCTTGTCGATCCGTTCGCCGAAACGCTCGGCCAGCCTGGCTTTCACCTTGTCGTAGACCAGTTCGAAAAACGCTTCCTCGGCCAGGTCGGCCAGCATTTCCGTGACGCCGCCCAGCCCTCCGCCTTCCTCCGGGCCATGAAAATCGCGCGATCGATCGCCGCCGCCGTCGGGCCCGAAGTCACGCCGCCCGCGATCGCGATGCGGTCCTTCTCGTCCTTCCCCCCGATCGCAACATTCTCTGTCCCATCCACGCCGACGATCGTCATCATGGCACATGGCGGTCCTCCTCCTGAAATGCGGAAACCATTCCGGTTTGTTATCGACGACACAAGGCGCTGTTTAGCTTAGCGGGCCGCGCTGCGCTTGGCAAGCTCCCTTATGGCAAGCCTCACGATGACTTGTCGGACTCGTCGGGCGGCGGAGCGTCGAGGGCGGACGAATCCATCGGAAGTTCCGGCTCCCGCTCCTCTTCCTGACCAAGAACCGCCGGCGACGGCGGAACTTCCCGGCGCGAGACCACCCAGCGAATCTGGCGGCACACGCCGCGCATGAGGTTCACTTCCTCCGGCGTCAACCCCGTGCGCCCGAAGAGGCGCTTGAAGGCGAGCATCCAATATTCGCTCTTGCCCGGGCGAAGGAAATGAATACGGTCCAAGGCGTCGGCGAGATCGTCGAACATCGCCTCGACGGCGGCGGCGGGGGCATACGCGGGGGGCGCAGGAACGTCCGGCAGGTCGGCGACGAAGAGTTCGTAACCCACCAGCAGCACCGCCTGGGCGATATTGAGCGAGCGATGCGCGCGCGAGGCGGGAATGGTGAGCAGCATCTGACAGCGGGCGATCGCGTCGTTGGCCAGACCGCGATCCTCCGCGCCGAAAAGAATCGCCACGCGATTGGTCTGCGCGATCCGCAGGATCTCCGGTGCGGCGACGCGCGGCGTGCTCGCTCGCGCCCGCCAGCCGCCAAGTCGCGCCGTGGCGCCGATGACGTACGAAACGTCATCCAGCGCTTCGTCCAAGGTGAACACCTTGCGGGCGTTCTCCAAAATTTCCGTCGCGCCGTGCGCCATCTTCATCGCTTCGTTCTTGCGGTCCAAAGGCGGATGGACGAGACGCAAGTCGAACAGACCGAAGTTCTTCATCGCCCGGCAGACCGCCCCGATATTCATCGGGAACAGCGGTTCGACCAGCACGATGGAAATTAAATTTTCTACCGATTCCAGCATGTTATGGTTTCGTTGGACGTTGCGGCGCGCAGCCGGCGCTCTCTTGGCCCAAAAAAGTTCTGGGGTGCCCGGCAGAGCACCCCAGAAGGGAAGGAAGATGGAAAAGGTTGGCGTTTTCAGGCACTTGGACCGCAGCTCCCATTGCGATCCACACCGTTTACGGCCTTTTCCGAGGAGAGTTGTAGCCCATCGAAAGCGCTCTTGTCAAATGAAAAATCCCCCCTTAAACTAACCAGTTGAAACATAACAAGTTTTTATGGGCCCTGGAGCGGAACGACAGAAGGCGGTATGAACGCTCCGTCAACCCCTCAATTGTGCGTCGTCGGCTTGGCGAACTCGCGCAGTCTGCGTTGCAAAGAGGAAAGTTTGCGGCGCAAAGCCTCGACCTCGTCCTTGGTGGCGACACCGAGCGAGTCCAGCAGGTTCGTATACGTCTCATCGAACCACGTCGTCGTGCGCGTCTTGAGCTGTTTGCCCTCGCTCAGCAAGCGCTCGCGCAACTCGGCGAACGGCGCGCCCTCGTTCTCGACGTCGCGATGCAACACGCGATCGAATTCTTTGCGCGCCTTATCCAAGGTCGGCTGCGCCTTCTTCTCGATGCGCTTGAAGCCGCCCTCGACATCCTTCCATAAGGTCCGAGCGCGCTTCTCCATCTCTTCCGAAATGCGGTTCAGTTCCATGCCTCACCTCCCAGTCAAAGGGTTTCGAGCGCCGGGTTTCGCTCCGGCGGAATTGCCCACGCCTCTAATATAATGCACTGCATCATTATGTCAAGGGAAAATTTTACGCGGCGCATAAAATTTATAACAACTTGCAATCACTACATTTTTATTCCAAGCTGGAAAGCTGTTGGCGAAAATCTGGCGATTCCCATTGCCCTGTACGAGAAAATCCGGTAAAATGAACAGGTTATTAGGCGGTTTTAGCGGCTTCCGCTTGGCGCAGGCTCGTCTCTAAAAGACGAAAAATTGCTCGGGAAAATGCTTATCCCAGCGCGGACAATACTCGCGTGAAGTCGAAAAAACCAAACAATAACAAATGGATAACGAAAAAACAGCGCGCCTGAAGGGGAGTTTTCCACATGCTTTCAACAATTTTATCCACACTTCTCGGCCGGCTTTTCCGAAAAGGCGAAAGCGACGACGGCGATAAAGCTCTGAACGATCAGTTCCTCCACATGCTGGAGGTGGTCGCCGGCGTATACCAGGCGATGAGTCGGCTGGCGCTGGATGAAACGCCGGATTGCGCCGCTTTGGAAAAGAGCCTGAAGGCCGGCGACGCCGAAACCAACCAGCTTGAAGAAACGATCCGCCGCAGCGTGCTTTTGGCCACGGCCGCCTCGCATCATCCGCAATCGTCGATCACCAGCCACATGATGTTGCTGTCCAACGTGCGCGACGCCGAGCGGATGGGCGACTTCGCCAAAAACATGTTCTCCGTTCTCGGGCAGAAGCACGAAGCAGCCCACGACGCGTTTCGGGACACCCTGGTTGCGCAGCTTCAGAGCACGCTGACCTTGCTTGCCGACCTCGCGCCTGCCTGGCGGGAAACCCGCGTCGAAGAGGCCCAACGCATCGCCGACGCCGTGAAACGGATGGGCGAGGAATGCGATCGGATCGTTTTCGGATTGATGGCCGATCCCAGCGAATCGAAAACGCCCGTCGCCACCGCGCTCCTCTTCCGCTATCAGAAGCGTTTTCTCAGGCATCTGTTCAACATCGCGATGTGCGTCGTCCGTCCCTACCGCGAAATGCTCTGACAGACCCGCGCGCTTTCCGCGCATGGCGTCTCGTTTCCGGATTTTACCCAGGAAAATTAGAAGTGCGGTCAGCTTTGGAGGGTGACGATGCGCAACGTGTCGAGTTCTTCGAGCGCCTTGCCGCTGCCCAGGACAACACACGAGAGCGGGTCCTCGGCCACCATGATCGGCAGGCCGGTTTCCTCGCGCAGCAGGTTGTCCAATCCTTTCAGCAAGGCCCCGCCGCCGGTGAGGACGATGCCCTTGTCAACGATGTCGGAGGCCAGTTCGGGCGGCGTGCGCTCCAAGGCCACGCGCACCGCCTCGACGATCGTGTTGACCGGCTCGGCGATGGCCTCGCGGATCTCGTCGGAATTGACCTCCGCCGTGCGCGGCACGCCGGCCAGCTGGTCGCGGCCCTTGATCTCCATGTATTCGATTTCCTCGCCGGGATAGGCGTTGCCGACCGTGATTTTGATGAGTTCGGCCGTACGCTCGCCGATGAGGATGTTGTGCTTGCGCTTGACGTACTGAATGATCGCCTCGTCCAGTTTGTCGCCGGCGACGCGCACCGACTTGGAGTAGACGATGCCGGCCAGCGAAATGACGGCGACCTCCGTCGTCCCGCCGCCGATATCGACGACCATGTTGCCGGACGGTTCGGTGATCGGCAGGCCCGCGCCGATCGCGGCGGCCATCGGCTCCTCGATCAGATAGATCTCGCGCGCCCCGGCCGACTCGGCGGACTCGCGCACGGCGCGCTTCTCGACCTCCGTGATGCCGTAGGGGACGCAGATCATGATGCGCGGGCGGACGAGCGTTTTGCGGTTGTGCACTTTTTGGATGAAATGCCGCAGCATCTCTTCGGTGACTTCGAAGTCGGCGATGACGCCGTCCTTCATCGGCCGGATGGCGAAGATCGTCCCGGGCGTGCGGCCCAGCATCTCCTTGGCCTCGCGGCCGACGGCGAGCACGCGCTTGGCGCCGGTGTGGTCGCGCTGCACGGCCACCACCGACGGCTCGGACAGCACGATGCCCTGGCCGCGCACGAAAATCAGCGTATTGGCGGTGCCGAGGTCGATCGCCAGATCCTGGCTGAAAAGGCTGTATAACCAATCCAACATGGACTATCTCCACTCACGCCGGTCCGCCTCCCGGGATCATTCGCGTCGCATAAACCCGCAAGGCGTTTCGTGAGCCGTTCGTGTTAGCCGAAAAGCCCAAGCATTCCGCGCATATTTACATTCTGCGCGTGAATGAGGCAAGGCATCATAGCATCGGCGAAAACGGATGCCAAGCGTTTTCCCCGCATGGAAAACGCAAATCCCGTCGGAAGCTTTTTCCGCGCGCCTATTTTCCCCCTTTCTGAGGGATGGGCAGATTGAGACGGCGGAGAATTTTCTTGAGGTCTTCCCAGACGATCTTGCGCTTTTCATCCTGCGGCGGACGCAGACAGTACGACGGGTGAAAGAGCGCGATGGTCGGGACGCCCTCGAAGTCGTGCCAGATGCCGTGCACCTTGGTGATGCCGTCGGTGATGCCGAGCAGGTGGCGCATCGGCACGCGGCCCAGCAGCACCAGCGCCTTCGGATTCACGGCGCGGATCTGCTGCTTTACGAAGCCGATGCAGGATTCGACCTCGTCCCTCTCCGGGTCGCGGTTGTTGGGCGGGCGGCACTTGACGATGTTGGCGATATAGACCTGTTCGCGCGGGATGCCCATGCCCAGTTCGATCCATTTGGTGAGCAGCTGCCCGGCGCGGCCCACGAAAGGCCGGCCCTGTTCGTCTTCATCGGCGCCGGGTCCCTCGCCTACGAACATGATGTCGGCCGAAGGATTGCCCTCGCCGAAGACGATCGTCTTGCGGCCCTGGCAGAGCTTGCAGCGCGTGCAGTCGCCGATCTCGGCGCGGATCGCTTCCAAGGTCGGCCTCTCTTTCGGAGCGCTCCCAAACAAAGCGGCTTGCTGAACCTGCGGCGCGGCGTGACTCTCCGCCGGCGCGGGGACCGGCCGCGGCGGGGACGCGGCGGCAGGAGGCTTCGGCGGCGCAACGCCGGCGGCGCTTCGCGCCTCCTCCTGTGTCCGCTGACGCAGACGTTCCCACGACAATCCCGGGTGGCCGAGGCGGCGCTGCCAATCGAGGTAGGCGCGCGCGTCGTCGATCAATCCGGAAAAATCAGGCGGGTTGTCCTTCGGGGTTTCCGCCATTGGCTCGTCCTTCGCCGCCGCGAGATTCACCGCCTCCACCGCCGCCTCCACCGCCTCCCCGCTTGCTGCGGCGACGGCGACCGCCGCCCGGACGGTGGGACGGCCGGACGGAGTGACCGTCGCGGCCTTTGTCAGGGCCCTTCTGGTTGGCGCGGTGTTTCTGGATCAGATCGAAAAGCATCACCGCCACCTTGGCCTTGGGCATCATCGGCCATTGCTCGATGTGCCCGGCGTTGTCGATCACCTTGACGACGTTGGTATCGACCTCGAAACCCGCGCCTTCCTCCGACACGTCGTTGACGACGATCAGATCGAGCCGCTTCTCGCGCAGTTTCTGCGAGCCGTAAGTCATCACCTGGTGCGTTTCGGCGGCGAAGCCGACGAGGAATTGGTTGTGCCGCTTGGATTGACCGAGTTCGCTCAGGATGTCCACCGTCTTGACCAGAGGCAAGGAGAAATCGCCCTCGTCCTTGTGGATCTTGCGGTCGGCGGTGCGGGCCGGGCGGAAATCGGCCACGGCGGCCGCCTTGATGATGACGTTGGCTTCCGGCGCGTGCTTGCGCACCGCCTCCAGCATCTGCGCCGCCGTGCGCACCGGCACGACCTGAACGTCGCAGGGCGGGATCAGCGAATTGGGGCCGGCGATGAGGATCACGCGGCCGCCGCGCGCCCGCGCCTCGCGCGCCAGGGCGAAACCCATCTTGCCCGAGGAGCGATTGGCGACGAAGCGCACGGGATCGATGTCCTCGTACGTCGGACCGGAGGTGATCAGCACCGTCTCGTCGTGCAGATCCTTCTCCTCGCGCGAGGCGTAGACGACTCTGTCGATGATGAAATCGAGCGTGGCCAGCCGGCCTTTGCCCGTCTCGCCGCAGGCCATCTCGCCTTCCTCGGGCGGGACGATCTGGAAACGCTCCAGCGCCGTCAGCCTGGCCAGGTTGGCCTGAACGAATTCGTTCTGCCACATCGCCCAGTTCATCGCCGGCGCAAGCACCACCGGCTTGCGCGAAGCCATGACGATGGTCGTCAGCAGGTCGTCGGCGATGCCGCCCGCCGCCTTGCCGATGAAGTTGGCCGTGGCGGGAGCGACGACGATACAGTCCGGCCAGCGCGCGGCGGCGATGTGGCCGATCTGCGACTCTTCCTGCTGGTCGAAGAGACTGAGCATCACCGGGTGGCCGCAGAGCGCCTGGAACGTCAGCGGCTGGACGAATTCGCAGGCGGCGGCGGTCATCGCGACGCGCACTTCCGCGCCTTCCCTGGTCAGCATGCGCGCAAGCTCCGCCGCGCGATAGGCGGCGATGCCGCCCGTCACGCCGAGCAGGACGCGCTTGCCCTTCAGCATGTTCATGCGTAAGACTCCTTGCGTGGGGTCGTCGTATGGATCGGGGCGGACAAGCGGCTATTCCTCGTCGTTGAGCCGCAGGGCGGCCAGAAACGCCTCCTGCGGGATCTCGACGCTGCCCACCTGCTTCATCCGCTTTTTGCCTTCCTTTTGTTTTTCCAAGAGTTTCCGCTTGCGCGTGATGTCGCCGCCGTAACACTTGGCGGTGACGTTCTTGCGATAGGCTTTCACCGTGGTCCGGGCGATGACGCGGTTGCCGATCGACGCCTGGATCGCCACTTCGTACTGCTGGCGCGGAATGAGATCCTTCATCTTCACGCACAGCGCCAGACCGCGTTCGCGCGAGCGCTCGCGATGCGTGATGATCGAGAGGGCGTCGAGGGGATCGCCGTTGATGAGGATATCCATCCGCACCAGGTCGGATTCCTGGTAGCCTTTCAGGTCGTAGTCGAGCGAAGCATAGCCGCGCGTCGTGGATTTCAGCTTATCGTAGAAATCGAGAATCACCTCGTTCAAGGGCAGGTCGTATTCGACCATGACGCGGTTCTCGCCCGCGTAGGTCATGCCTCGCTGCAAGCCGCGCCTCTCCTCGCAGAGTTTCAGCACCGCGCCCATGTACTGCTGCGGCAAATGAATGCGAGCGGCGATGAGCGGCTCCTCGATCGAATCGATTTTCATCGGGTCGGGCATGTGGCTTGGGTTGTCGATCGTCAGCGTCGAGCCGTCCTTGAGGTTTATTTTGTAGATGACGGTCGGCGCGGTGGTGATGAGATCGAGGTCGTACTCGCGCTCCAGACGTTCCTGGACGATCTCCATGTGCAGCAATCCCAGGTAGCCGCAGCGATAGCCGAAGCCGAGCGCCTTGGACGTCTCCGGCTCGTAGGTGAACGAGTAATCGTTGAGCTTGAGCTTCTCCAGAGCGTCGCGCAGCATATTGTAATCGGCGGGGTCCGTCGGATAGAGGCCGGAGAAGACCATCGGCTTGACCGCTTTGAAACCGGCCAGCGGCGCGCCCACCGGATTGTCGGTACGAGTGACCGTGTCGCCGACGCGGGCGTAGGAGATGTCCTTGATGCCGGCGATGATGTAGCCCACTTCGCCCGCGTGCAACAGCTCGGTGTCCTTCATATCGGGCTTGAAGACGCCGACGCGCTGCACTTCGAAGCGGCCATTGGTCTGCATCAGCAGGATCGTCTGCCCCTTGGCGATCGAGCCGTCGAAAACGCGGACGAGGATGATGACGCCGACGTAGGAGTCGTACCAGCTATCGAAGATCAGCGCGCGCAGTGGCCCGGCCGGGTCGCCCTTGGGGGGCGGCACCTGCTTGACGATCTGCTCCAGAACGGCGGGGACGTTCTGGCCGGTTTTCGCCGAGACGGCGATGGCCTCGGCGCAATCCAGCCCGATCACGTTCTCGATTTCCGCTTTGGCGCGCTCGGCGTCGGCCGACGGCAGGTCGATCTTGTTGATGACCGGGACGATTTCCAGATTGTTGTCCACGGCCATGTAGACGTTGGCCAGGGTCTGCGCCTCGACGCCCTGCGTGGCGTCCACCACCAGCAGCGCGCCCTCGCAGGAGGCCAGCGAACGCGAAACCTCGTAGTGAAAATCGACATGCCCCGGCGTGTCGATCAGATTGAGCTCGTAGATTTGACCGTCCGCCGCTTTATAGGGCAGGCGGACCGTCTGCGCCTTGATCGTGATGCCGCGTTCGCGCTCGATGTCCATGCGGTCGAGGAACTGTTCGCGCATGTCGCGCGCCGAAACGAGGCCCGTCAGTTCAAGCAGACGGTCGGCGAGCGTCGATTTGCCGTGATCGATATGGGCGATGATCGAAAAATTGCGGATGTTTTTCAGGTCCATGGTTCCGTCACGTCACGCGCGGCAGCCTCCACCGGCGGCAGAAACGTGTCCCAGCCGCCGCACTCCGCGCAATGCCAACTGAAGTCGTCCCGCGCCGCGCCGCACACGGCGCATTCATAGGGTGCAGCCTCTGGCGTCGAGTTCGTAAGATCCAACCCTTGCGCCACCGCCAAAACCGGCGGCAGGCGGCATCCCCGGGCGAGGAGGGGGCGCACCATGTTGCGGGCTTCCTCCGCCTGCCCCTCCGATTCCAGACGAATCGCCTGTTCGGCCCTGGCGATCTCCGGCAAGGGCATAGCATAGTTGAGGCAGTCGGACAAGATCTCGTCGTATTCGCCGAGCCAGCCGTTTTCCCCGGCAAGTCGGCGCAGTTCGGGCAGCAAAACCATCGCGGCCGCCGGCTGCGCCTTCGCGCCGTCGTAGAGCGCCCGGAACGCGCGGCGCGGATTGCCCAACGCCTCGAAGGCGCGCGCCAGCGCGAAATGCGCATGACCGCCGCCGGGGGCGCGCTTCACCGCCGCCTTGGCGACGCCTTTGACGAGTTTGAGATCACCGGCTTCAATCAGTTCCAACGCCCGGCAGGCAAGCAGATGCCCCATCAGCGAGTCGAAACGTCGGCCGACCAGGCGCTCCAGCCGCGCCAAAGCCTTCACCGCCGTTTCCCATTTCCCTTCCTGAATGGCCAGCATCGCCAGGCGTTCGGCGGGCTCCGGCTCGCGCGGCAGGTGGAGGATGAGATCGTCCAACACGTCCAGCGCCAGATCGGGACGCTCGGCGACGCGGTAATCCTCGGCCAGTTCCAAGGCGGCGGCCAGCTTCAGCTTCGGATCCCGCGTCTCATGGTGCAGCGCGAGGCTTTGATGGAGGCGCGCCGCGCGCTCCACCTCGCCCAGTTGGCGGAGCAGCCGGCCAAGGACGAAGTAAACCTCCTCCTGGCCCTGATGCTCCTGGATGATCGTCGTATAGGCTTCGGCCGCTTTGCGCAGGTCGCCGTTGAGGATCTGATAAGCGCCGTGCAAAAGCAGCCGACGCACTTCCTCGGGATCGCCGGCCCTGCCGCGATGCAGGGTGCGGCGCAACGCCCACACCCCGAGGACCGTGGCCGCGCCGCAGGCAAAGGCGATGAGATAATAAAGGTATTCGGTCATTTCGGCGATTTCTTCGCGGATTCGCCGGGAAACGAGCCCAAGGGCGCGGTGAGCGTCAGATTGCGCTGAGAGACCAGATCTCCTTCGAGCTGCCGGATGCGGCGGTTGGCTTTGGACAGACGGGAACGATAACGCAGGATCGCCACGAACGCGACGAGCGAGGCGACCAGCACGCCGATGGCCGCGCCGACGAACACCCACAGCGAAGCCCACAGCGGCATGCTGTCCCAGTAAAGGAAAGAGAGAACGACGGGCTGCTTGTTGGTGAGCGCAAACAGCACCGCCGCCACGCCGACAAGCGTGCCGAAGACGATGAGAAACAGCCGTTTGACGCTCGCCATGCTCCGTTACTCCGCCAGTCGATACTGCACCGCCGGTCGGCGGGCCTTGTCGATGGCGTGAACGAACGACAGGGAGGCGGTCTCGAAGAATTTTTCCAGATAGGCCAGCGATTCCTCCTCCGGGTAGATCAGTACCGGGTCGTCGCCCAAGCCTTCCTGCGCGGCGATGTAGCGTACGGCGTCGCGAAAACCGCCCAGTTCGTCCACCAATCCCGCCGTCAAGGCCTGCTGGCCGGAAAGGATGCGGCCGTCGGCGATGGGCCGCAGCGCCTCCTTGTCGAGATTGCGCGCCGCGGCGACGGCCGTCAAAAACTGATCGTAGACGTCGGTGATCATGCCTTTGATCAGCGTGTCATCCTGGGGTGTCGGCCGGCGGAACGGCGAGAGGATGTCCTTATGTTCGCCGGATTTGTAAACGATCGGCTCGATCTTGAGGAAATTCATCAGTTCCATGAGATAGGCCGATTCGATGATGACGCCGATCGAGCCGGTGATCGTTCCGGGGTTGGCGAAGAGACGCTCGCCGGCGCAGGCGATGTAATAACCTCCCGATGCGGCCAGCGAGCCCATCGAGACGACGACGCGTTTCTTACCGCGCAAGCCGAGGAGTTCCTTGTAGATTTCCTGGCTCGGGGCGACGGCGCCGCCGGGAGAGTCGATGCGGACAAGAATGGCGCGGACGCTGTCGTCCATGACGAACTCGTGCAGGTCGTCGAGGAGGTCCTGCGAGTCCTCGATGACGCCGCTTATTTCCAGCACGCCGATGCCGTCCTCCTCGGCGAATGTCGTTTCCATGCCGACAAAGGCGACCAGGATCACCAGAATGAAAGCGAAAAGCATCAAAAAACCCGCTCCGAGGAGCACGGCCACAAGCAGAAGATCGTTGCGCTTCGGTTCCATCATCCCGCTCCGTATGATTCCCAGTGGCTGAGATTCGACGCGAGTCATTGTAGTGCAGGCGGGCGGCAGCCGCAACAGAAATGGCCGGGTAACAACGCCTGGCTAACTTTCTTTTCTGGCAGACTGTCGCGCGAGAAGGCGGGTTCGAGCGACCAGATACGACGCCGTTTTCACGGCGGCGGCCGGACCGTCGAATACGGGGACCCCGATGGATTCGAGGCCGGCGCGAAAATCGTCCAAGAGATCCCGCCGGCCTCCCAGGTAGCAGGCCAGCAGCGGCTTGTCCGGATGGGCCGCTCGCACGGGGGCCAGCGCAGACGCGGCGTCGAAGGCGCCTTCCTCCAGAAGCACGGCGATCAGCAGCAGGATGTCTACGTTCTCATCGGCGATCATCGTTTCGCACATCGACCGATACGCCTCGAACGGCCCACGCTGCTCGATCGTGGACCAGATATCCGCCGGGTTGGTGATGGCGGCCCACTTAGGAACAAGCGATTCCAGGCGCTCGCGGGTGCGCGACGTGATGGGGGCCAGGGTCATGCCATGCGCCCCGCAGGCGTCCGCCGCCAGGACGCAGCCCACGCCGGTGATCGAAACCACACCGATGCGGTTGCCCGCCGGCAAGGGGCAGAGGTCGAAGCTGCGCAGAACGCCGAAGAATTCCGCGAAGTCTTCGACGCGCTGGAAGCCCATTTGGCGGAAAAGCGCGTCGTAAACGGCGTCCGCGCCGGCCATCGCTCCCGTGTGGGAAGCGGCGGCTTGCGCGCCCAGCGCCGTGCGGCCGGATTTCAACACCACGACCGGTTTTTTCCGCGCGGCTTCCTCCGCCGCGCGCCGGAAACGATCGCCGTCTTTCACGCTTTCCAGGTAGATGCCGATGGAACGGGTATCCTCGTCTTGGGCATAGAATTCCAGAAAGTCGCATTCATCGATGTCCGCCTTGTTGCCCATGCAGGCGATCTTGGAAAATCCCCGCCCGCGACCCGTGATCTCCTCTAAAGCGAAGCCGGTGGCGAAAGTGCCGCTCTGGCCGAGAATGGAGATTCCCGAGGGGGGCATGGGCGGCAGCCGGCCGATGGAAGTGCAGAACCCGAAACGCGAATCGAGCGTGCCGATGCTGTTCGGACCCATCAAATAGATGCCGTGTTCCCGGCAGAACCGCAGGAGTTCTCGCTCGCGGCGTCGCCCCTCCTCGCCCGCATCGGAAAAACCGCCGGAGGCGACGATGACGTGGCGCGTCCCGGCCCGGGCCACGTCCTGCACCACTTTTTCCACCTGATGATAAGGCACCGCCAGCACCGCCAGTTCCGGCGGCTGCGGGCAATCGGCCACGGAGGGATAACTCGGCAGACCGTCAATCGTGGCGCTGGACGGATTCACGGGGAAAACGGTTCCCGGGTAACCGAACGTGCGCAGGTTTTCCAGGATGATGTTGCCCGCCTTGCGTCCCGTCGAAGAAGGACCGACGACGGCGACGCTCGCCGGTCGGAACAAGGGCCGAACGCGCTCGCCGCCGCTTTCTTCCTTCGCCGACGAACCCTGAATCGCAGCGGCTTCCAACTCTCCCTTGACCACGGCCAAACCGTCCAGAGCCAACGCGCCCAGCGCGTAGACGCGGAAGGGATTGATGTCCATTTCCTCCACGTCGGGCCGATCATAAGCCAGGCGCGAAAGCGCCAGCAGCGCTTGCACTACAGCCGCCCGATCCGCCCGCGTTCGGCCGCGCGCACCTTCCAGCATCGCCCGGCCTTTCAGGCCTTCGAGCAGGGAAGCCGCCGAACGCTCGTCCAGCGCGCCGACGTGCAAGGCGCGGTCGGCCATCACTTCCGCGAAGATGCCTCCCATTCCCACCATGAACACCGGCCCGAAAACGGGGTCGCGGCGGAATCCTAGGATGAGGTCTGCAATCCCTTCGTCCGCCTCTCTCTCCACCCGCACGCGCGCGCCGGGCTTCAGCGCCAGCAAACGAACGGCGGCGGCGGATACCGCAACCTCCGAATCGAGGCCGAGGCATACACCCCCGGCATCGGACTTATGGGCCAGATCCGGATGGGATACTTTCAGGACGACGGGAAATCCGAGGCGCTTCGCCTCGGCCGCCGCCTCGTCGGGCGACGCCGTTTCCGCGCCTTCGGCCACGGGGACGCCATAATGCGCCAAGAGCTGCTTTGTTTCGGTTTCGGTGCAGAAATGTCGTTTCCCGCTCATACGACGCCCTCCGCCGCCTGGCGACCGCTCCCCGCTTTGTGGATTGTATTCATAACTCGGCTGGCTGATTATGGCAACGGGACAAGATAAACCGTTTCGTCCTTTTTGATCATGCCGAACTCTTCGCGGCCAAGCTGCTCGTAATAGGAAAAGTCGTTCATCAAGCGCTGCTTCTCTTCTTCCAGCTCGCGCAATTCCAGGCGCTGCTCGTCGATGCGCGACTGCAACGTATTCTGCGCCGCCTCGACTTCCGCGAAGTCCCGGTAGCTGAGATAGGTGCGTTGCGCCACCACGGCGATGCATATAAACAGTGCGGCCAGCACCGCGCGAACAAAAAGTCGTTGCAGAAACGCCATGATCACGGCCTTTCCAAGAGTGAAAATCATTATACAAAATTGCCTATTAATTTACCAATTAATTGGGATTAATTCCAACTCAAAGAATTGTCAGGAAGCTCAGCAGAAATGATCGTAGCCCTTAAAGGACGGGACAACTTCCCGCCCGTCAGGCATTAACAGCCGAATGTCGCCATCTTTGATGATCGTACCGATGCGCACGGGCGGAAAGGCCGAAATCGGCCAAGGCGCGGGGGGTCGGCTGCCTTTCAGCGTGAACAAGAGCGCATAGTCTTCGCCTCCGCGCAATACATACTCGACCGGATCGCGCCGGCGGCTGTCCGCATAGCGCGCCAGCGACGGGTCGATCGGCAACGCCGCAAACTCGATGCGCGCCCCCACGCCGCTCATCTCCACGATATGCCGCAAATCGCCCAGCAGACCGTCCGAGACGTCGATGCAGGCCGTGCATCGTTTCGATGCGGCCAGCGCCCGGCCTTCCGCCAGGCACGGTCTCGGCCAGAGATGCGCCCGCCGCAGCGCCGCGAAACCGCGCCTCCCCTCTTCCAGCAATTCCAGTCCGGCGCGGGAAAGACCGAGGGGCCCGCAGATCCATAGCGTGTCGCCGGGCCGCGCCCCGCTGCGCGTCAGCGCCTGTCCCTTTTTCACCAACCCGAAGCAGGCGAGGTTGACGACGATCGGCCCCGGCGTGCCCGTCGTGTCGCCGCCGACGATCGCCGTCCGGCTCGCGACGGCGAGATCGTTCATGCCGGCGTAAAAGGCGTCGATCCAGCGCAGCGGCAGGTCTGACGGCAAGGCCAGCGAGACGAGAGCCGCCAGCGGCTCCGCGCCCATCGCCGCCAGATCGCTCAGGTTGACGGCAAGCGACTTGTAACCGAGCGCCCGCGCCGCGATCGTGCGGCGGCGGAAATGGACGTCCTCCACCAGCAGATCCGTTGTGGTCGCAAGCTGGTAGCCGCGAGGAATGTCGAGCAGCGCCGCGTCGTCGCCGACGCCGAGCGCTACTTCCGGGCGCGTCGCCAGTTCGCGGGTGAGCCGGGCTATCAATCCGAATTCGCCCACGTCGGCCAATGACCGCAAGCGCGGCTTTGGGCGGCGCGTCATGGCCTCTTATCCTCCCTTTCGTCGATGGCGCGATCGATCTCCCGGCGGAGTTCGCGCGCCGCTCGGCCCACATCCGGGGCGGCGAGGATCGCCGAAACCACGGCCACGCCCGCCGCGCCGGCTCCGATAGCGTGGGCTGCGTTTTCGCGCGCAATGCCGCTGATCGCCACACAGGGAATCGACACGGCGCGGCAGACTTTCGCCAGTCCGTCGAAGCCGATCACCGGGCTGTGGTCGCGTTTCGTGGCGGTGGGAAAGATCGCCCCGACGCCGAGATAATCCGCGCCCGCCGCTTCGGAGGCGCGCGCCTCCTCGGGGGTGCTCGCCGTGGCTCCGATAACGTACTTGTCCCCCATGATGCGCCGCGCGACGCCCACCGGCAGGTCTTTGCGCCCGAGATGCACGCCGTCCGCGCCCAAGGCCAGCGCCACGTCCACACGGTCGTCCACAATGAGCGGGACGCCCAGTGGCCGCAGGTGCGCCAAAAGCGCCGCACCCAATTCCAACAGCTCGCGTGTGTCGAGATCCTTTTCTCGAAGCTGCACCATCGTCGCCCCGCCCGCCGCCACCTCCAGGACCACCTCGACCAATTCCCGCGTCTGAAAGCGTCGATCGGTGACGAGGTAAAGGCGATAACGGTCGCGGGATAACCTCACTATTTCTGCTCCTTGCCGAAGACACGGCCGAAGATCGTATCTACATATTTCAAATGATAGCGCACGTCGAAGCTTTCGCGGATTTCGTCCGGAGAAAGCCGGGCCGTCAGTTTTTCATCGGACAAAAGCGCCTTCTCCAGCGTCAGCCCGTCCTCCGCCCAGACGCGCATGGCGTTGCGCTGCACGGTTTCGTAAGCCTCCTGGCGGCCGAGCCCCTTGGCCACGAGGTCCAGCAGCACTTTCTGCGAAAACGCCAGCCCGCGCATTTTCTCCAGGTTGGCCTGCATCGCCTCCGGATAGACGACCAACCCGTCGAGGATGCGCGTCAGCCGCTTCAGCATGTAATCGACGAGGATCGTGCTGTCCGGCGCGATGATTCGCTCCACCGAGCTGTGGCTGATGTCGCGCTCATGCCAGAGGGCCACGTTCTCCAGGGCCGCCATGGCGTTGGCCCGCACGACGCGCGCCAGTCCCGTGAGGTTTTCCGCGCCGATCGGGTTGCGCTTGTGCGGCATCGCCGACGATCCCTTCTGACCCTTGGCAAACGGCTCTTCCACCTCCCGCACTTCCGTGCGCTGCAAATGGCGGATGTTGACGGCGATCTTCTCCACCGTCGCGGCGATCACCGCCAGCGTGGTGAAGTACTCGGCGTGGCGGTCGCGCTGGATGATCTGGTTCGACGCCGGTTCGCAGGCCAGCCCCAGCTTTTCGCAGACGAACGCCTCCACCTCCGGCGGGATATTGGCGAAGGTTCCCACCGCTCCAGAAACCATGCCGACGCGAACCGTTTCCTTCGCGCGGCGGAAACGCTCCAGGTTGCGCCGCATTTCGGCGTACCAGATGGCCAGCACGAGACCGAAGGTGATCGGCTCGGCGTGGATGCCGTGCGACCGGCCGATCATCACCGTGTCCTTATGCTCCCGGGCGCGACGTTCCAAAACTTCCAGGAGCTTGTGAAGGTCGGCCTCGATGATCGCCGAGGCGCGAACGAGCTGCAGCGAAAAAGCGGTGTCCAGCACGTCGGAAGAAGTCATGCCGTAATGGATCCAGCGCGCCGGCTCGCCGATCTGCTCCTCCAGGTGCGTCAGAAAAGCGATGACGTCATGCTTCGTCGTCTGCTCTATCTCGTCGATCCGTTGCGGATCGAGCTTCACGCCAACCCGCCGCACCGCCTCGAAAATTCCGGCCGGGACAAGGCCCGCCCGTTCCATGCCTTCCAGCGCGGCGAGTTCGACTTCGTACCATGTACGATATTTCTCCTCCTGCTCCCAAATGCGTCCCAGCTCCGGGTTGGTGTACCGCTCGATCATGCCTGCCTCCCAGCGTTCGGCGTTGCGTCAAAAGCCCGCCCATCATACGGCGCGGTCCGGCAAAAGGCAACGGCCCGCCGACGCCCCCGCCGCGGCGCTTTCCGGCCCCGCAGCTAGGCTTCTTTCGCCAATTTAGCAGCAAGCATGGCGTTCAGCCGATGCCCGCCTTTAAAGGAAACAACACGACCGACGACGGGGCGACCGACCAACGCAAGATCGCCCAGAAGATCGAGCGCTTTATGACGGGCAGGTTCATCCGGAAAGCGCAACGTTTGGCCGGGTAAAACGGCGTCCTCGGTGAAGACGAGCACGTTGTCCGCCGAAGCGCCGCGGGCGAAGCCCATTTGCTTGAGCGCTTCGTGCTCTCGAAGAAAACCGAAGGACCGCGCCGGGGCAAGCTCGCAGCGATAGGTCGCCGCATCGATCGGCCCGGCCCAGCGCTGTTTACCGATGAGCGGATGCGGATAATCGATGGCGACGTCGAATTCGAGGCGGTCCGCCGGCTCGACGCGGACAAAACGCTCGCCTTCGCGCGCCTCCAGCGGCGACGAGACAATCAGCGGCGCGGAGGCAGCCGTATCCAGAGAAATCAATCCTCCGGCGAGGAGGGCTTCGACAAATGGCGCGGCGCTGCCATCCATAAAAGGCAGTTCGGGACCGTCCACTTCGATGAGCGCGTCACTGACGCCGAACGCCGCCAGGGCTGACAATAGATGCTCGACCACGGCGACTGTCACGTCGTCTTTGGATAAGACGATGCCGCGCTCCGCTTCGAGAAGAAAATCGACGCGAGCCGGGAGGCGCGTTTTCCCCGACTGGAAAACGATCCCGCCGGCGAAGGGGACGAGGCGAATGCGGCAGGCCGCGCCCGTATGGACGCCTATGCCGGAAAACGTCAGCGGAGCCGCAAGCGTCTGGCGGCGCGCTGTCATGGCGAAATCAATCGGCGTCGGGCTCGCCGTCGCCGATCTCGGAGGCGGGACGCGAGGCGAACAGGTCGGGCTGGACGGTCGGCAGCTTCATACCGAGGTGGCGGTAGGCGCGTTCGGTCGTGATGCGTCCTTTGGGCGTCCGCTGCAGATAGCCTTGCTGAATCAGAAACGGCTCGTAGACGTCCTCCAGCGTATCCTTCTCCATCGGCAGGGCGGCGGAAAGCGTGTTGAGCCCGACCGGCCCGCCGTTGAACATCTGGGCGATCGTTTTCAGGATGTGGCGGTCGGTGCGGTCGAGTCCGACGGCGTCGATTTCCAGCTTGTCCAGGCCGTGGCGCGCCAGTTCGAGAGAAATCCGCGTCTGACCGGCCACGTCGGCGAAATCGCGCACGCGGCGCAAAAGCCGGTTGGTGATGCGCGGCGTGCCGCGCGAGCGGCGGGCGATCTCCCACACCGCTTCCTCATCGATGGCGATGCCGAGCACGCGCGACGTGCGCCGCACGACCTCCATCAGCTCCTCGGCCGCGTAATACGACAGCTCGACGATGATTCCGAAACGATCGCGCAAGGGCGAGGTGAGCATGCCCGCACGCGTCGTGGCGCCGATCAGGGTGAAGGGCTGCAGGGGCAGCTTGATGTTTTTGGCGTGCGGACCCTCGCCGATGATGATGTCGAAGGTGAAATCCTCCATCGCCGGGTAGAGGTTCTCCTCGATCACCGGCGCGAGCCGATGGATTTCATCGATGAAGAGGATATCGCCGCGCTTGAGGTTGCTCAGGATGCCCGCCAGATCGCCCTTGCGGTCGATGGCCGGACCGCTGGTGGCGTAGATGCCGACGCCGAGTTCGTTGGCGACGATGTGCGCCAGCGTCGTTTTGCCCAAGCCCGGCGGCGACCAGAGCAACATGTGGTCGAGAACGTCCCGTCTCAGCTTCACCGCCTGGATGAACACCGAAAGGTTGTCGATGGCCTTCTTCTGGCCGATATACTCGGCAAAACTCTTGGGCCGGATCGACAATTCGACCTGCCGTTCGCCGTCCTGGCGCTGAGGGGCGAGATCGTCTTCGTCTTCGCGTTCGGTCATTTCTGCATCTCATGCAGCGCCGCGCGGATCAACTCCTCCAGGGGAGTCTCAGGCGGGAAGCGCTTGGCGAGTTTTTCGATCACCCTGCGGACTATTCTCTCTTTATACCCCAGATTGACAAGCGCCGACAGCAACTCGTCGCCGGCCGCCAGCCCGCCGCCCTCGCCGATGGGCTCGGGCGCGAGCGCCAGGAGCTTGGCCAGCGGTTCGCGGAGGTCCACCAGCACGCGCTCGGCCGTTTTACGGCCGACTCCGGGAATGGAAATAAGCCGCGGCAGATCGCTGTTGACCACGGCCTGGGCGAGGGCGCGCGCCGGCAGGCCGGAGAGCATGGCCAGCGCCAGTTTGGGACCGATGCCGGACACGG
>QZKR01000135.1 GCA_003598065.1 Myxococcales bacterium | reverse complement strand
ATCGCGCGGCATCGAGCAGGTGAACAAGGCGGTCGCTCAGATGGATCAGGTGACGCAGCAGAACGCGGCGAACTCGGAAGAGTCGTCTTCGGCGGCGGAAGAACTGTCGAGCCAGGCGGAGGAACTGGCGGCGATGGTGGGCCGCTTCAAGCTGGGCGAACAAGCGAAGGCGCAACCCGTCGTCAAGCATCAGGCGGCGGTGGCGAAGAAGAACGGCAACGGCAATGGAAAAGCCAACGGCAACGGAAAGAGCAACGGCAACGGGCATCACGCGGCCTTGCATCTGAGGGCGGAAGACGTGATCCCCTTGGACCGCGATCCGGACTTCGCGAAGTTCTGAGGCCCCCCAAGGCAGTATGCTTCGCGATTATCCCCAGCGGCGGAGCCCCAATTGGGTTCCGCCGTTTCCTTTTTTATGGGGGAACTGTTTACGTGCCTTTGTGGGCTCTGCCGCTCATCACCGAAGCAACGGCGCCGCGCAATTCCTGCCAGTCGAAGGGCTTCACGAAATGGCGCGTAATCCGCAATTCGGCGGTCGGCAGGGGCGCCTGGCGATCGGCTTCGCCGGTGAGCAAAAAGACGGGCAGCGACGCATCTTTGGCGCGTATCTCCCGGATGACGGACAAGCCGTCCAACTCCGGCATGTTGGCGTCGATGAGGCACAGGCCGATGTTGTCGGCGTGATCGCCGAACAACCTCAGAGCCTCCACGCCGTTGTCGGCGGAGAAGATGGCATAGCCATCCATCGAGAGGAATTTTTCGAGCACGGAACGATTGGCGACGTCGTCTTCCGCGATCAGGACAAATTGCGAGTCGTCAGCAGATGCTGTTTGCTTCGTTTTCATGGCCCTCTGTTCTACGTTACACCCTACACATTGGGTGCGAGTATGGCACAAGCGGAAACGAATGGAAAGAAAAGAAAGAATAAAAGCGAGAAAAAGCGGGTGGCTTCCTAGCGGCCGACGAGGCGGGCCAACGTGCGCGCGATCAAGCGCAGATCCGTGGCGAGCGACCGCTCATCGAGATAGCGGTAGTACAACTCTATTTTACGCGGCAGAATGTTTTCGACATAAACCTTATCGACGTCCGTTGTTTCGGCCAGCAGCCGTTCCTCGTCGATAAAATCGAGCGCGGCGTAATCGGTGAGGCCGGGCCGCACGGAAAGGATGCGGCGGTAGTCGTCCTCGAACCGCCGCACGTAGCGTTCCACCTCCGGGCGCGGCCCGACCAGCGACATTTCGCCGGTCAGCACGTTCACAAGCTGCGGCAGTTCGTCCAGCTTGGTGCGGCGCAGAAAACGGCCGAGGGGCGTGATGCGCGAATCGCCCGCTTTCGTGATCGCCGCGCCTTTCGCCTCCGCGTCGGGCGTCATCGTGCGGAACTTCCACACCTCGAAAGGCTCGAAGTCCTTGCCGATCCGGCGCTGCTTGAACAATGCCGGGCCGCCGTCGTAGAGCTTCACCGCCAGGCCGGCGGCGGCGAGCAGCGGCGAAAGAGCCGCCAGCGCCGAAACGGAAACACCCACGTCCAGGACGCGTTTGGCGAGCGTGTAGAGCAAACCGGGCTCGCGCGGCGGACGTTGGGCGTCGGCGGTCATCGACGGTTGGCCTCGCAGATTTCGCGCACCGCTCCCGTAACCTCGGCGATTTCGGCGTCGGTCATGCCGGGGAAGAGCGGCAGGGTGACGATCTCCCGATAGAGCCGGTCGGCCTCGGGGAACTGCTCCGGGGCGAGATGATACGTCTCGCGCCAGTAGGGATGCAGGTGCAGGGGAATGAAATGCACCGAACAGACGATGCCGCGCCGCTGCATCTCGGCGATGAAAGCGCCCCGGTCGATGCGCAGTTTGTCCAGCTTGAGCCGAATGATGTAGAGATGCCAGGCATGGAGGCGGTCGGGATGCTCGGAAGGCGGAATCACCGTCTCCTCGCCGGCCAGCGCCTCGGCGTAGCGCTCCACGGCCCGCCGCCGGCCGGCGTGCAGTTCATCGACGCGGGAAAGCTGGACGACGCCCAGCGCCGCCGCGATGTCGGTGAGGTTGTACTTGAAGCCCGGCGCGACGATCTCGTAATACCACGAGCCCGCCCCCGAATAGCGCTTCCACGCATCCTTGGAAATGCCGTGCAGGCTCATGACGCGCATCCGGTCGGCCCAGGCGGCGTTGTCGGTCGTGGCCATGCCGCCTTCGCCGGTGGTGATGGGCTTGTTGGGGTAAAACGAAAAACAGGTGATGTCGGCGGTCGTGCCCACCTTGCGCCACGGCGCGCCGGCATGCGAGCGAAAGGCGGCCGGCGGCGTGTGCGCCGCGTCGTCGATGACGAACAGATCGAACTCTTTCGCCAACGCTTCGATCGCATCGACGTCGGCCATCTGGCCGCCGAAATGAACGGGCAAGATCGCCTTGGGGGGGCGAATCGCTTCCTTGGCCACGCCGGCCACGGGTTTGCCGGCGCGCAGATCTTCCAGGATGCGCCGCGCCTGCGCCGAATCGAGGCAGAAGGTCTCCGGTTCGCAATCCACCAGCACCGGCACGGCGTCGAAATAGCGCACCACCTCCGCCGTGGCGGTGAAGGTCATCGCCGGGACCAGCACGAGATCGCCGCGCGCGATACCGATCGCTTCCAGCGCCAGATGCAAGGCCGCCGTGCAGGAGTTGACGGCCACCGCGTGCTTGCAGCCGGCGTAGGCGGCGAAGCGCTCCTCGAACAGTTTCGTCTTCGGTCCGGTCGTCAGCCAGCCGGAACGCAGCGTATCGAGCACCTCGGCGATCTCGGCCTCGGTGATCGAGGGTCGGTAGAACGGCACGGCCATGCGAAACGGTCCCTTTCTTCGTTCAGCGGCGTACCCGCCGCGCCAGATTCAACGCCACGCGGGCGTAATTTTTGAGCTGCGCCGCGCTGCGGATCGAGAGCACGGCGCGGCCCAAGAACAGCGGATTGAAGTAAAAGAACTGCGTCATGCGCACCTGGATGCGGCGCAGTTTTTCCCGGTTGTAGCGGCGCGAAACCAGGGGCATCGTGAAATCCGCCGTCGGCCGCTCGGCGAACTCCCGCCAGAAGTCGCGCGGGAAAACGCCATCCTGCAGCAACCGTTCGTAGAGCGGCGTGCGCGGATAGGCGGAGAGCACGGCGAAGCTGGCGAAGTCGGCGCGGACGCGCGCCAGATGGACGAGTTCGCGATACATCTCCCATTCGTTCTGCCGCGGGAAGCCGACGATCATGTAGGCGAAAGCCTTGAGCCCGGCCTGGCGGGCCATTGCGAAAGCCGCGCCGATCTGCTCCACCTTCGTGCCTTTGATAAGGTAATCGAGATTGACCTGCTCGAACGACTCCACGCCGAAATTGATCCGGCTGCAACCGGCGCGCGCCAGCCATTCGTACATCTCCAGGTTGGCGCGGTCGATGCGGCCGCTGATCTTGAATTCGATGTCGAGCTTGCGCTCGACGATCATCTTGCAGGTTTCGATCGTCCAGCGCCGGTTGACGACGAAGTTGTCATCGACGAAAAAGAAGGAGCGGATGCCCTGGCGCGTCCAGTGCTCCAGCTCATCCACTACGGACTCGCTCGACCGCTGGCGGAAACGGGAGCGGCGGATGTCGCAGAAGGTGCAGGCGAAGGGACAGCCGCGCGAGCTTTGCAGGGCCAGGGTCACGCCGCCCGAGCCGAGGACGTGCTGGTAGCGGTTGAGATCGACGAGGTTGTAGTTCGGAATCGGCAGCGAATCGAGGTCTTCGATTTTCGGCCGCGGCGGATTGACGGCGAACTCTCCGGAGGCCGTCTTATAGGCCAGCCCGGCGACCTTCTCCAGTTCCGGCCGTTCGCAATTCGCCTCCAGGGCGTCGCAAAATTCGGCGAAGGTCTGTTCGCCCTCGCCGCCCACCACGACGTCCACCCCCGGCTGCATCAAGGTTTCCTTCGGGTAGTACGTCGGGTGCCAGCCGCCCAGGACCGTCCGGACGTCGGGCTTGGCGGCTTTTACGGCCCGCACGGCTTCCAGCACGTCCAAGAGCGTGAAGGTCATCGCCGTGAAGCCGACCACGTCGGGGTCGTATTCCTTGAAGAGCCGCACCACGTCGTCAAGCGTGTAATCCTCGCTCGGGGCGTCGATGATGCGAATGGCGTGCTGCGGGCGGTGTTTCTCGATGTAGGAGGCGACGGCGAGAACGCCGAGCGTCGGCCGATGCTCGCGGTTTTTGTCGAGCCGTTCGTTGGCGCTCGCCTCCAGGTAGTGCATGGGCGGCGGAATGATGAACAACAGCTTCATGCGGACCGGTCCTTGACGGGGGAGGGAAGGGCGTCCCCGGCCGTCTCCGTCGCCCAAGGATAGCGCCTGGCGACCGCCCGCGCCAGGCCGGCCAGACTGCCGAGACCATACAGGAAATGGAACGTAAAGAATGCCGCCGGCAGAAGCGGCAGCAACTCCCAGCCCTCCCGCTGCGCCGTCTGGAGCGACGCCGCCAGCATAAGCAGAGTATAAAGCGCCAAGGGTAAGCAGAGCCAGATGAGCCATGCGTCGCCCGCGCCGAACGCGGCGCAGATCACGCCCAGGGCGATGAGCGCGAGCAGATACAGCGTAAACATTCCCGGGACGGCGTGCCGCAGACGGAACGTGTAGGGGTACAAGACATGCATCAGCGGCACCCACTTGCCATTGGCGTAGGCGTAACGCCAGAACGATGGCCAGTCCGAACGGCTCTGGTAGTGGACGACCAGCGAGGGGTCGTACCAGATCCGTCCGCCGCGACTGCGGATGCGTTGGTTGAATTCGTAGTCCTGGCCGCGATGCAGGCGCGAATCGAAGGGGCCGAGCCGGTCGAACAGTTCGCGGCGAAAGCAGCCGAAGGGCACGGTGTCCACTTCGCCCGGCGTCCGGCGCGTGCGGAACGGCGAGCGGCCGACGCCGAAACCGTGGTTCCACACGGCGGCCAGCGTCCGCGCCGTCGCTCCGCCATGTCGCGGCACGGCCACGGCCCGGCCGCCGACGTTGTCGGCCTTGGTTTCGCCAAGCAGGCGAACGCAGCGCGATACGTAATCCGTAGGATAGGCCGAATGGGCGTCGAGACGCAGGATGACGTCGCCTCGCGCCTGGCCGATAGCCAGATTCAAGCCGGCAGGGACGACGAAAGCGGGATTGGGCGCGACGCGGACGTTCAAGCCTGTCGTCTCCGCGACGCGGCGAATCTCGTCCAGCGTGCCGTCCGTGCTCATGCCGTCGGCGACGAGAACCTCAAGGCGCTCTTGGGGATAATCGAAGGCGGCGACCGAACGCAGGCAGCGTCCGATCAGACCTTCTTCGTTGCGGCATGGAATGACGATCGACACTGACGGTCGGGCGTCCGAATGCGTTTCCGGCATGATCCCCGCTTCCGCAATCCACACACCCCTGGCACCGTATCCCGGCGGTGGGGGAAAGTCAATGCGTGCATGGCCCAACGCCGCGCCCTTGCTGCGAAATCGGCGCAAAGCGACTATTGACGCCCGCCCCGTTCGCGGCTATGCTGCGGGCGTTGTACGTATTCCCTTTGAGCAGAACGACAGCGGAGTATCGTCTTTACGCGAAAGGAGTTTCCGATGCGCGCAGGATGCTGGACCTTGCTCTTGGCGCTTTTCGCGGCGCTCGCCGCCTGCGGGGAGCCCGCCGCGCCTTCGACCGATCCGGGCGGCCAGACGCCCGACGCGCCGTCCTCGCCGGACGTCGATAAGAGCCCCACGGGCGAGGTTTGCAGCATCGGCGAGCCGAACGAGGACGCCTATGCCGTGACCGGCTACGACCCGGAGACGAACTCCGCCGTGCTCGTCAACGGCCAGATCGTCACCCCCGCCGGCAAGACGATCGGCACGGAGCGCTTCGCCTGGGGCGTGGCGCTCTCGCCCGACGGCCAATACGCCTACGTCACCAACGCCGAGGGGCAAAGCCTCCAGGCGTTCGACCTTTCCGGCGAGACGATCGTCGCCGTCGCCGATCCGATCCGCCTGCCGACGGGCCACGGCGTCGCCGTGACCAAGGACGGCCAGACCGTTTACGTCGCCGGCGCCTCCGCCGGCGTGGCGCACATCTTCCAGTGGAGCGGCGAGACCTTCGGCAAAACCGGCGAGATCGAACTGTACGGCTACGTCGCCTCGCTCGCGCTGTCGGCCGACGACCAGACGCTCTACGCCATCTTATCGACGCAAAGCGCGCTGGCGAAAATTCCGCTTCCCGCCGGCGAGCCGACGAAAACGCAGGTGGGCTACTATCCTTACGACGTCATCCTCGACGCCGACGGGCAGACGGCCTACGTCTCCAACTGGGGCGGCGACAGCGTCAGCGTCGTCAATACGGCGACGATGGCCGTGACCGCCGAGGTCGCGGTGGAGAGACACCCCGAAGGGATGGCGCTGGCCGAAAACGATGCTTATCTGGTGGTCGCCAACTCCGACGACGACAGCCTCAGCGTCATCGACACGGCGACCAACGGCGTAACGCAGACGATCCCCTTGGACGCGGACAACCCCGAGTTCCTCGCCTGGACGCCGAACGCCGTGGCCGCCCATCCCTCCGCCGACGCCCATCGCGCCTTCGTCGCCAGCGCCGACCACAACGCGATCGAAGTGCTCGATACGCAGAACTGGACGCTTCTGGGCTCGATCCCCACGGCCCATTACCCGACGCGTCTCGCCCTTTCCGCCGAGGGCGACAAGATCGCCGTCGTCAACGGCAAGGGCTTCGGCGCTCGCCCCGGCCAGAAATCGGGCGCGGGGCTTTACGGCGTGCTGCAATGGCTCGATGCGCCGGCCGACGCGGTGGCGCTGGAGGAATACACCTGGCAGGTGAAGCAGAACACCGAGCGCGCCGCGGGCTTCTTCCCCAATAACGAGTGCGAACGGCTCGTGCCGCTGCCGCTGAACGACAACGAAAAATCGGTCATCGAACACGTCATCCTGGTCATCAAGGAAAACAAGACCTACGACGAACTCCTGGGCGATCTGGTCGGCCCGGAAGGCGACGAGTGGCACGACCCGGCGCTGACCGTGGCCTGGGGCGAACGGGTGACGCTGGAGGACGGCGAAGTGGTCAACGTCACGCCCAACGCCCACAAGATCGCCCGCACCTGGGTAGACATGGTGAACTACTACGCCGACAGCGAGGTGAGCCTGCAGGGTCATATGTGGGCGACGCAGGCCGACTGCAACGACTACGTGGAAAAAGGGCGCTTCGATCGCCTGACAGCCACCGGCGTCGAACCGATCACCTTCGCCGGCGGCGGGTCGATCTTCGAGCACCTCGACAACCACGGCGTCAACTTCCGCAACTACGGCGAAGTGGTCAATTTCGGCCCGCGCGAACTGGCCAAGTGGATCGATAAAATCGACCTCAAATACCCTTACTGGTCCACGGGCGTCACCGACGTGACCAAGGCCAGGGAGGTCATTCGCGAGTGGAACCTGGCCGTCGAAACCGGCGACGAGCGGCTCTTCCCGCCCTTCATCTTCATCGTCCTGCCCAACGATCATACGGTCGGCGGCGACGCCGGCATGCCGAAGCCGCAGACGATGGTGGCCGACAACGACCACGGCCTGGGCCTGCTGCTCGACTGGCTGTCGCACTCGCCGTTCTGGGAGAAATCGATCCTCTTCGCCATTCAGGACGACCCGCAATCGGGCTTCGGCGATCATATCGACGCCCACCGCTCCGTCTGCTACGTCGCCAGCCCGTGGATAAAGCGCGGCTACCGCAGCACGGTGCATTACTCGATGCCGTCCGTTTTCCGCACCATCGAGCTGATCCTCGATCTGCCGCCGATCAACAAGAACACGCTGTTGGCCCCGCCGATGGCCGACATCTTCACCGATCGGAAGGACGCCGCGGTTTACGACGCCGAAGTCCCGACGATGCCCTACCTCTACAACCCCGAGGCGGGACAAACGGCGCAGGAGGCGAAGCGCTGGAACTGGTCCACCTTCGACGGGCACGATGGTCTGGGCGACCACCTCTACCGCTGCATAATGGGCGACACGCCGCGTCCGGCGTATGTCAAACGGATCGACGACTAGGAGGCCGACGATGCAGAAGCATCTTTTTTTCAGCGTGATTCTGGTTCTTTTGTTCGCGGGCGCGGCCTTCGCCGGATGCGGAGGAGGCGGCGACGACGAGCCCGCGCCGACCGACGGCGACACGGACGGCGACCTGCCCCAGGAAGACGGCGATGAAGAGAGCGGCGACGGCGATGTCGAGGAGGAGCCGCCCGGCGTAAACGAGAACGTCGAGGCGGGCATGATGTGGCTGGAAAAGGGCGAGGCGACATTCGCCAACGCCTCCTTCAAGCTCGCCTTCGAGGAAGACCCCGACGACCCGCAGGCTCGCTTCGGCTACGCCTTTACGGAGAGCCTCGTGTCCTTCGAGATTCTGGGCATGCTAATCACGACAGTGAGCAGCGTCACCGGCAGCAGCGACTGGCCGCAGCCCGAGGAGGCGCGCACGATGAGCGTCGATCCGCCGCCGCCGGACGGCTACGAAAGCTGGGACGACTGGCTCGACAAGGAAATCTACTTCGCCTTCGACCTCATCAACAGCCGCTTCAAGCACTCCGTCGAACTCTACGGACCGTTGAAAGAGGAAGGCGGGTTGTCGATGCGCTTCGAAAAGCTGCCGATCTACATCGGCCTGTTCGAGCCCACCTACATCCGCGGCGAGATCGACGACGCCGACGTGTTCATGTTCGACGCCATGTCGCGCACGTTCGCGGCGCTCTTCCAGATGGTCTTGTCGCATCACCTGAAAAGCGACCTGGCCACGATCATCTCCCGTTACCAGGGCGGGACGCTCGGCGACACGCAGGACACGGGAAACCTGGGCGGCGTCATGACCTATCTTTTGAACTACGAGCCGAAATTCCTGGACTTCCGCGACAACGGCAGGGCGCTGGTGTCCGAGAGCAGCGAGTATCTCTTCGGCGCGTTGCAGGATATTCTCGATGCGGCGGTGGCCGCCGAGGCCGAGCAGGAGGAGGACAGCGACCAGTCGGACGAGTTCTTCGTCGTCGAGAAGGAACGCGACGAGTCGGATCTCGTGATGCAGGTGTGGATCACGGATGTCAACGGCCCCGGCGAGAAGCTGCAGGCGGTGACCTTGATCACGCCCACGGAACTCGTGGCCGTCTCGACGTGGAAAAATCAACTGGAGAACGGCGGTCCGGCCGCGCCGATGGATGAGGTCGTCATGCCGATTCTGGCCTCGATGGCGATCATGCCCATCGCCTTCGGGCTTTTGGACGCCTTCGGCTTCGACCTCGGGCTCGATCCGCAGATCATCACCCCGAGCCTTCTGGCCACGCTGGTCACGTCGTTCGTGGATCTTGACCTGATCGCCATCGACCTCCACGCCTATTTGCAGGACCCGAAACCGCTGCGGGAGATGCTGCCGGTGTGGAGCACCGACAAACCGGGCTTCGAAAACACGATGATGATGGAGTGGGAGTGCGCGCCGGAGGAGATGGTGGACGGCCACCCGATCGAGGGTTTCTCCTGCAAGACCGAGGAGACGATGGTGGACGCGCCGCATTTCGTCGGCACGGCCTACGAGATCGCGGCGGACGGCAAAACCTTCACCTCGCCCTACACGGCCTATCAGGATCCGACCTTCGGCGGAATTCTGTATGTGAACGTACCGAAGCTGGAGGCGCAGGGTTATCCGGCGTCGCCCGAATGGCGGGCGGCGGACCAGTTCTTGATCAACCTGCTGATGGGCACGCTGGGTCAGAGCGCCAGCAACCTCCCGGGCGGAGGGCGATAGAGCCCGCGCCGCTCAGCGGGAGGGGGGCTCCTCGTCCGGCGGCGACTGGATAGCCAGGCCGTAAGCGGCCAGTTTGTCGCGGCGGGAGAGGATCGCCTCCTGGAGAGCGTCGAGGCTGGCGGGTTTGGCGGTCGCCACGACCAGTTCGAAAAAGCGGCCGAACAGGCGGAGCACCTTCTCCTCGTTGGGAGGCGCCGTTTTCCCGTTTCCAGCCATTTCATCGGCGATCGAAAAAGCGAAATCCCCCGCTTGCCGGAAACAGCCGAAGCCTGGCCGGATACGATGCAGGCTGATGGGGATGCACGCCTGCCGATATCGGATCAGGAAATTCCTCCTGTCCACAAGGTCGCTCGGGCCGTCCGGTGAATACTTCTCCGGACTGTCGGCGATGTCCTTCCAGGCGGCCCGGATCTTTTGCTCGTCCAGGAAAAACAGCCCGGCGACGAATCGCTCCGTCGGGTCGTCCACGGTGAGGACGTACCCGTCGTTTTCTCTTCGCAGCCATCCCAGCTTATCAAGGTCCTTCAGGGCCTCTCCGAACGCGACCGAAACGCTCTCCCGAAAATAGCGCTCGTACTCGACGGCCGAAAAGCGCCCGTCGGAGGCGAGCTGCTGGGTGAGGAAAAACTGCTTTTCGTCCAATAGCGACAGTCGCCGGCCCAGGATCGACTTGTCCCCGGGAGCGAACGGCGCGGCGACCGGGTAGGCCGTGGATTTGTATTTGAGGTGGCCGAAGATGTAGGAACGGGCCGTGGGACCGAGACCCAGCAGGGATCGGGGCTCCGTCGTCACGTCGTCGTAGTTGCGGTAATCGGGGCGGCGCTCGATTTCTTCCACCCTCCGGTTGCGTTCGCTTCGCACGGCCATTATGGCCGTTGGATAGACCGCGATCGTGTAGCCGTGTTTCCGGGCGATCGGCTCCGCTTCCCGGGCGAGTTCGGGGAGGGGGGCGGCGTCGGTCCTTCCCGGCAGCGGCGGGGTGTAGATCGACAGCTTGTAGGTCGTCACCTGCGTCGGGCCGAGTTCGAGCAGATGTTCCAGGTTCGCCAGCGTGGTCTGGAGCGACTCGCCGGGCAGGCCGTGAATGAGGTCGCAGTTGACGTGGAAGCGGAACGATTGCAGAAGTCCGATCGTGCGGTGGACCTGTTCGGTTTTCTGGAGCACGCGATCTACGTTTTGAAGAACCTCCAGGGAGAAGCTTTGAACTCCGAAGCTGACGCGATTGAACCCGTAATCGGCGAAGAGCCTGGCTTTCGCTTCGGTCAACGTGTAGGGGCTGGTTTCGAAGCAGCGCTCGCCCGCTCCGAAGGCGAACGAACGCCGCACATGGCCGAGCAGTTCGTCGATTTGCGACTCGCTCAGGAGGGTCGGCGTTCCGCCGCCCAGATAGAAGGTGGAGAACGGGATGCCCTGGAAAAGCGGGGCGTAATAGTCGATCTCCCGGCGGAGACGAGCGAGATAAAGGTCCAGGTCGTTCGGATCGGAGAGGCGGACCCGGTAGTAGATGCAGTATGTGCAGAGGCGCGGGCAGAAGGGGATGTGCAGATACAGGCCGAGAAAGCCCGGCAGCTGGCCGCCGCGGATTTTTTCGGTCGCCCGACGCCAGCAGTCGGCGATCGTTTCGGCGTTCAAGGCTTCGTCTTCTTTTATCAGCGACAGGAAAAAATGCTGGGCGACTCCCCGGTGAACGGTCGGCCCCAACGCGGCGGCAAGGCGGCGGAAATGGGCGAGCCTGTCATGGGCGGTGGCGATCGGGGAATTTTCCGGCAAAGGGGAGGGCATCTGCTTCCGTCTGTTGCGCGATGGGCCTGGATCCCCCAGGCCGGGCGCGAGAATACCATGAGTCCGGGCCGATCTCCAATGCGCATCGCCGGCTCTGGCGCGGCCTCCGGCGGCATTGTCGTTGGAAGTTCCGTTGCGGATGATCTGGGAATCCGATAACGGAGGTCCGATCATTCGAATTCCCCATTCTCCCCCCACATTAATCTTGCCTCCTTCCCGTTTCCCGGTATGATGAAAACTCCATTTTGACCGATTTGTCGCCAACGGAAAAGGAGGGTGCGTATGAGAAAACTTACGTGGCTGGCGCTCGTCGCAATGCTGATGGCCCTCGTCGGCTGCAACAACGGCGAGGCGAAAGACACCGACACGAAAGGCAAAACCGAGGCGGGGCAGACCGCCGGGAAGGAGGCTCAGTTGTTCGCTATTTTCGAGACGTCGCTCGGCAACATCGAGGTCAAGCTGTTTTCCAAGGAAGCCCCGAAGACCGTTCAGAATTTCGTCGAGCTGGCCAAGGGCGAGAAGGAATGGACCGACCCCAAGACGTTGGATAAAACAAAAAAGCCTTTATATGATGGCACGATCTTCCATCGCGTCATCCCCAACTTCATGATCCAGGGCGGCGACCCCAAGGGCAACGGCACCGGCGGTCCCGGCTATACCTTCGAGGACGAGTTTTCCCCGACCCTGAAGTTCGACCGCCCCGGTCTGCTGGCGATGGCCAATCGCGGCCCGAACACCAACGGCAGCCAGTTCTTCATCACCGACCAGGCCACGCCGCACCTGAACAATCGCCACACGATCTTCGGCGAAGTCACCAGCGGCCTCGACATCGTCAAGGCGATCGCCCGCGCGCCGCGCGACGGGCGCGACAAGCCGATGGAGGACGTCGTCATCAAGCACCTGCGCATCGTGGAGCGCTAAGCGAGCCTCGCAAGGAACGCGGACGGGAGAAGCCGAGCCTTCTCCCGTTTTTTTCGGCCGGAGAATGACGCAATGCGTGAAATTACGGTGGAAGCGGCGGTTGTCGGCGCGGGGACGGCGGGCAGCGGCGCGGCGCTGAATCTCGCCCGTAGCGGCATGCGGGTGGCGCTCATCGAGCATCGCCGTTTCGAGGAAGCCGGCGCGCGCTGGATCAACGCCATCCCGCCGTGGATGCTCGACTTCGCCGGCGTCCCGCGTCCCGAACCGCCGGAAGCCTGCGATCATGGCATGCCGGTCGCCATCTTCACGAAAAACGACGCGCCGTGTTTCATCCTCGACCCCAGCCCGGTGTGGAAGACGGACATGCGCGGCCTGGTGCGCCGCCTGCATCGCCTTTGCCGCGACTCGGGCGTGGAGATGATCGACCGCGCGCGGCTCGACGCCGTCGAACTCGACGGCGGCCGGCCGGCGGCGATCCGCCTCCAGCGCGAGGAATTCGCCGCCGACGGCGAGCCGATCGTCGTGCGCGCCCGGCTGTTCATCGACGCCACGGGTCTTTCCGGCATGCTGCGTCGGCGCGTGCCGGCGCTCGATTCGGCCTGCCCTCCGGCGCCGCCCGAACATCTCTGTTCGGCGATGATGGAAACCTGCGCGATCGCCGACCCCGGCGGCGCAAAGGCGTTTCTGACGCGCCTGGGCGCGCCGCCGCAGCACGTCGCCTGCTGGTTCGCCGTGGAAGGCGGTTTCAGCACGCTCAACATTTTCGTCGATCGCAATTATCGCCAGGCCGACATCCTCGTCGGCGCGGCGACGGTCAAGGGCGCGAAAACGGGGCCGGCGATGCTGCGCGAGGTGAAGGCCCGCCATCCCTGGCTTGGCGCGGCCGTGCTGAGCGGCGCGGGGCTGATCCCCTTGCGCCGCCCCTACGACCGGCTTGCCGCGCCGGGGGCGGCGCTGATCGGCGACGCCGCCTGTCAGGTGTTTTCCGCCCACGGCAGCGGCGTCGGCATGGGGCTTGTCGCCGGCAGGCTGCTGGCCGACGAAGTCTCGCGTTTCTACGATCCCGGCTCGGAGCCGGCGACGTGGAGTTATGCCGCCGCTTTCCAGCGCCGTTTCGGCGCGACGCTGGCCGCCTACGATCTGGTGCGCCGCCTGACGCAGAACCTCGCCGGCGAGGAAACCGACCGCCTGCTGACGTCCGGTCTCCTCGGTCCCGACATGATGCGCTTCGGACTGGATCAGAAGCTCCCGAAGGCGAAGGCGAGCGGCGTGGCGAGCATGGCCAAGGGCTTTGCGCGCGAGCCTCGGCTGGCGGGGCGCATGGCGCTGACGGCGGCGCGTCTGCCGCTCGTCGTTGCGGCCTACAAGCTTTACCCCCGCCGGCCCGACCTCGACGCCTTGGCCGGATGGTCGCGGCGCGTGGCGAAGCTTTTCGGCGAAAAGCCCGATCTCGGCGGCTGACCTCGGGACAAGAAAAAACGCCGCCCCTTGCGGAGCGGCGTTTCATGCTGGCAGGCGATCGGGGATTATTCCTCGGCCTCTTCTTGCTCGGTCTCTTTTTCCTCGGTCGCTTTTTCTTCGGTCTTCTTTTCCTGCTTTTCCTCAGCCGGCGCCGCCGCTTCCTCGACCTTCTTTTCGATCTTCGCCTCGGTGGCCTGGATTTGCTTGAGCTGCTTCATCGGCAGTTCGTCGGAGGTCGGCAGAAGCACGATCTCGATGCGGCGGTTCATTTCCTGGCCGGCCGGCATGTTGTTGTCGGCCACCGGGCTGAACTCGGCGTAGGCGGCCAGGGACAACAGCGATTCGTTCATGCCGTCCTTGATCATCAGGTCGAACACGGCGCGGGCGCGGCTGTAGGAAAGCGTCCAGTTGGGGTTGACCTTGCCCTTCGGACGCTGGGTGTCGGCGTGGCCGGCCACCTGGAATTTGCGGCCATTGATGGTTTTAAGAACTTCGGCCACTTCCTGCACGGCCTGCTTTCCATCCTTGGAAAGATTGGACTTGCCGACCGGGAAGAGCACGTTCGAGGGAAGCTGAATCACCATCCGGCCGTCGTTGACGCCGATCGTCAGTTTGCCGCTTTTGATCAGCGATTCGAACTTGGCCAAAAGTTCGTCCATCGCCTTCTGGCGCAGTTCGTTGGCCATGCGGATCTTGGCGAGTTGCGATTTGACATCGACGTATTCCTCGCCGATTTTCTGTTTTTCCTCGCCGAGCTTCGAGTAGTCTTCCGAGAGCGACATCAGGTCGCCCTTGATCTGATCGAGTTCCATCTGGCACGTCTTCAGATCGGCGGCGCATTTATCCTGCTCCTGCGCCTTGGCCTGCAGCGAGGCCTGCGTATTGGCCAATTCCTTCTGGACCTTCTCATGGTCTTCCTTGGAGACGCCGCAGCCGAGCAGTCCGACGATCACGGTCACGATCACGAGCGCGAAGAGACTTTTTTTCATGCTCATCCTCCCTTTGGTTGGCAATGAAAGGCGATTTTTGTTCAATGCCCCCGCCGACCATGCAGTCGAGCGGCGGCGATGACCCCGCGAAGAAAAGTTGAATCGGACGATAGAATTATCCCGTTCAGCGACAACATGCAAGCAAAAAAGAACCCCCCCAAAAATGCCGGGAAACGCCAGGGGCGTCATGGAACCGGAAGTCGCTTAAATCGGCCGATAATGAAAGCGAAATCGTGCGGATATATGCACTTGAGCCCGTTTGTATGAAAAAAGAGGCTTGTGGCGAAACGTCTGCAACGATATAATTAATGTAATCGGTGTACTGGTGTTTGGACTTTTTAGCTGGGATGTGGCGGATGTAAAAAAAACCGGAGTTCAGGCCGCGTTGGCCGGGCATTCGCAGTGAATACGGCAACGCATCGCGCGGAATCCGCGCGCAAGGAAGGGACGCGGCCATGGGGAAACCCGTTCGACTAAAAAGCAAAGGCAGGGGCTCAAAGCCAGCCCCCTCCGCGCGTCGCCCGGAGGCCGCCGCCGCAAAATCGAAATTGACCGCTCGGCCGGAACCGGCCGCCGCGTCCGTTTCCAAGGGGATTGCGCGAAGTTCAAGCCAGGCTCGGACCAGGCCCAAGAAGCCGGTCGCCGCGCCGGGCGGGCGAAACCGCAGCGCGGAAACGGAGCAGCGCGACGCCGCGGACGATCGGTCGCGTCTCTTCTCGATGAGCGAAGACGTGATCTGCATCGTCCGGCCGGACGGCGACCTCGTTGTCCTCAACCCTGCCTTCGAGCGGATTTTCGGCTGGACTCTCCAGGAAGTCCAGGTGATGCCGC
The DNA here is from genome assembly GCA_003598065.1 of Myxococcales bacterium. Lineage (GTDB taxonomy): Bacteria > Myxococcota_A > SURF-8 > SURF-8 > SURF-8 > SURF-8. The sequence goes on along the minus strand of QZKR01000135.1, from coordinate 8,780 downwards.
GTTTCCATCTGCTGCATCCCGACGACGTGGCGACTACCCTTGAGGCGATGCAACGGCTCGCCGAAGGCGCAAGCCCTTCGATCTTCGAAAATCGTTACCGCTGCCGCGACGGCAGTTATCGATGGTTGAGCTGGAATACGGTGTTCGATCGGGAGCGCGGTCTCGTTTTTGCCATTGCGCATGACGTTACGTTGCGCAAACGGAACGAGGAAGATCTCCGGAAAAGCGAGGAACGCTATCGGGCGCTGTTCGAGGACGCCATCCTGGGAATCTACCGCACCACGCCGGACGGCCGCATCCTTTCCGCCAACACGGCGCTGGTCGAAATGCTCGGTTATGAAAACGTCGAAAGCCTCAAGGCGATCAATCTGGAGGTACTCGATTATTTCGCCCCAAGCTACAGCCGAACGCAATTCAAGGAGAAGATCGAGCGCGAAGACGTCATCCGCGGCGAGGAGGGGGCCTGGAAGCGGAAAGACGGTTCGATCGTCTATGTCCGCGAGAATGCCCGTTGCATTCGCGGCGCCGATGGCCGCGTTCGTTACTATGAGGGGTCGGTGGAGGACATCAGCGACCGCAAGCGCGCCGAGGCGGCTCTCCGGGAGAGCGAGGCCAACTTCCGCCGCATCTACGAATGGCTGCCGCTGGGCTACCAGTCGCTCGACGGGGACGGTCGTCTGCTGGACGTCAACGACGCTTGGTGCCGCGCGCTCGGCTACCGTCGCGAAGACGTGATCGGCCGTTCGTTCGAAAATTTATTGGATGCTTCGGCCCGGCTGTCTTTTGCCGACTGCTTCGCCAGGTTGAAGGAAGCCGGCAGTCTTTTCGGAGTGGCGATCGATTTGGTTTCCGGGCAAGGCGAGACGCGGCACATGCAGTTCAATGCCCGGGTTGAACACGATGCGGAGGGGCGCTTCATCCGCACGCACTGCACCATGCACGACGTCACCGAGCAGGCGCGGCTCGACCAGGAAAGGCGGCAGGTGGAGACCCGTCTGCAGCAGGCGCAGAAGCTGGAGAGCCTGAGCGTCCTGGCCGGCGGGGTGGCGCACGATTTCAATAATCTGCTCACCGGCATCATCGGCTACGCCAGCCTGATGCTTGTGGATCTTCCGTTGCGTTCCCCGCTCCGGCATCAGGCGGAGCAGATTCTCGCCGCCAGCCGCCGCGCCGCCGGCCTGGCCGGACAGATGCTGGCTTTTTCCGGCAGGGGGAAGTTCGTCCTGCAAAGCATCGATCTCTCGGTGCTCACCGAGAATTTGCAGGAACTGGTTGCGGCCGCCGTCGGTCATGCCCGGCTTGAGTTTCGCCCTGCCTCCGAGCCGGTATGGATCGAAGTCGATCTGGATCAGCTCCATCAAGCGTTGCTGAATCTCGTCGCCAACGCCGCCGAAGCGATCGGCAAGGAGGAGGGCCGCATCATCGTCCGAACGGGAAAGATGGCGGCCGACCGCGAATTTTTAAAGGAAGTCTATCCCGATGAACCGTTGCCCGAAGGGGAGTACGCCTTCATCGAGGTGGAAGACAGCGGCTGCGGCATGAACGAGGCGACGAAGGCCAGGGTCTTCGACCCCTTCTTTTCGACGAAATTCTCCGGGCGCGGACTCGGTCTGGCGGCGGTTTTGGGCATCGTGCGCGGACATAACGGCCGCATCAAAATCCGCACCGCTCCGGGGCAGGGAACGACGTTCACGCTGCTTTTCCCTCAGGCGCGGCCATACAAGTCGAATGAAGCTGCCGACCGGATCGGCGACGTCAAGGGCGCTCCTGCGCGGCGGCAGACAATCCTTGTCATCGACGACGAGGAAATCGTCCGCGAACTGGCGAATTCCGTTTTAGGGCGCGCCGGTTATCGTGTCATTCTGGCCAAGGACGGGCATGAAGGATTGGAAGCGTTTTCCGCGGCGCGCACCGAAATCGATTTGGTGTTTCTGGATCTGACGATGCCGCGCCTGTCGGGCGGACAGGCTTACAAGCAATTGCGCCTGCTGAAGCCGGAGGTGCGAGTGGCGCTCACCAGCGGTTACAACCGCGATGAGCGGCCGCGCGCCTTCGAGGGCCTGACGCACCTGCCGTTTATTAAAAAGCCGTATCGCCCCGACGAGCTTACCGAATTCATCCGCAGGCAATTGGAAAAGAATTCGTAACCCTCCCTGGCGCCTCCGTGTTCTTGCCGAAAAAGCCGGCGCGCCGCCGCCCAAAGCGGGATCCTGCCTCAAACGCGGTAAATCGCGGTAAATCGCGGTCTTGACAGGTCCGCCGTCAACGGCTAGCCTATCTGGTAGAAACGGCGGAATGCAATTTAACGGGTAAAACACTTTGTAAGGCCAGGAGGAGTCTCATGCGCAAGACGTGGGTAACGGCCATCGTCCTCGTTATCGTGGCGTGCGGGCTGAGTCAGACGGCATGGGCGCAGTCCGAGAAGGAGAAGGCGAAGGCGCAGCTGGCGGAAATGGACAAAACAATGGCTTTCGTCAAGAGCACGATCATACCGCTCATCAACTGCTACGCCCAGCATCAGCCGCATCTCCAATTTCTCGACGGCGCCTTTCCCGATAAGGGACGGGAGCATGTGACCGCCATGGACTACTGCACCTCGGCCTATCCGGATCAATTGGCCAGCGAGCCGAAGCTGATGGATCTCAAGAGCCGGGCGAGCAGCCTGCTAAAAACCGACACCGACCTCGGCCGTCAATACATCGACGCCTGGGACGAATACAACAGGCTGGCCGGCGATCCGTCGAAGAAGCTGAAGCCCGCCGAGCAGCAGATGGCCGCCACGCAAAAGGCCAAACTGGAGCAGATGAAGCAGGAGCTTTACCAGCACGCCTCGCAGTTCAAGGACATCCAGACCGAATACAAAACCTTCAACACCGAGTTCGTCAACAAGTACAAAGAACTGCAACTCAAGGCGGCGGGAAAATAGTCCGCTTCTTCCCCGCGTAAACCCATCCGGTAAAAGCAAACGCCGCGCCCGAAGGCGCGGCGTTTTTGTGTTATGCGTTGTCGTGCGATCTCAGAAACGCTGGAACCCGCCCAGGAGTTCGGTCGGCGTGTCGCTCTGCACGTCGTAGGCGAAGACCGGAGCGATCTGCCAGCCTTGTTCGGTGGACGTCAATTCCAGGATGCCCGACACGCGGCGCTGGTTCGAGCGATAACGGTTGATGCAGACCACGAGGTCCACGGTGGCGCTGATGAGCTTGCGCACCATCAGTTCGGACGTGCCGTGGTACTGCGCCATCATCGACAGCCGCTCCAGGCCGTCCGCCGCCGAATGGCCGAAGAGCGAAAAGAGGGAGCCTTCGAAGCCGGAGTTGAGCGCATAGAGCAGATCGAGCGCGGCGTCCTCGCGCAGGTCGCGCAGCACGATGCGATCGGCGGAGAGCCGCGAAGCGGCGCGGAGCAGATCCGACGTGCAGACCTGCAACTCCGATTCGATCGCTTCGCCGGCGGCGTTTTCCAATACGAGGTGGTCTTCGTGCGGCAGCAGCACCGTCGCGCCGAAATTGACGAGCGCCGGCCGTTCGCGCTCCGGAATGGCGGCGGCGAGGGCGGCCAGCAGGTCGAGGCGGTCGCGCGCGGTCGCGCCGATGACGGCCACCGTCTTCTTCGCCTCGACGGCCTGCATCAGATAGATCGCCATGTCGTCGTTCAGCAGACCGTCCTCCTGCAAACCGGAGATCGTTTCCGGCGCGCGCAGGCGCTTGGAGATACGGAGCGCCGAGCCATAAGGCGAATGGGGGAAAAGCACGCCGGCGACATTCAGACCGTGCGGCAGAGAGAAATCGATCACCGAGCTTTCGGCGTCGAGTTCCACGCCCGTCGAGGCCGCCAGCCGCGACGCGACGTTCACCAGCGCCTCCTCGCAGGAAAAGCTGTCTTCGGTGACTTCCTTGACGCCGTGATGCGAGGCGACGATCCGCTCCGGGCCATTGACGTAAACCTCGTCCACGTCCTCGTCGAAGAGGTATTTTTCCAGCGCGCCGAAGCCCAGCAGTTCGGCGAGCACGGCGTCGTGGATCTGATTTTTGTCGGCCGGTTCGAGCTTGGCCGCTTCGCCCTGCTCCAGGAAGGCGCGCAACTGCTCCGACACCTTCGACTTCAGCACTTCGTCTTCCGGGTCGAGGTCGTGCATATGGGTGTCGCGGAATTCCCCGAACTCCAGGGCTGCAAGGTAGGCCATCGTCCGCGCCTCGCGGACCGGAGCGAGGGTGTCCTCCTCCTCCGCCAGTTCGGCCAGATCCAAAGGCTCTTTCATGGGCGGAACCGTACCGCGCTTGTCGGCCAGGTCCGCGGCCTCGTCAACCGGCCGCTCGGGCAGGGGCGGCGGCTTGGGACCCTTCTTCTGACCCGCCTGACCGGCCTTGAAAGTCATCATGAAATCGCCGACGTAAATCTTGTCGCCGTCCTTCAAAGACAACGGGGCGGTGACGCGCTTGCCGTTGACGAAGGTGCCGTTGGTCGATTTGCGGTCGATGATGAAATACTTGCCCTCGCGGAAAACGATGCGCGAGTGCTGCTTGGAGACGTTGTTGCTCTTGAGCTGGATGTCGGAGGAGGAAAGCCGGCCGATGCAGATTTCGTCCTTGTCGAAATCGTAGACCTTCGAGCCCAGATCGTCCGATTCGAGGATGACGCTGAACATGATCCACTCCTTCTAAGCGTGGGTAAGCGGCATACTGTCTGGCGCAATTATCCTATGTTGCGGAAATCGTGTCAGAAATAACGAATTTTGCGGAGGACGTCAAGCGTTTTCCCGAGTCGGACGAATCGGTTGCGCCTTCCTCCGTGGATTTCCGTAAACTTTCCTCATCGCAGGCGCAACGCCGACCACGTCTGCCGGAGCGCCCGATGCATGCGGATCACATGGACCCGCCGGCCGGGACGCGCGTAATCGACGAGGAGAAAAATCGGCAAAATCATCAAAAACGCCGCGCCGAGCAGCAGCAGCCACACGAGCAGCGCCGCCATCGCGCCCAGCACGAACAGCCGATAAACGACGTTGGCCGCCACAAAACGAGACGCCGGCGCTACGGCGTCGAGCCGCGCGGCGCATCCCTCGGGCCGTCGAGCCTCGACCGGAAGCACGTTCATTCGGGCCGCCAGCGCAGGACGGGCTTGCGCGCCGCCTGGACGTCGTCGAGCCGGCGGCGGAAGGTCCGCCGCGGATAGCCGTGAAAGGCCTCGGCGTCGGTTTTCGTTTCCTCGTCGATCTGCGCCATCGCCGCGATGAACTGATCGCAGCTCTGTTTGCTCTCCGATTCCGTGGGCTCGATCATCATCGCCGCGTGGACGATGAGCGGGAAATAGACGGTCGGCGCATGGAAGCCAAGATCCAAAAGCCGCTTGGCGATGTCCATGGTCGTCACGCCGCGGTCTTTCTGGTTTTTGTCGGTGAACACGACTTCGTGCATCGACGGCGTGCAATAGGCCAGTTTGTAGCGATCCTTCAGCATGGCGCGGATGTAATTGGCGTTGAGCACGGCCAGTTCGGCGATGCGGCGCATATGCTCCTGCCCGATCTCGCGAATGTACGTGTAGGCGCGCACCAGCACGCCGAAGTTGGCCATATGGCCCTTGACCTTGCCGATCGTCTGCGGCCGGTTCCAGTCGAGAGAATATTCATCGCCCTTCCGGACGATGCGCGGCACGGGCAGGAAAGGTTCGAGGATCTTTTTGACCGCCACCGGCCCGGCGCCCGGCCCGCCGCCGCCGTGCGGCGTGCTGAACGTCTTGTGCAGGTTGTACTGGATCACGTCGAATCCCATGTCGCCGGGGCGCGCCACGCCGACCAGGGCGTTCATGTTCGCGCCGTCGTTGTACATGAGGCCGCCCTTGGCATGGACGATCGCCGCGATTTCCCCGACGTGCTTCTCGAAAATGCCGAGCGTGTTGGGGTTGGTGATCATCAGCGCCGCCACGTCCTCGGTCATCGCCTCGGCGACGGCTTCCGGAACGAGATGGCCGTTCGGACCGGACTTGACCTCCACCACGTCGAAGCCGCACAACGCCGAAGAGGCGGGATTGGTGCCGTGGGCGCTGTCGGGCACGAGGATCTTCGAGCGCTTTCGCCCCTGGCCGATGTGATAGGCGCGAATGAGCATCAAACCGGTCAGCTCGCCGTGCGCGCCGGCGGCCGGCTGAAGCGTTGTGGCGTCCATGCCGGCGATCTCGGCCAGCATCGCCTCCAGGCGATGCATGAGTTCCAGATTGCCCTGCGCCATTTCCGCCGGCCAGGCCGGATGGCTGTTCAGAAACCCCGCCAGCCGGCTCATGTCCTCGTTGATTTTCGGGTTGTACTTCATCGTACACGAGCCGAGCGGGTAGAAGCCGGAATCGACGCCGTAGTTCCATTGCGACAGCCGCACGAAGTGACGCATGACTTCGTTTTCGGCCAATTCCGGGAAAAAAGCGATCTGCTCGCGGACGTTCTCCGCGCCGAGCGCCGCCTTGGGATCGATGTCGGGGACATCCGACTTCGGCAGACTGTAGCCGACGCGATCGGGGCTGCCCTGCTCGAACACCAGATTCTCTTCCAAAACCAAGCCCGATGCGCCGGGCAGATTCGTCGTCATGCTCACCCCCCCCACTACACGGTCGCCAGCGCGGAGACAAGCGCATCCAGATCGGCCTTGCGATGCGCCTCCGTCGCGTTCAACAGCAGATGCGATTCCAACTCGGGATAATCGGCGGACAGCTCCACGCCGGCCAGGATGCGGTGCTTTTCCAGAAGCTTCGCGCGCGCCTCGGCGGCCGGCTTGCGGCGGCAGCGGAGCACGAATTCGTTGAAGGTGGGGCCGGCGAAGGCGATTTCGTAACCGTCGAGGGCGGACAGTTTCTGCTTGAGATAATGCGCCTTGTTCAGGTTCAGTTCCGCCAGACGCCGCAGACCCTGCTTGCCCATGACCGTCAGGAACACGGTGGCGGCCAGCGCGCACAGACCCTGGTTGGTGCAGATGTTGCTCGTGGCCTTTTCGCGGCGGATGTGCTGCTCGCGCGTGGAAAGGGTCAGCACGAAGCCGCGCCGGCCGTCGGCGTCGGCGGTCATGCCGCAGACGCGCCCCGGCATCTGCCGCACGAATTCCTCCTTCGTGCTGAACAGTCCCAACGACGGACCGCCGTAATTCGGCGCGCCGAGGAAAGACTGGCCTTCCCCGGCGACGATGTCCACGCCGTAACGTCCCGGCCCCGGAAGCAGGCCGAACGCCAGCGGCTCGCCGAAGGTCACGACCAGCAGCGCTCCGGCGTCGTGAACGGTCTTCACGAGCGCCGGCAGATCTTCGAGAACGCCGAAATAATTCGGGTGTCCGACGATCACGGCCGCCGTGTCCGCGCCGAGCTTGGCTTTCAGGTCGGCCATGTCCACGCGGCCGTCCGGGCCGAACGCCACCTCGCCAAGATCGTTCTGGAAATTGACCATGTAGGTGCGCGTCACATGGCGGAAATCGGGGTGTACGCCGCGCGTCAGCAATACCTTCGACCGCTTGCGCTGCAGCCGCCGCGCCATCAGCGCCGCCTCGGCGCAGCCGGTCGCGCCGTCATACAGCGAGGCGTTGGTCACCTCGGTCTCCAGAAGCAGCGACACGAGCGTCTGATATTCGAACAGCGCCTGCAGCGTGCCCTGGCTCACCTCGGGCTGATACGGCGTATAAGCCGTGTAGAACTCGCTGCGGCGCAGGACGTGATCGATGACGACCGGCGCATAATGGGCGTAGATGCCCGCGCCTACGAAGCTCGTGCATTCGTCCACGCCGTTCTTCGCCGCGAGCCTGCCGAGTTCGTCCACCAGTTCGCTTTCCGAAAGCGCCGGCGGCAGATTCAACGGCGCGTCCAACCTGAATTTTTCGGGAATGGAGTGAAACAGATCGGTCAGCGACGCAACGCCGATCGCGTCAAGCATCCCCCGGATGTCGCTCTCCGTGTGCGGTAGGTAGCGCATCGTACAACCTCTACGTGGAAGCGAAGAAAAGGACGCCGGCCGCAGAAGACGGCTATTCGGATTCAGCCACGAACTTGGCGTATTCCTCGGCATCCATCAGGCGTTCGATTTCCGAAGGCTTGCTCACTTCGATGCGGACCAGCCATCCGTCGCCGTAAGGATCGGTGTTGATCGTTTCCGGCGTATCGACGAGCGGCTCGTTGACTTCCGCCACCCGGCCCGACATGGGCGCATAAAGGTCGGAAACGGCTTTTGTCGATTCCACCACGCCGAACGTCTCACCCTGCTTCACCTCATCCCCCTCTTCCGGGAGTTCGAGGTAGACGATGTCGCCGAGTTGTTCCTGCGCATGGTCGGTGATTCCGAACGTCGCCGTCCTGCCCTCGAGGCGCACCCACTCGTGATCCTTGGTGTACCGCAGGTCTTCCGGAAAACTCATGGTCAAGCTCCTTTCACGAAACGTGTTTGCGAAGTGAAAACCCGGGTTTATATAACCTCGATCTCGTCGAAGTCGCTATCTCTCGGTTTTGAGCGGCGTAGAATCCAACGATGGACACCTCAAGGGTTGTCGAGGCGGAGGCAGGTCTCAAACGGGACTCCCTCCGCCTGCGTCCGCATGATAGTCCAAAGAGTAGGACGGTCAAGAGAAAAAAGTGGGACGCTTCGCGGGGTTCCGCATGCTTCGGGTCGGCTGGAGAGTTGAAGCTATTGCACGGAATTCAGGGGGATGCTTATTTGACCGTTGGCTCGCTCTTGAGCGTATGCTCGGCTTCCACGCCGAAGCCTTTGACGGCCCGACCCCGCATGCGGGAGATACGCTCCAGGCGTTCGATGGCCTGAG
>QZKR01000067.1 GCA_003598065.1 Myxococcales bacterium | reverse complement strand
CGATCAGCAGCACGGTCAGCAGGACGGCGGCGCGCGCCAAGCGACGAATGGCAGGCATCGGCAGTCTCCTCGCGAGCGCGGCGGACGCGACATCCGCCCGCGTCCTCACCATTTGTTGCGATAAGTGGTGGCCCAGATCGCGATCATTGCAATCAAGCCGAGTCCCGTATAGACGAACATCCCAATGATGTATGCCTTGGTGAATCCTTCCATCTCGCACCCGTTTGACGTCCGGCGCGACAGGGGCCGGCTTGGGGCGGATCATACCCATAACGTTATCCTAATGCAACTTCTTTGTGCGCGCCGAGGCGCTTGCAAACCCCTTGGCAGCGCGGGCCTGGATTTGCTATGCTCTCCTTCGCGGACCTGGGTCCGCTCCCTGAAGCGTCTCACTCGAAATCGTTCGCCCGGAGGAGGTTGGCATGGGTCGCTGCGCCCTCTGGTTAGCGCTGATCGCGCTGACGCTGGCCGCCGTCGAGGCGCAGGCCGCGTCCATTCGCGCCCGCTATTCGCCTCCCGAGAAAATTCAGGTGGATCGGCCGTTCGCGTTCGAGGTGCAACTCTCGGAGGAGGGCGCCCAGGTCGATTACGCGCTGGTTTACTATCGCAACCTCCTGCGCAGTTCGTGGAAAAAAGTTTTCCTGAAAAAGCGCGAGCGCGGTCTCTGGGCGGCCGCCATTCCCGGCCAGCACATCTCCAAACCCGGCCTGGAACTCTACATCGTCGTTTTCGACGCCAAGGGCAAAAGTTACGCCGCTTTCCGCTCCGAGCGGGAACCGGCGATGATCCTCGTCGTGGATTCGACCGGTCCCGCGCCGGTCGTCGCCGCGCCCGTTCCCGCGCCGCCGGCGCAAGCAGGTGCAAAAACCGGCGTGGACGCCGCGCCCGCGCCGTCGGCGAAGGCGGCTTTGCCGGCCAAGGAGGAGGTGGAAGAAGCGGCGCCCGCGGAAGAACCGGCGGCCTCCGAGAAAACGAAACGGACCACCGAAAAACCCGAAACCGAGACGCCTGAGAAGGAAGCCCCCGAGGCGGCGGAGGAAGAAACCGCTCGAGAGGAATACGCCCTGTTCACCGCCGAGACGGAAGCCAAGGTCATTTCCGCCGCCCGCGTCGAACAGGACATCTCCCGCTCCCCCTCGACGATCACCGTCATCACCGCCGAGGATATCCGCAACTACGGCTCCACGAGCATCGCCGACGTCCTGCGCACCGTGCCGGGGATGGACTTCCTGGAAATCTCGCACGCCGACAAGAATCTCAACATCCGCGGCTTCAACCGCGAGGGCTCCAACAAAATGCTGGTGCTGATCGACGGCCGCTCGGTGTACGTCGATTTCTTCGGCATCACCTTCTGGGAGGCGCTGCCGATCCCGGTGGACGAGATCGACCGCATCGAGGTCATCCGCGGCCCGGGCTCGACGCTCTACGGCGCCAACGCCTTCTCCGGCGTGGTCAACATCTACACCAAGCGGCCGGAAGACTTGAAGGGGCTGCTCTATTCGGCGGAATGGGGCCCATACGGCACGACGGCTTCGGCGGTCGTCGGCGACGTCCACAACCAGCTCGGCTACAAGCTCTCGGCGAGCTACCGCCGCCTCGCCTCCTACGACGATATGGACGAGAACGCCATGGAGTCGGTGAAGGCCAACGCCCTGCTCGAATACGTCGTGGCGAAGGACTTTTCGTTCTCGCTCGCCGGCGGCGCGCAAAAGGACAAGGGCGGTGACATCTTTTCGCTCGTCGGGCCGGTGAGCCCGACGACGACGCAGGCCTACGCCAAATTCAACGGCCAGTGGAAGGGACTGCGCGGCCAGGTTTTCTGGAGCTACCTTTCCGTGGATCTCGATTTCCGCTTCCCCCTACCGTCGTTCGTCGCCGCCGATCCGCTGTGGTTCGACGCCACCCAGGCCGACAATCCCGACTACGAAGAGCAGCGCGAACGGGACATCATCACGCTGGAAATCTCCAAACCGTCGCCGTCCGCCATTCACAGCACCGGCCACACGCTCGATCTGGACCTGCTTTACAGCCACGAGTTCGCCCGCCTGGACCGCCTGACCGGCGGCGCGAACCTGCGCTTTCTGTTTCTCGACTCGCCCGACCTTGTGGACAAGAGTTCGCAGCGCAACATCTATTCGCTTTACGTGCAGAACGAACTCTACCCGTGGAACTGGTTCAGCTTCAACGCCGGCCTGCGCTACGATCTGCTCGACGTGAAGGAAAACAATCCGAACACCCCCGGCGCGGAGGTGGACGACATCCATTCCCTCTCGCCGCGCGGCTCGCTCGTTTTTCTGCCGCACAAGGACCACGCCATCCGCCTCACGGGCGGCATATCCTTCCGCGCCCCCGCTTTTTTCGAGTCCAACGTCAAGGTCCGCCTAAGCGACATCGCCGTCACCGCGCCCTTGTCCCGTCTGGAATTTCTGGGCCAGACGGGCGTGCTGCCCGACGTGACGCGGCAGGCGCCGCTGAACTTTTCCGGCAACCCCAATCTCGGATCGGAAACGCTCTATTCGTTTGAACTCGGCTACAACGGCCGCCTCGCCAGGCGCGTCGAACTGGAGACGGCCGTCTTTTTCCTCATGAGCCGCGACATGATCCTTTTCGAGGGCGACACCGATCGGCTGTACTGGACGCTCAACCCCTTCATCGAGGTCGATCCGAACAACGCGGCGTTCAACCCTTTCCGCTTCACCAACGACGTCGATGCGAACAACGTCGGTTTCGAACTGGGCGGCAAAGTGCGGATCGCGAGCTGGCTGAAAGGCTTCGCCAATTACAGCTTCCAGCACATCTGGGTGGCGAACGAGGACGACCTGATCGACCAGTGCATCGCGCGCCAGAACGCCTTCGTCGATCAACTGCCGGATACCGTGAATTTCGAGTACGGCGGTCAGAGCTTCGATAACCAGCTTTTCGAAAGCTCGGGTCCTTACTCCAAAGAGGCGTTGAAGATTTCCCGGGCAAACGTAAAGCTGGAGGACGTCACCACCGTCCACAAGGAAAACCCGGCGCACAAGGCCAACATCGGCGTCAACGCCTACTACAAGGGTTTCTCGGCCAATCTTTTTGGGCATTTCGTCAGCAGTACGCAACGCAAAAATTTCCTTACGCGCCTGACCGAAGCCCGGTTTCTTACATTCACCTACAGCGACCAGCGCGTCGGCAACTGGGTGCGCTACGAGGGGACGGGACCGATCGCCGTCTACACGAAATCGAAGTCCGGCGAAACGACGATCTACGGTGTGGATACGATCGATCCCTATTTCATCCTCAATCTCAACGCCGCCTACGCCTTCCTGGAGGGCAAGATCGAATTGGGGATCGCCTTTTTCGACCTCTTGCATCTGCCGAGCCTGTGGCAATCGACCAGCAACTACGGCTTCGACTTGAGCGGCGTCAAATCTTCCAGTGATGGCGCCGTGACTTACCGAACGGCGACCGGCATCGCCTCGCCGCGATACATTCAATATCCTCGCCAACTGCTGTTCGGCGAGGCGGTCGGCGGCGAGACGATCCCCAGCCGGATCTATCTGTTCGTGCGCGGCAGGCTGTAAACGGAGCAAACGCAATTTTCAACCGACGGGAGGAACTCATGATGAACCAAGCGCTGTCATTGAAAGGGAAAACGGCGATCGTCACCGGCGGCGGGCGCGGCATCGGCAAGGCGATCGCGCTGGAGTTGGCCGGCCTCGGGGCCGACGTGGCGCTCTTGTCGCGCAAGAAGGAGACGCTCGAAAAAGCGGCGCAGGAAATCGCCGCGCAATGCGGCGTGAAGGCCATCGCCATCCCTTGCCATTGCGGCAAGGAGGACCAGATCCAAATGGCGGTGGCGCAGGCCGCCGATTCCCTCGGCCGCCTCGACATCCTGGTGAACAACGCCGGCACCAATCCGCACTTCGGGCCGGCGATCGACGGCACGCCGGAACTGCTGCGCAAGATCCTCGACGTCAACCTCGTCGGCTATTACAGCATGATTCAGGCCGTCGCGCCGCACTTCCAGAAGCAGGGCGGCGGCGCGATCGTCAACCTCGCCTCGATCGCCGGCCTCTCGCCCTCGCCGTTCATGGGCCTCTATTCGATCTCCAAGGCGGGGGTGATCTCGCTCACGCAGATGTTCGCCCGCGAACTCGGCCCCTTGAAGATCCGCGTCAACGCCGTCGCGCCGGGCCTCATCAAAACCGACTTCTCGCAGGTGTTGTGGACCACGCCGGCGATCATGGAAGAGGCGCTCAAACCCTGCGCCATTCCGCGCATCGGCGAACCGGAGGAAGCGGCGCGCATCGCCGCCTTTCTGTGTACGGACGCGGCGAGCTACATCACCGGCGCGATTTACGTCGCCGACGGCGGGGCGAGCGTGTAGCGTGCGCGCGGGCCTCGCCGCCGACCCGTACGCCGTATTTCGCGACAATCTCCACCCGGCGGCGCTGCATGCCCGCCGGCATTGGCTCGGCGAGGGCGGCCGAACTTTCGCGCGTCTCGTCCGCGATCAGGCCAGACGCCGCGCCGCGCTATTGGATCGCGCCGGGACGCCGCTCGCCGATCGCATCGCGGGGTTGTGGGCGCTGTGGCTGCTCGACGCCCTCGATCATCCGGCCGCCGGGCGGGCCCTCGATTGGCTGATGGACCGCGCCATTCCCTTTGCGCAGCGGCAGTCGCCGCGTCGCGCGTCGGACGAGGATCTCTTCCATCATCTCGACGCCGACGAGCCGCTTGTCGCCGCCTCGCTCGCCGAGACGCCGTTTCAGCCGACGGAGCGCGTGCTCTTGAAAACCTGCGCGGCGCTGTTTTTCGCCGGAGCAATGGGCCGGTCGAAAGACGCCGACCTGCGCCGCGCCGCCTCCGTCCTGGCGCAGCGGCTCAACGCCGGAAAATGGTCCTGCGGCGTTTTGTGCGACGTACTGCTTGCCGCTTCCACAGTATCCAATCCCGAGGCCAAAACCGTCGCCGGCCTTGCCGCCGCGCGCCTCGCCGCGCAGCAGCGGCCCGACGGCGCCTGGCCCCGCCCGCTTCCGCTGGGTGTCGCCGCCTGGGCGCTCGGTCGGCTCGGCAGTCGGGTCGCGCACCGCAGCCTGCAGCGCGCCGTCCCGGCGCTGATCGTCCGCCAGCAAAGAGACGGCGCGTTCGGTCTCGCGCGGCGCGAAACTCAAACCTGGTTCGCCGTCGCCGCGCTCAAGGCGGCCGGGGCGCTCCCCTGACGGCTCCGCCGGTCCTTACAGCGGCGCGATATCGAAGCGGTAGCCGGCGCTCACGCTGACCACGTGGGTGAAGAATTCGTACTTACCGGGGATGGGATTGCCTTCGACGCCGGAGGTGTCGCGCGGCAGAACGGCGACAAGCATGTAGGCCAGATCGGCGAAGAAGCCGCTCCATTCGGTTCCGAAGCCGATCGTCGTGTTGATGCGGTGGCCGTCGGGCAACATCGGATCGAGCGTTTTGTCGGGGACGACGTTGCCGTCCAGCATGATGCCCAGGCGGCCGGCGAAATGCTTGTGGAACCACCATTCCGTCCCCAGGCGCACCTGGAAGAAGTCCTCGTAGTTCTTCTCCTCCGTCTGCTCCATGATCCGCTTGTCGGGACCTTCGGCGAGGCCTTCGGAGAATTTGAATTTGAGCTTGTCGTAGGAGGACCAGAGCGTCGCCCAAAAGTCGAGTTCCAACGAAAGCGTTTCCATCGGCCAGAAGCGCACGCCGGTCGAGATCAGGTGCGGCAGAACGATGGTGGCGGAGAAATCCTGATCCGGGAAACGCGGCGCGAACGGCTCGGCCACGGTGAAATCGGCGCGCCCGCCGTCGATGGACATTTTGATCGTCGAGCGGTAGGCGGCGCCCAGTCGCACCCAGTCGGCGGGCTGGTACATCAAACCGATGTTGCCGCCGAAACCCCAGGTGTCGCCGCCCAAATGCACCGTGTTGCCCACGTCCAGTTCGCCGGCCGGCGGCTGGCCCAAGGTGAGGCCGCGTTTGATGTCCACCGCGCCGTACTTGGCGTCGAAGCCGGCGGCGATGACGAAGCCGGCGAAGGGGCCGAAGGCGATGTTGGGGTTGACCGTGTACGAGGTCAGGCCGCTGTCGATGACGATGTGGCGGCCTTCCCAGTCGTACGGCCAGTGGATCGCCAGGCCGAAATCGACGAAGACGCCCGCGCCGACGGCCAGCCAGTCGGTGGCCCGCCAGGAGGAGAAGAGATGCGGTACGTAGATGGGCACCACGCGCACGTCCGTCGATGTCCCGGCGGCGCTGGTGAAAGTACCCGTCGGGATGTAGGTCGTCAGGGTGAGTTCCGTCTGCAGGCCGGGGAGAAAGCCGATGTTGGCCGCGTTCTGGAACATCGAGGAAGGCGAGCCCGCGCCGGCGACGACCGCGCCGGCCTGGCCCATGCCGCCGCCGGAGACTTCCTGGACGAAGAAACCATTGGCGAGCGCGGCGCGAGGCGCGAAGACCAGGGCGAACGCCAACACGACAAGCGCGGCGAGGGCGCATCGCGAACGAAGGAAAGTGTGCATCGTCGTCTCCTTTTTCAGCGCCCGCCGGCGCAGTCGCCGGTGGTGAAGGTCCATACCAGGGCCAGATCCTCGCGCTCCTGAACGATGCCGGCCTCGCCGACCAGCCAGTCGATCGGCGTTTCGTAGAGCTTACGCGTCTCTTCCAGCAGGCCGAGGACGATCAAGAGCGTGTCCGTGGCCTGCTGCAGTTTTTCGGGCGTCACGGCGTCGAGACTTTCCAGCTGGCCGGAGTTCATCATGAAGATCAGCGTGTCGATGCGGCTGTCGAGGTAGGGCGACTGCCACATCCCGTCCTCGACCAGCGGCGCGTCGGCGACGCGCGCCAGGCCGAAGTAGGTCTGATCGGCGGCGGGGCGGCCGTTCGCGCCTTTCAGGCCGCTGGTGACGGCGACGAGGTAGCTCGTCTGCGGATTGAAATTCGCCGCAGGTGAGAGACAGATTGTTTTGCCATCCGTACTCACCATTGGCGTAGCGTCAACCGGTGACCAACTGCCATCATCGTCACGGTAGAGCCGCAGCGTTTCGGCGGTCGCCGTCGCCGGATCGACGGGCTGGGAGAGCGAAAATCTCGGTACGGCATCTGTGTTAGCATCGCAGGTGGTGTTACCGGAAACGTCGCAGGCGGCGTCGGCGGCGACGAAGACCGGCGCGAAATTATCGTCGTTCTGGAAGCGGTCCGCCGGCTTGGGCAAGAGCGGGTTGCGGTTTTTCAAGGTCGCCGAGGCCGGATCCATGAACAGGGGCATCGGGTTGGTGGCGATCGAGAAGTGGTAGGCGGCGACGATTTCGTCGCGCGTGCGGGCGCCGCCCACCACGGCTTCCCAGATTTTCACGCCCCAATCGGTGATCTGCCGCGCGCCTTCCAGTTCCTGGATCTTCGCCGGGTCGGTGAACAGGTTGTTGCGGAAGCTGCCGTCGGCGGCGACGAAGGGAACGGTGGAGTTGAACAGCAAAAACGGCGAGTCGGGCCAGACGGGTCTGCCGTCGGTATCCTTGATGCCATTTTCGGTCAGGCCGGCGGCGACGATCAGATACGTATGTCCCTGGATGTAGTCGTCGGGCAGAAGCACCGACGGCGTGTTGCGCAGGGTGAGGGTGTAGGACGGAAAGCCTTCCGGGAAATCGCCCTCGTCCAGCAGTTCGACGTTGAACGCCCGGTAATACTTGTTCGGCGCGATGGGCGTAGGCTTCTCCGGATCGGTGACGTCGAAGAGGAAGAGGTTGGCCTCGGCGGCGTTGGATTCCGTGATCGCGCCGGCGTCGTCGAGTTCGGCCTCGAAGGGAACTATGGAGTCCAGATCGAGCTTGGCCGAGAAGGGCAGGCGCGGGACGAAGCCGGGGATGAAGCCGTCGAGCTTGTTCATGCCGCGAATCAGCGCCGCCGTCAGCGGCGAATCGGGCTCGGCCGGATAGCCGAGTTCGTCGCGCGCCGCCGCAACGTCCTCGTCCGTCGCCGGCAGGTTCATCGTCGTCGGCGGGGTCTCCGGGGCGGGCGCGCCGGGGATGGCCACGGGGATCGCCGCCTGCTGCACGGGGTTGAGGAAATTGTTGGGGAGGGGCAGAACGCCCCAGTCGGGGTTGAAAATCAGCACCGGGTCGTTCGTGTAGCCGAAGGTCGATGGCTCGTCGCGGCCGATGTCCGGACAGCCGACCGCCAGAACGGCAAGCGCCGCCGCCAGGAGCCCGCAGGCTCCGCTCGATTTTCTCATGACGACACCTCGTGGATATGGCGGCGCACGCGGCCGCCCCTAGGCGGCATTCCCCGAATCGAGTTTTTACGCGTGCGTCTCACCAGCAGAATGCGCATATTATACTGAAAAGATTGGAAAAACGCAATTGCTTTCGCTTGCGCGCCGCCGGGCGCGCGTGATAAATCGGAAGGGAAAGGGAAGGAGATGCTTCCGGGATTCAACAGCAACATCAAACGCGGCGGGCGGATCTTCCACGTCCAGACGGAAGACATGGGCGAGAAGTGGTCGCAGGTGGCCTCGCACCTCTTTCTCGACGGGGCGATCCTCACATCGCAGAAGACATCCTACAAGGATCTTCTGGAGCTCGACGCCGCGACGCGGCAGAACCGGCTCTTGGTGATGATGCGCGCCTCGCACCGCGAGATGGTGCGGCGGCTGTCGTCCGGCGAATTCGACGCGCGGGCGGGCCTTGAGGCCGCGACCAGGCCGGACGATGCCGTCGCCGCTGACACGGAGGCCAATCAATCTGAAGTGGCGCTTTCCGCCTCTACGGCGACGGATGCCGATCTGCCCTCGCCCGAGGAACTGGCCGAGCGCATCGCCTCCCTGCTCACCGAGGCCCTGCCGGGGCCGCCCGTCGCCGCCCGCCTGCGCGAACGGCTTGGCCTGGAAACCTGAGCCCGCCTCCGCGTTTCTTGTAAAGGCTCTTAATCATATTTAACCACCTGATGAAGAGTGTGGCACGGGCCAAGCGAAGTGGAACGGAGCTTGCCCGTGCTTCCCACTGGCAAGCTTCACTTCGTTTCGCTTACCAGCGCCACCCCTCCTACGTCAATGTGGCTAAAAATGGGTAATACCCCTTCTAAAACGCCATGCCCGCCGACCCTACGAACATCGGATCGGGAAAGGCGTTCGCCTGAATCGGAATGGCGGCGACGTAGAGCTGGAGGCCTACTTGCACCGCGACGTGTTCCATGAAGCGATAAACGTAAAAGGCCTCGGGAGAAAGGATGACGCCGAGAAAGATGTCGGAGTCCAGGAAATTCAGGACGTTCATGGAATCCCACGAGCTCGGCAGATCGGAAATCATGCCGCCGAAGTGCGCGCCCAGGCCGAAGCGCAATTCGTGACGGCCGGCCGCGTCCAGAAAAAGCGGATAGCCGATTCCGCTGCCGCCGTATACGGCGGGACTCCAACCGACGACTACGCCGCCAGCCCTGAGAATGTTCCAGTACACGTATTTCCAGCGCACGGTGAACAGTTTCGCTTCCAGATCCAGACCGTAGTTGCCCAGGCCCAGCGCCAGGCCGAACCATTCCGTCGCCCTGCGATAATCGTCGCTGTCGCTATTCGTCTCCCCTTCTCCCGAACCGGCAAGCAGAACATGGTCGCCGTCGTCTTCCAGGCTTAGCCGATCGTCGAGCAACTGCGTGTGCGAGGCCGCGAACGGCGATGCCGCCGCCTGGGCCGGAAGGCTCCACGTCAACCAAACACCGAGGGCCAGAAGCAGCGCCGTTGTGGCGGGACGCATGAATTTCCCCACCTTGTTTTTGGGGAGACCCCTCAGCCGTCGAGCTTGTTGGCGCCGGTCTCGGCCACGAGATTGGCCGCGCGCAAAAGCGAAGGAAAAGTTCCGGCGTCGGTCCACCAGCCGTCGAGGACGTCGAAAGTGAGCTTGCCTTTCTCCAGATACATGTTGTTGACGTCGGTGATTTCCAGTTCGCCGCGCTCGGAAGGCTTGAGCGTGCGGATGAAGTCGAAGACCGTCGCATCGTAAAAGTAAATCCCCGTCACCGCGTAGCGGCTGACCGGTTTTTTCGGCTTCTCGACGATGCGGACGATCTTGCCGTCCTGGATCTCCGCCACGCCGAAGCGTTCCGGGTCGGGCACCTCCTTGAGCAGGATCTTCGCCCCGTCGCCCTGCTGGCGGAAACGCTCGGCGGCGCGGACGATGTTTTTCTCGATCAGATTGTCGCCCAGCACCACGCAGATCAGCTCGCCCTCGGCGAAATGCTCGGCCAGCCGCAGCGCGTCGGCGATGCCGCCCTCGCCCTCCTGGTAGGTGTAGCTGATGTCCTTGAGGCCGAACGACTGGCCGTTGCCCAGGAGTTCCAGAAAATCGCCGGCGTGCTTGCCGCCGGTGACGATGAGGATGTCGTCGATGCCGGCGTTGATCAGGCACTGGACGGGGTAATGGATCATGGGTTTGTCGTACACCGGCAGCAGATGCTTGTTGGTGATCTTGGTGAGCGGATAGAGGCGGCTGCCCAAACCCCCGGCCAGAATGACGCCCTTCATCTCGCACCTCCCCGACGCCGCCGGCTGCGCGGCGCAATCGAATGGCGACGATAATTGTAGCATGGCCCTCACCGGCCGCCAAACGGCCGGTCGGGCGCGGTTCAGGCCCGGCGGATCTTGGCGCGGTGCTTTTTCACGCGCTTGGCGGCGTTGCGCGTGTCGATCACCAGCGGCGCATGCTCGGCGATGAACTCGTAATCGAAAGCCGTGTGGTCGGTGGCGATAAGCACGACGTCGGCCGAGGCGAGGGTTTTCGCCGTCAGCGGTTTGCTTTTCATGTCGAACTTGTACTTGCGCGTCGGCGGCAGCTTGGGAATGTAGGGATCGTGGTAATCGACGCGCGCCCCTTTGTCGCGCAAGAGTTCGATCAGTTCCAAAGCCGGCGACTCGCGCATGTCGTCCACGTCCTTCTTGTAGGCCACGCCCAACACGAGGATCTTCGCGCCCTTGAGCGCCCGCTGGCGCTCGTTCATCGCCTCCAGCACCTTGGTCACGACGTACTCGGGCATGGCGGTGTTGATCTCGCCGGCCAGTTCGATGAAGCGCGTGCTCACCTTGTATTCGCGCGCCTTCCAGGTGAGGTAGAAGGGGTCGATGGGAATGCAGTGGCCGCCCAGGCCGGGGCCGGGATAGAACGGCATATAGCCGAAAGGCTTCGTGCTGGCGGCGTCGATCACTTCCCAGAGGTCGATGTGCATGTGCTCGCAGACGATCTTCAGTTCGTTGACCAGGGCGATGTTGACGGCGCGGAAGATGTTTTCCAGCAATTTCGTCATCTCGGCTTCGCGCAGGCCCGAGACGCGCACGACCCTGGTCACGATCGCGGCGTAGAGCGCCTCCGCCAGATCGCCGCAATGCTTCGTCATCCCGCCGACGACCTTGGGAATGGTGCGCGTCGAGTATTTCGGGTTGCCGGGGTCCTCGCGCTCGGGGGAGAAGGCGAGGAAGAAATCCCGTCCGACCTTGAGACCGGAAGCGTTTTCCAGAATCGGCAAAACGAGTTCGTCCGTCGTGCCCGGGTAGGTCGTCGATTCCAGCGACACGAGCTGTCCCTTGCGCAGCCGCGCGGCGATCTGCCGCGCCGTCCCCTCGACGAAGGAGAGATCCGGTTCGCGGTTGACGTTCAGCGGCGTCGGGACGCAGATGATCAGCGCGTCCGGTTCGCGAAGGCGCTTGAAGTCGCTTGTCGCCTCGAAGCGGCCGCCGGCGGCGAGCGCCTGGAGCTTTTCGTTGGAGATGTGGCGGATGTAGGTTTCGCCGCGCCCGAGCTTCTCCACCTTCTTCGGGTCGAGGTCGAATCCGAGCACGTGGAAGCCCGCGCGGTTGAATTCCAGCACCAACGGCAGACCGACGTAGCCCAGGCCGATCACGCCCACCGTCGCCGTTTTCTCTTCGATGCGTTGCCAAAGCGCCTTGTACATCGTCGTTTCCTTGCCGCATGCGGCCAATAATGAATGGAACGCTACTCACCCCCCCGTCGCTTGTCAACGTCGATGACGCCAAAGCCGGTTCACTTGCCCGCGTCGGTCTCCCGCAGCCGACGCATGATCGTCGCCACCGTCATCGGGAGTTTCGTCTTGGGATGGCGCACGAGG
Organism: Myxococcales bacterium; assembly: GCA_003598065.1. GTDB lineage: Bacteria > Myxococcota_A > SURF-8 > SURF-8 > SURF-8 > SURF-8. The sequence goes on along the minus strand of QZKR01000067.1, from coordinate 12,824 downwards.
AACGTGGTGATGGCGACGGGAATCGCGTCGCCGGCGGCGAAATGGCGGATGCGTCCCGCGCCGCGCCAGAGGCCCGTTTCGATGGCCGTGCTCACGGCCTCTTGGCGCATGTGGTCGCGGTCTTCGGGGAAAACGAAATCGGCGATGTTGAGCGTCTGGACGTCGAAGTCGGGCGCCAGCCCGACGAGTTCGCGTCCGGCGCGGTTGAGGTAGGAAACCCGGCCGTCGGGGTCGGCCATGCCGACAAATTCGGAGAAATTATCGACCAGGGCGGCGAAGGTCTCGATGGTTTCCTCGTACCGCAGGCGCTCGCTGATGTCGCGCGTGATGCCTTCGAGCGTCGCGACTCTCCCCGTCTCGTCGCGCAGCATCGTGACGTTGATTTCGCCGTCCACGAAACGACCGTCGCGATGCTTGTAACGCACGGAAGCGCGGAAATTTTCGGTTGGAGGCTCGCTCTTGAGCGCGGCGAGCACGGCGGCCTGGACCGTCCCGATCGAGTCGTCGCTGAGATAGGATTGAATCTTCATGCCGACGGCTTCCGCGGGTTCCCGCCCGAGATGATGGCGGACCGCTTGATTGACGTAGAGCACCGTGCCGTCGAAGGTCGTGCGCCAGACCATGTCGGGCAGGTTTTCCGTGAGCCGGCCGTAGCGCGCTTCGCTGTCGCGGATTTCCTGGGTCTGCTGTCGCACCAGTTCTTCCAGGTGCTCGCGGTGGCGGATGTTTTCCTCCAAGAGACGGCGGTTTTCGTCCTTCAGCGATTTGACGCGCAGGGCGTGCCCGACGACGCGGCGGATCACCGAGCCCGAAATCGGCTTGGCCAGAAAATCGAAAGCCCCCATGCGCATCGCCTGGATCGCCGTCTGCACGGTGGGCTCGCCGGAAATGAGGATCACCTGCACGTCGGTCGATTGCTTGCGGATCGTTTCCAGAAATTCGATGCCGGAGATCTTGGGCAGAACGATGTCGAGCACGATGACGTCGAATTCGGTTTCGCCGATCAGCTTCTCCGCATGCTCGACGCTGCCCGTCGTCTCCACCTGATGGCCGTCCTGGGAGAGAAACTCGGAGAGCGTGTAACGGATGCCTCGTTCATCATCGATGATCAGCACATGCGCCATCGCAATTCCTGCGGCTCGGCCTAGGGCTCAGGCTCGTCGAGCCGCCAGCCGTCGTCCACCGGCAGATCGACATGGAAGCGGGTCCATCGCCCGGGCTCGCTTTCCAGCCACAGGACGCCTTTGTGCTCGTGGACGATGGCGCGGCTCACGGGGAGTCCGAGCCCCGTGCCCTGGTCGCGCGGTTTCGTCGTGAAAAAAGGCTCGAAGATTTTCGCTCGCAGGTCTTCCGGGACGCCGGGGCCATGGTCTTCCACGGTGATCCGCACCCACGGCCGATCGTCTATGGCGAACTCGCCGGCCGTGACGAGAATCTGCTTGTCGTCGTGGTGGGAAGGGTATTTTTCGTTGAGGGCGTCGCGGGCGTTGGTGACGAGATTCATCAGCACCTGCTGGAGTTGCTGGCTGCGGCATTGGATGCGCGGCAGGCGCTCCGGGACATCGACCACGAGCGCGATTTGATCCTTGCGCGCGATGGACCGCACAAGCGACAAACCCGCCTCGATGACGTCGGTCGTCCAGGCCGGGGCGTACGCCTGGCCTTCCTGGCGAGCGAAGGCCAGCAGGTTTTTGACGATCTTCCCCACGCGTTCGCTTTCGGCGATGATCTGGGCCGCATAGGGATAAAGCGGGCTGTCGGGGCCGACCGTATCCTGGATCAATTCGCCGTAGTTCATCATGATGTTGATCGGATTGTTGATTTCGTGAGCGATGCCGGAGGCCAGCACGCCGATCGTTTCCAGCTTCTGCTGCCGGCGAAGCTGGGCTTCCGGCCGGTTTTCCGCAAGCGGCCAGAAAAGCAGGAGCCAGCCGGCCGCTTTTCCTTCCGTGTCGTATTCGCGGATCGCCTGGCGCAGCAGGGCGCGCTCCCCGATCGGCGGACGGAAACGCAGCTGAACCCGGCCTTCCGCCGTCGGCAGAAGCGGGTGCTCTTCCGGAAAATCGGCGACGATCCCGTCCAGAGGCAGCGTGCGGACATCGGCGTCCGCCGGCGCGTCGGCGAGCCCGAGCAGATCGAGCGCGGCCGCCGTCATCGAGACGAGCCGTCCGTCGGAAGCGAGGCGCACGATCCCCATCCCCGCCGCCGCGATGGCCCGAACGAGGGCGTCCTCTTTTTCCGGCATACGATCGCTGGACACGATTCTCCGCTCCTCGGCTGGCAAGACCGTCGGCCCGGCGCCTACATCCCTCTGGCTTCCCGCCGCCCGCCGGCCTTGGCGTTCAAGTGAGCTTAAGTTGCTATTAATGTCCTTCGTTTCGGCGAGAAAAGCAAGTAATCCGAACGCGTCGGACAAGACACCGATCAAGGCGTTTGGGGGCCGGCGGCATCCTGTGGCAGACTGGCGATGCGCCGCAGGTCGGCCAGGGCGTCGTCGTCCTCCCAGTGGCGCACGCCGTCAACGCGATAACGGACGACGCCCTCGGCATCGACGATCAGCGTGGTCGGCAGGACGGCTACGGCGAAGCGCCGCGCGGCCTCGTCGTCGCCGTCGAGCAGCAGTCGGGCGCGGGCGAGTCCGTTCCGCTTGGCCAGATCGCGGACCTTGTCGAGTTCCTGGCCGTACATCGTGGCCACGGCCAGCACGGCGGCCTCGCCGCCGAGATCCTCGGCGAGACGCTCCAGGCCGTCCAACTCGCGCCGGCAGGCGGCGCACCAGGGAGCCCAGAAGGAAAGCACCACCGGCCGGCCGCGAAGCTCGGCGAGCGAGACGGAAGGACCTCCGTCCATCGGCAAGGAAAGCTCCGGGGCGCGGTAAGGCGGCTCCGGCCTCGCCTCGTTCATTTTGGCCGGGCCGAGGTCGAAGCGCCCCGTGGCGGAAGGCGAGCCGAAGAACACGAGGTAGACTGCGTAGCCTAGGAGAAAAGCGATCGCCCCTCGCTCCAGCGTCGCGCGCTTCACGCAAGCCTCTTGCGGCGGAAAAGAAGCAGCGCCGCCAGCGCCCCGGCCAGCCAGGCCGGCGGAAGCGGCGAACTCTGGCAGCCGCCCGAGGAATCCTGCGTCGTCGTCTCGTCCTCGGCATTTTCCGCTTCGGCTTCCGTTCCGTCGCCGTCCGTTTCCGTGTCGGCGACGATGTCCAGAAATCCCTCGTACGGCGTTTCGGCCGCCTCGGGATTGGCCGCGAAAAGGGTCACCGGGCCGGCGGGCGCGTCGTCATCGACCGAGACGCCCTTTAAAACCGCTTCCTGCGGCGAGTAGACGACGAGCGATTCATAGGCGACGACGTCCGGTTGGAAGCGGATCGTCATGCCGTCCGCGAAGTGCCGGCCTTCCAGATCCACCGTAAAGCCTTCCAGACCGGCTTTGAGCTGGCCGGGATTGACGCGCACGATTTCCGCCGGCGGGTCGCAGAGTTCCGTCTGGCAGGTGATCGTCCCGTCCTCCAGGTAATCGACGCCCAAGGTCAGCGAGAACCGTTCTTCTTCCAGCACGTCGCCCGCCGCGTCGCGGACCGTCACGCCGAAGACGGCGCGCTTGTCGCAGAGTTCGTAATCGACGTTGCCCAGAGCGACCGTGACCGTGAAGCGCTGGACGGATTTCGCTTCCACGTCGCCCACGGCGAAGCTCGTCTGCCCGCCGGTCTGCAGCGCCTCGACGGGGATCTCCGTGCCGTCCGCGATGGGCTTCGTCTCGGCGGCGAGGCCGGCGGCCCGGCCGTCGCCGGAGTTGGCGGCTTCCAGCGTCACGGTGATGCGCTCGTTTTTGTCCAGCGCGGGGTCGCCGTCGCAGCCGCCGCCGACATCGACCACGCGCACGCCGACGTGCGGCCCGAGGTCGTCCACGCCCTCGCCCAGGTCGCCCGCGGCGATCAGCGCGTAACCCTGCTTCGTCGAATCGAAGGGCCGGGACGAGCCGTTGCCCGGCACGCGATCGCCGATCACCCGGATCGTCCACGTTCCCGCCGCGGGCGAATGCACGGCGATCTGTTCCTGGTTGTTCGCCGCGTCGGGTTCCGCGTCGTCGCCGACCGGCTTCTGTTCGGCCAGGACGGTGTTGACGTTGCCCAGGTACCGCGCCCCGGAGGGGCCGATCGCTTCGAGGTTGAGGTCGTTGACGCGGGTGATGCGCGCGCCGGCCGAGCCGGCGGGGTCGGTCCAGGCGAGCGTGATTTTCAAAGGCAGGCCGGATTTCACATGGAGTCGGTATTCGTGCGTCTGTCCCGTGACGATCGCCTCGTCCGAGCCGGAAGGCAGATCGGCGAAGACGACGAGGTCGCGCCGGTCGCCCTTCAGATAAAGGGTGTCGTCCAGGACGATCTGGCCCCATCCCTGGTAGGTCGAAGGAGCCGGTTCGATCGGCTCCAATTCGATGAGGTCGTGGCCGTCGAAGCCGACCAGCGCGCCGGGCAGATCGCGCGCCGAGTTGAGCATCGCCGCGCGCACCAGCGCCGCCGAGGGGTCGAACGCATCGGAATCGGTTGCCGCGCCGGAGGGGTAATAGCCGTCGGCGAAATACTGCCGCACCAGGAGCGCCATGCCGGCGGCGGTCGGCGAGGAGAAGCTCGTCCCGCCGGTCAGCCCGAGGGCGCACTGATTGTTCGGCGGCGACGTCACCGATTCATAGGCCTGATCGCCATAGACATTGGTGTAGCCTTCGAGAATCTTCTGGCCGATCTCCGTCGCCGATTCGACGATGCCGGGGGCCATCAGGTCGGGCTTCAGGCGGCCGTCGGCGGTCGGCCCGCGCGAGGAGAAGACCAGCACGTCCTTTCCGCCCTCGAACCAGCCGGGCGTCGTCGCGCCGACGACGATGGTGTTTTTCGCCGTCGAGCCCTCGCCGGTGAGCGAGCCTTCCTCGGGGCCGGAGTTGCCGGCGGAGAAGAAAATCGAATAGGTTGGATGATCCCAGATGAAGTCGTCCAGCGCCGCGCTGTCGGGGTCGTAGCCCGTGGAGGGGTTTTCCAGGCCGTAGCTGTTGTTGTGGACGCGCGCTCCCGACTCGAAGGCCTGCATGTGGATGTCGTACTGGCCGTGGAACATGAGGCCGAGCAGATAGCCGGTGGAGCTGCCCACGTCCTGGAAAACCACCTGCGCCGCCGGCGCCATGCCGTCGGAGCGGTCCAGGCCGGGGGAGGAGGCGGACGCCAGCGTTTTGAAATTATCGCCGGTCGCGCAGCCGGTGGTCATCGTGCCGTGGAAGCCGCCCGACGTTTCGTCGTAGGCCTGCGCGCCTTTGAGGACGTAGTAGGCGATGATTTTGTGGTCGGGTTCGTCGATCAGAACGTCGGGAGGCGCAGCGCCGTTTTCCAGCGTCTGCGCCTCGGCGGCGGCGGAATAGCGGAACTGGCAGCCGTCGGTGTCGATGCCGCTGTCGGCGGCGGCGTAGATCTGGCCTTTTCCCGTGAGGCCGACGTCGAAGAGCGGCGTGAACTGATGCTGCGCGTCGCCCGACTGCAACAGCCAGATCGAGCCGTAGTTGGCGAGCTTCGGGGGCGTGAATTCGCGCACGTATTCGACGCCCGGCAGGGCGGCGAGGGCGGCGAGCGTCTCCGCCAATCGGCCCGGTTGCACGCGCAGGATCAGCCGCGGCGGCCCGGCCTGATTCCGCTGCAAAACCTCCGTCACTCCGAAAGCCTTCAGCCGCTCGGCCCAACCCTCCATCGTCTCGGTCCGCCAGGCGGAAACCTGCAACGCCGTTTCCGGCTCGCCTGGCCCTGCCTTGGCGCGCGCGAGCAAGGCCGGGGCGAACTTCGCGCCGGCCGGAAACGCGCCTTGCCAGCGGACGCCCGTAAGGCGAGCCAGCCGGTCGGCTTTCGTTTTCGGCGCGGCGACGACGTAGGCGTTGTTGGGGACGAAGGCGACGGGTTCGAATCCCGCCGCCCGCAGGCGTTCCGGCGTGTCGGGGCCGATCGGCGCGGCGAACTGCACGAGGCGATACTCGTAACGCGACAGCGCGGCGAGTCGCCGGCGCGCATCGGCGTTCGGCGTCGAGCGCAGCGCCGGTTCGTCTTCCGGCCAGTCGTCGGTCGGGTCGAGCGGTTCGGGGAAAAGCTGGATGGCATAGAGGTCCGCCGCCCGCCGCGCGTTTTCGCGCAACACCGCTTCGTAGCGGGAGACGGCGGGCCGGCCGGCCGCCAGACGTCGCACCGGAGAGCCGCGCCCGACGGCGGCGATCAGTCCTTCGTCGTCGGGAGCAAGAGAAAATGCGAATCCGGGATTTTGCGCCGTTTTTTCGGCCGGCCAGAAAACAGCCAGCGCGGCGAGCGCTGCAGCCAATATTACAACCCGCTTTTTCATGATGCGCACCTGATGGAATGGATCATTCAAGAACGGCCTGAAGGCAACGCGAGGACTAACTTTACATCCGCCGTCCGGCGGGCGCAAATGATTTTGCGCGGCCGACGGGGATGTCTTCCGGCGAGCCGCCGGAAAGCCGGTAGAGAAGCACGACGGCCACCGCCAGCTGGCGCACCATCGGTTCGTAGCCCAGCGGTTCGTATTCCTTGATCGATTTGAGCAGAAACTGCACCGCCTCGTCGTAACGGCCGAGGTAAGCGGCGATCCAGCCCGAGGCGAGCGTGATCCGCGCCCGGGAGAGGGCGGCCAACTCGGGATTTTTGGAAGCGAGAGCGTGAATCTCGTGCAGGCAGTCCTCGGGCCGGTCCTGATGCAGCATCGCCTGCAAGAGCACGAGCGTCAGCGCGCCGCGCTCGGGGCCGTCCTCCGGCAGTTCGCGGCGATAGACGGCGGCGAGTTCCCAGAGCGTCACGTAGATATCGTCGGCGATCGACCGCGCCGCCTTGGCCTCCGGCGATCCTTTAGCCGGCCCGTCTTTCCCGCGGCCGTGGACGAGCAGGATAGGAAGGCCGCCCAGCTTGTCCAGCGCCTCCAGGGATTCGGCCAGAAGCCAGCGCGCCAGCGTTTCCTCTTCGCGCTCGACGAGTTCGAAGCGCATCAGCTCCACGAGTTTGGCGGAGAGTTCACGCCGGTAGTCCTCGCGGTCCGCGGTCCTCGTGATCCTCGCCAAGAGCGGCCCCTCGTCCTCCTGCTTGCGGCAGACGATCTCGCCCGCGCGCCAGCCGCCGCCGGAGGGAACGGCATGCGCCTGGTAGGCGACGGCGTCGGAATCGAGGATCAGCCGCAGGTAGGAGGGACGCACGATGTTCTGCGCCAGAACCCCGCCCAGCGTCGGCGCCCAGGTGGACACGTAGCCGCAGGCGAATCCTGCTTCGTGCCGAACGTCCACCTCGCGCTGCACGGCGGTGACGGAGGCGGTGAGCGCCTCGGCTTCCGTCTTCACCCAGGCGGCGAGTTCGGTTTCGCTTTCGATGCCGCCGGAGAACGGCGCGCGTCCGTAAAGCCGGCGCAGGGCCGCGACGCGCGCGGCCATGATTTTATCGAAATTCTCGGGCGTCGCGGCGATCGGCCCGCGCGGCTCGACCGGCTCGCTGGCCGCCTCAGCCTCGATCTCGGCGCGCAACACGGTGCGCCAGCCGCCTTCGATCTCCGCGGCGGCGAGTTCGAGCGTCCATCCGCCGCGCGCGTGCAGCTTGAACGGCAGATGGAAGAAGCCGGCCAGAGCCGGCAGAGGTTCATTGTGGATGATGCCGTTCGGCGCGCGCAGCCAGAGCCGGAGCCGGCCGATTTCGTCGCCGAAGCGCCCTTCGAGGCGGACGGTCTCGCCGATTCCGACGCGTCGGGGCAAGGGCGCGGTCAGCACGACGTCGCGGCGCAGGGCGACGAGAACGACGGCGAACGAGCCGTCTTCCCGCCGCGCCAGGCCGATGCCGGCGTGACTGAAGCCCTGGTCGCGCAGCCGCGCGAGGGCGACGCCCGCTTGTTTGGGAGCCTCCGCGAAGGCGTCGGCCGGGCCGGAAAAGCTTCGCGCCGCCGCCGGCCGCGCGGCGACGCCTCGCCGATCCAGCGCCATCTCCAGAAGCACGTCGGGCGCGCCGGCTTCGCCGGTTTCGGCCGCCACGACGGCCAGTTCGTGAGCGGTCAGCGCGAGTTTGGCGTCCCAGAGCAGCGCAGAGACCTTGGTCGCTTCGTCGCTATCCGACTGGACGGCCATTTTTTTGTTTGCCTCGCGCCAGAGCGTTTCTTCCTCGGAAAAGGGGGCGGCCGTTTCCGGACCCTCAAAAGTAGCGGCGGCGGGCAGCATCGAGGCGCGCGACGCCACGCAGGCCGACAGCCCGGCGGCGACGAAAAGGGCCGCGAGGCCCCAACCCCGCGGCCCGAAGGCCAGCTTCAAACGACGCACCTTACCGCACCCGGCGGCGGGCGAGGGCGAACAGAATCGCCGCCCAGGCGGCCAGGGCCAGAAGCCCGGCGGCCGGTCCGGGGACCGGCGCTAGAGCATTTTGCCGGCAACTGCTGTCGGAGGGGTTGTACTCGACCACGATGTCGTAGTAGCCGCAGTCGCCGCTGGCGAAGTCGGCGACGGCGAAGAAAATCTCGCCGCCATTGCCGTCGGCCAAGGTGATCTCGTTGTAATTCAAGTTTCCAGCTTCGGAGGCGAAGCAGGAAGAGGGATTCTGGCAGTCGCTGAGGAAGTAGAGCGTTTCCTTGTCGATCTCCGTGCCGCCGGGATACATCGTCACCTGGAGCGGCGTGCCGGCGATCGGCTTGATGGCGTAAATGTGATCTTCGCCCGTGCCGTTCACCGGGCAGCCGCCGGCGGTGAAGGTGTTGCGCGCGCCGCAGGTGTTGCGGCTGTCGTAGCGGGCGTTGCCCGTGATCAGGTTGTTCAGGGCGTCGGCGCATTTGCCCGCCGGCAGGCACTGGCCCTTGAAGCAGGCGGTCGAGCAGGGATTGTCGCAGCCGCCGCAGTGCGTGCGGTTGGAAAGGATGTCCACGCACTGCCCGCCGCAGCAGGCCATGCCCGTGGGGCAGGTCCCCGAGCAGGGCGCGCAGATGGGATCCTGCAGATCCGTCTTGTCGTTGCAGTCGTTGTCCTTGCCGTCGTCGCAGACCTCCTGCAGGCCGGGATGCACGGCGGGGTCGCCGTCGTTGCAGTCGTTGCCGCCGGGGCAGGTCTTGTCGATGTAGAAATCGTGGTCCTGGTCGCGGATCACCTGGTGCATGCAGTTTTCGGCCGGATCGCAGTAATCGCCGGTGCAGCCGTCGGCGTCGTCGCAGCGGCCGTGGTCCGGCGTGTGCAGGCAGCCGTTCTGGGGGCTGCAGGAATCGACGGTGCAGGGCACGGCGTCGTCGCAGTTGAGCGCCTGGCCCGGCTCGCAGTAGCCGGCCGCGCAGGTCTCCGGACCGTTGCAGACGTTGCCGTCGTTGCAGTCGGCGCTGACGTCGCAATTGGGCGGCTCGATGCAGCCGCGCTGGGCGTGGCAGACGCGCGGCGCGCAGAGCGAGTCGTCGGGGGCGTTGGTGCAGCCCACGCCCACTTCGCAGAGATCGAGCGTGCAGTTGACGCCGTCATTGCAGGCGGCGTTGTTCACCTGGTAGGTGCAGCCGAACTGCGTGCTGCAGGTGTCCGCGGTGCAGGCGAAGCCGTCGTCGCAGGCGGCGTTGCTGGGCGCGAAGAGACAGCCCTGGACGGCGTCGCAGGTGTTGGTGGTGCAGGAAATCAGGTCGTCGCAGAACGCGTTGTCGGGGCGGTTCGAGCAGCCGGTCTCCGGTTTGCAGGTATCGACCGTGCAGGCGACCTTGTCGTTGCAGTTGGAATCGACGGGCTGATGGCGGCAGCCCTGGGCCGGGTCGCAGGAGTCCTCGGTGCAGTCGATCCGGTCGTTGCAGTCCAGCGGCGGGCCGGGCTGACAGTCGGCCTCCAGCGTGCAGATTTCGCGGCCGTCGCAGGCCGTGTCGTTCTGGCAGTTTTCGTCAACGGGCGCGTGCGTGCAGTCCTTCGTCGCCTCGTCGCAGCCGTCCGCCGTGCAGGCCAGCGCGTCGGCGCAGCCGATAGCCGCTCCCGGCTGGCAGAGGTTGTCCACGCAGGTCTCGACGCCGTTGCAGAACAGGCCGTCGTCGCATTCCGGATCGGTCAGGCATTCGGGGCGGGGGGCGCAGCCCGTGGCCGGATCGGCGCCGGGACGCTCCGGCGCGCAGTAGGCCTCGGCGGCGCACTGCTCGTGGTGCGGCGCGTGCTCGCAGTCGTTCACGGCGTGGCACGAATCGTCGGTGCAGGTCGCCCCGTCGTCGCAGACGACGTTGTTCGGCGAGTGACGGCAGCCCTGAACGGCGTCGCAGCGGTCGGTGGTGCAGGTCACGCCGTCGTCGCACGAGTCGTCCAGCGGCGTGTGAACGCAGCCGTTTTCGGCGATCTTGCATTCGTCGGTCGTGCACTCGACGCCGTCGTCGCACCTCGTGTGGTTCTCCGTGTGCGTGCAGCCCTGGTCGGGTTCGCAGGCGTCGTCGGTGCAGGGCAGGCTGTCGTCGCAGTCGAGGGGCGAGCCGGGCTGGCAGTCCTCGACGCTGTCGCAGGTCTCGGCGCCGTTGCAGGGATTCCCGTCGGCGCAGAGCGCGTTGTCCGGCGTCGATTGACAGCGGTTGGCCTCCTCGTCGCACGCATCGACGGTGCACTCGACGCCGTCGTCGCAGGGAGAGAGGCCGGGTTTGCAGAACAGATCCTCGCCGCAGGTTTCGTCGCCGTTGCAGAAAGCCCCGTCGCCGCAGTCGGCGTCGCGGTTGCAGGGAATCTGGTCGATCGGCACGTCCTTGTCGCCGTCGGTCGCGCCGTCGCCGTCCGCCGCGTCGCCGTCGGCGATCGAGAGCGGAATGCAGAAGTGGTCCTGGCAGACGTAGCCCGGGTCGCACTCGGCGTCCTGGGAGCATTCGCCGATGATCTCGTCCTCGTCGCCGTCGGCGGACGACAGATCGCCGTCGGCGTTTTCGCCGTCGCCTCCGGTCATGCACTCGCCGTTGACGCAAACCAGATCCACGGGACAATCCGCCGTCGTCTGGCAGGCCACCAGCCCGCCGGCGTTGGGTCCTTCGCCGCAGGCGCAGGCGAGCAGCAGGGCGAGCAGCAAACCCGACGCGAGGGGGAGTCTGCACATCATATCCATCTCCTGAACTTGTTTCCCGTAGCGATGGTCGCCGCGCGCGCCGCTTACGCGACACGGCGCAGTGAATCTCTTATTTAAGTGGAAATAGGGAGTTTTTCAAGAGAATTAATCGAACGGGGTGACATCCGTGTCATATTTCCTAGTTGTTGACAAATACCCACGAGTATTGGACTATCATACCCGCTCGATGATTTTACGCGGGGTTCTGCTGCAAAAAAATCCCAAGCCCGATGCGCTAGGGGCTTGGAAGCAGCGCGAAATAATCGTTTCAAGGCGAAGGAGCGATCGAGATGGACAAACTGTTGACCGCTATTGCCGCGCAATTCAACAAGGTCGTGAACTGGTTCTGGTCCCGCGATCCCATCGCTCAGATGCGCCTCGAATACGACAACGCCGTGGTGCAGATCAAGGAAGGCCGGGAAGGTCTGGAGCAGTACCGATCGCTGGTGGAGCGCGTGCAGCGGCAGGTTGTCCTCGGCGAGAAGCGGGAAGCGGAGTTGGCGGCGAAGATCAAGGCCTACCTGAGCGCCGGCAACCGCAACGTGGCCGGCCAGCTGGCGGTGGAGTTGAATACGGTCCGGCAGGATCTCGGCGAGAACCGGGAACAGCTCAAGATGCACGAGCAGGCCTACACCAACAACGTCGAGAAGATCCAGCACGCCGGCAAAAAGCTGGCGCAGGTCCGCGAAAAGATCAACCAGTATGAAGCCGATCTGAAGATGAGCGCCGCCGAGGCGGAAATCGCCAAGCTTTCCGAAGCGTTCAACTTCAACGTGACCACCGATTTCGGCGAACTCGAACAACTGATTCACGAGAAGATCGACCTGAACCGCGCCAAGGTGCGCGTCTCCGCCGATATGTCCAACGAAGGCCTGGAGCGCATCCAGGCCGAGAAGGAGATGGAGAAGCACATGGGGGAGGATCTGTTGACCCAGTTCGAAGTGGAAATGGGACTCAAAACCCCCGAGACGGCCAATATCGCCCTGCAGGCGAAATCGCTCGGCGAGGAGACCGCCGAAACATCCACGGAAACGACGAAAATTTAACCGTTATAGATCGCAAACCCCAGCACTGGCGTCAGCCAGGCGAAGGAGGAGAGGGCCATGACAGATGCCGGCGGCGGTCCGAAGAAACCGTTTTGGGCAGTGGTGGTTTTCGTCATCCTGGGCTTCATCGCCTTTGCCGTTTACCGCGCCGATCTCTTCATGCCGGCAGGGGAGGATGAGACGAAAGGCCAAGAGGGCGAGATTTCGAAGCAGGATCTGGACAAGGCGAAAAGCGCCGGCGTGGAGGCCAATGATCCCAACGCGCCTACGACCGTCAAAGAGTACGCCTTCGTTCCGGAATCCAAATTGCCCGCCGTCAAAGGCGTCTCCGCCTATCAACCGATGAAGAACGGCGTCGTCCGCTTCGCCCTGAACGTCTGGGCCGGCTGGGCTCCGATCATCTTCGCCAACGACGGTTTCAAGCCGGGCAAGGAATGGACCGCCCCCGACGGCAAGAAATTCAAGGTCGAACTGGTGCTGATCGACGACCCCGTCGCCATGCGCGACGCCTACGCCAGCGGCAACATCCATATCGGCTGGGCCACCCTCGACATGCTGCCGCTGTTCATGGAGGAACTGTCGAAGGACTCGCGCGTGATGCCGCGCGTCTATCAGCAGATCGACTGGAGCAACGGCGGCGACGGCATCGTGGCGCGCGGCGCTGTCGAGAACGTGGGGCAGTTGCGGGGCAAGGCGATCGT
>QZKR01000007.1 GCA_003598065.1 Myxococcales bacterium | reverse complement strand
AACAGGCTCGGAGTCCTCTTCAACCTGTTACCGATGTCTCCGAACAGCGGTTACTCTTGTCCCCGGTCTATACAACGACCGAAGGTCGGGAGGCTGTGCCTTCGTCCGCACAGCTTCCCGCCATCTTTGATGGCGTGAAACTATGCCACCCAACCAGGATGGGCAAAACAATTGCCCATCATTTGTTAAGGAGACCGATATGACGACGGGCGCGAAGATTCTCGTCATCGACGACGAACGGCCGGTGTGCATCTCCTGCAAGCGCATCCTGGAAGAAGAAGGCCACAAGGTGGACTACCAGATGTCCGGCCAGGAGGGCGTGAAGGCGGCCGTCGCCGGCGATTACGAGATCGTGCTGCTCGACCTGCGGATGCCGGACATGGGCGGCCTGGACGTGCTGGAGGTCCTGCGCCGCGAGCGGCCGGACCTGACCGTGGTCATCATCACCGGCTACGCCACGATTCAGACCTCGATCGAGGCGATCAAGAAAGGCGCGTTCGATTACGTGCCCAAGCCGTTCACGCCGGAGGAGTTGGCGCTGGCCGTGAGCAAGGCGCTGGAGGACCGGCGGCTGCGCGCCGAAAACGAATACCTGCGCCGGCAGCTTTCCGAAATGCGCCAGGGGGCGCGGATCATCGGCCGATCGAAGGCGATCGAGGACGTGGAGCGCCAGATCCTCAAGATCGCCCCCACCGACTTCACGGTGATGGTCTATGGCGAGTCGGGCACGGGCAAGGAACTGGTCGCCCAGGCGATCCACGAAAACAGCGCCCGCCGCGAGCGGCCCTTCGTGGCCGTCGATCTCTCGGCCTTGACGCCGACCCTGATCGAGTCGGAACTGTTCGGCCACGCCAAGGGCGCGTTCACCGGCGCGACGGCCAGCAAGCCCGGCTATTTCTCCCTGGCCCACGGCGGGACGCTTTTTTTGGACGAGGTTTCCAACATCAGTTATGAGTTGCAGGGCAAGCTGCTGCGCGTGCTCGAATCGCGCAGCGTCCAGCCGGTGGGCGGGCAGACGGCGCGCGAGGTGGACGTGCGCGTCGTGGCGGCGACCAACAAGGCCCTGGACGCCATGGTGGAGGGGGGCACGTTCCGCGAGGATCTGTATTACCGGCTCAACGTCATTCCGCTGACTTTGCCGCCTCTGCGCGAGCGGACCGACGACATCCCGATGCTGGCGATGCACTTTTTGGCGAAGGCGGCCGAGGAGGCGCACAAGGCGACGCGCGGCTTCACGACGGAGGCGATGGCCAAGCTTGTCAGCTACGGCTGGCCGGGGAACGTGCGGCAGCTCAAGAATGTCTGCGAGCGGCTGGTGGCCACGGCCGAGGCGGAACTGGTGGGCGTGGAGCAGTTGCCGGCGGAGATTTCCGGCGGCACGATCTCGGTGGACCTCGGCTCCGACGCCGTGCCGCAGACGGCGGACGAACTCAAGGAGGTGAAGCGCAAGCTGAAGGACATGGTCTACGCCCAGGTGGAGAAGGACTTCCTCATCGACGCCCTGAACCGCACGGGCTGGAACGTCACCAAGGCGGCGGAACTGGTCGGCATGCTGCGCCCCAACTTCCACGCCCTGATGCGCAAATACGGCGTCAAGACGAGAGAGGAGGGGTGAGGGCGGCGAATTTGCGGTGTTGCGGGTGGCTTGTGTAATAATAACAAATATGTTATGGTGAAATCATGTTGTGGACGGTGGTTCGATACCGGCGTGCTAATGGGGAAACCCCGTTCGATGAATTCATGGAAGGGCTTGTGCCAAAGGACAAGGCGCGTGTGGTCCGTACCGTCGAGTTGCTGGAGACCTTCGGCCCTCGGCTTACGGAACCTTACGCCAAGAAAATCCAAGGCAGCGAGCTTTGGGAATTGCGCGTGCCAAGCGGATCGAATGCCTTCAGGGTTTTCTATGTAGCATGGACCGGAAGGACCTTTGTGCTTTTCAATGGGTTCCGGAAGAAGACGCAGAAAACCCCGCTCAAGGAGCTGGCGCGGGCTCAGCGCCTGCTTTCGGAAATGAAGGAGAGGGAAAAGACGCGATGACCGTTTCCAAAAACAAGCGTTCGCGTGGCCGGCCGGCGGCCAAGGTCGGTCCGTCTTTTGCGGAATATAAGGCCGAACTTCTGAAGGATCCCGAAGTAGCGGCAGCCTACGCCGAGATGGGGCCGGAATTCGAGATGATCGCCTCCTTGATCGAACTGCGGCGGGAGCGGGGTCTGTCGCAAGAGGAGCTGGCCGAAGCCGTTGGAACACGGCAGCCTGCCATTGCGCGAATAGAAAGCGGACGGTACAAGGGAATGTCCGTGGCCACGCTGGAAAAGCTGGCGAAGGCGCTAAAGGCGCGGCTCGTCATACGTTTTGAAGATGAAGAGCGGGTGGGGTAGTGAGACCTTTTAGTTTGCCCTTCCCCACGTCGCCCTGAACGTCGTTCCCTGGTTTTCGCGGCTGTCGTAGGCGAGCGTGCCGGAGAAATCCTCGACGAGCTTCTTGGCGATCGACAGCCCCAGGCCCGTGCCGACCTCGGAAAGCGCCTTGGCGTTGGGGGCGCGGTAAAATTCCTTGAAGAGATGCTGCCGCGCCGAGTCGGGGATGCCGATGCCCGTGTCGGCCACCTCGACGCACAGCGCCGTCTCGCTGTTCTCCTTGAGCGCTACGCGCACTTCGCCGCCCTTCGGCGTGTATTTGACGGCGTTGGAGACGAGATTGTTGAAGATGCGCTCGATCCCGTCGCGCGTGGCGCGGATGAGATATTCTTTTCCCGGCTGGCCGAGATCGGCCGACATTTTGATGTCTTTTTTCATCGCCTCGGCGCGGTGCAGCTCGACCACCGATTCCAGACTCACCCGCAGGTCCACCGGCACGAGTTCCGTTTTAAGCGCCTCCAGCTTGTTTTCGGCGAGCAACAGCAGGTCGTTGACCATTTCCTTGAGTTCCCCGGCGCGCCGGTTGGCCTTGCCGACGATCTCCCGCACCTTCTCCCATTCGCTGACGTAGCCTTCCAGAATCAGGCTGAGCATGCTGGTGACGGCGGTGAGCGGCGCTCGCAGGTCGTGGGCGGCGCGCTGGTAGAACCACGTCCGCGTCTTGTCGTGCTCCACAAGCAGCGCGTTGCTGCGCGCGTTCTCGATGGCGATGGCCACCATGTCGCAGAAGATCTGGAAATACTGGCTGTCCTCGGGCGCGAAGTGGGCGAGATACGGCGAGGTGAGGCAGAAGACGCCGATGTGGCTTGCGCCGACGCGTAGCGGCACCACCAGAAGCGACCGCTTGCCCTGCGAAACGAGCCAGTCCATGCAGGGGGCGTTTTCGTCGTTCTCGGCCAGGGCGATCAGATCGTCCACGGAGGTCGTCGTGCCGCGCGCGAGGTCGGCGGCGAAAGGCGGCATGCTCAAAAACTGGCAGCTTTGCGGCTGCGTGTCCGAGGCAAGGCCGCGCATCGCGGCGAGCTGGTAGGCCTTGCCCTTGGGATCGTAGAGCAGCACGAAGGCCGCCTCGATGCCGGAAAGCGTCGTCGCCTGATCGACCACTTTCTTGAGGATGTCCTCCAGTTCGAAGTTGACGCCGATGACGCGCATGACCTCGTAGATGGCGCGCATCTGGTTGGTGGCGTCTTCGAGGTAAAGCTTCGTTTCCGAGAGCCGGCGCATCTGGCGGCGCAGCAGTTCGCTCACCCAGGTGGAGAAGTAGACCAGGAAATAGGCGGACGTGGCGAGCGCGGCGAAAATCGCCCCGACGACCATCGGCTGCCGGTGGATGTTGTGGGTCAGGCCCGGCATCAGTTCCTGGTGCGGCAGGACGCTCGCCGCCTCGCCGACGAACATCGCCGCCAAGAGGGCCAGCACGACGGTCGCGCCGGGGTAGATGTTCATCGCCGGTTGCAGGATGGCGGCCATGACGAGATGAAAGAAGAAGAAAAAGATGCAGGGGCTCGTTGCTCCGCCCGTGAGATAGATCAGCGCGATCACCGCGCCCCAATCGACAAGCACCTGCAGATGGTTGAAGGCCATGCGGCGGTCGGTGGGCGTGCCGGGTTTGGCGAGACGCAAGCCCTGGTAATGAAAAGCCAGGTTGGCCGCCAGCAGGTAAGCGGCGACGGCGAACAGGCCGTTGAGCGACAGCGTAAAGCCGGCGGCGTTGAGCGCCGCGCCGCCGATGACGATCCCCGCCGCGGCGAACCAGCGCAGCTTGATGAACCACAACGACGCTTCGAGCATCTGCCGCCCGAGCAAATGCGCCGCTTCGGCCTGGGCTCGGCGTTCCACATCGGCGCGTTTCAAGGCCATCTGCAAGGCTCCATCAGTCAGGCGCGCGACGGATTCAGGATTGCGACAAAATGCACCAATAACTCGAAATTGCCGATATTATGCTTGAATTCAGTGTTTTATCCAAACCGGGCGCTGCAAGCGGGTTGCGGATGGGACAATTTGTCCCACCCGGCCGTTTCTTTTTCTTTGCCCAGGAAAGAGCAACTTATCGATTACACTCGTTCTTTCATAAGTCACGGTTTTCTGGTCCACTCTATGCTAGATGCGTACCACTCTCATCGGTCCGTCCATCCGGCCTGGCTGATGCGACGTGGCGCCGCCGATAACAGGAAACCACGCAAACCGTAAGGCATGGTGCGCGATTTCGTCATACTCAACCCGCCTAGGAGGTCGAACAATGGCTAAGATCCTGATGATCGACGACGACCGCGACTTGGTCGACGCCACGAGGATCGTCCTGGAGAGCAAGGGCTACCAGGTGTTTGCGGCCTACAACCGCTCGGAAGGGCAGAAGGCCGTCCAGACGCTCAAGCCCGATCTGATCCTGCTGGACGTCATGATGGAGATGGAGGACGACGGCTTCGTCCTCGCCCAGGACCTGCGCCGGCAGGGCGTCAACACCCCCATCATCATGCTCACCAACATCGGCAAAGTGCTCGGCATGGAGTTCGGGCGCGACGATGAAATGGCGCCGGTGAACGAGTTCACCGAAAAACCGCTGGAGCCGCGCAAATTGCTGGCGCTCGTCCAGAAGTACGTGGGCTGAAAGGAGCGGACGATGCAGACCATCGACAATGACAACCTGCGGCGCGACGTGGAAGCTGTGGCGGAGAAGTACGGGCGCAAGCGCGCGAGCCTGATGCCTCTGCTTCAAACGCTTCAAGCGAAGTACGGCTACATTTCCGGCCCGGCGATGCAGACGGCCGCCGAAGTATTGGACATCCGGCCGGTGGAAGTCTACGACACGGTGTCGTTCTACAGCTTCTTCCGCACGGAGAAGAGCGCGCGATACACGATCCGCCTCTGCCAGACGATCTCCTGCGACATGAAGAACAAGCAGCGCATCGCAAGGCAGCTGGAGAACGAACTGGGCGTGAAATTCGGCCAGGCCACCCCGGACGGCGCGTTCGCGCTGGAATACGCCAATTGCCTCGGCATGTGCGACCAGGGCCCGGCGATGCTGGTTAACGACCGGATGTACGTGAAGGTGACGCCGGAGAAGGTGGCGGAGATCGTCAGCGAGTGCCGCAGCCATTTCGGAGCCTACAAACCGGGGCTCTACGATTTCGAGCCCAACCTGCGGGAAGGTGGGCCGCTTCTGTCCGGCGCGTCCGCGCCGAACGCGGGGTTGCGGGTCGCTTTGGCCAAGCCGCGCGTAGACGTCATCAACGCCGTGCGCCAGTCCGGTCTGCGCGGGCGGGGCGGCGCGGGCTTCCCGACGGCGACCAAGTGGCAGCTTGCGGCGGCGGCCAAGGGCGAGCAGAAATTCGTCGTCTGCAACGCCGACGAAGGCGAACCCGGGACCTTCAAGGACCGCCTGCTGCTTCTGGATTTCACCGACCCGATGTTCGAGGGCATGACGATCGCCGGCTACGCCATCGGGGCTACGAAAGGCATCGTCTACCTGCGCGGCGAATACGCCTTTCTGCGCGAGCGGCTGGAGGATGTGCTGGCCAAGCGCCGCAAAGCCGGCCTCTTGGGCAAGGGCGTGCTCGGCAAAGCGGGTTTCGAATTCGACATCGAAATCCGCATGGGCGCGGGCGCTTACGTCTGCGGCGAGGAGACGGCGCTGATCGAATCCCTGGAGGGCAAGCGCGGCGAGCCGCGCAACCGTCCCCCCTTCCCGGTGAACACGGGCCTCGACGGCTGCCCGACCTCGGTCAACAACGTCGAGACCTTCGTCGCCTGCGCGATGATCCTCGACAAGGGCGCCGACTGGTTCAAGAAGCAGGGCACCGAGAAATCGACCGGCACGAAGCTCTTCTCCGTCTCCGGCGACTGCGCCACGCCCGGCGTCTACGAGTTTCCGATGGGCATTACGGTGGCCGAGCTGCTGCGCGCCGTCGGGGGCGAGAACGCCAAGGCGGTGCAGGTGGGCGGCGCGAGCGGCGTCTGCGTCCCCGCTTCCCAGTTCGCGCGCCAGATCGCGTTCGAGGACGCGGCCCCCGGCGGTTCGATCATCGTCTTCGGTCCCAAGCGCGACATGCTGCACGTAGCCGAGAACTTCATGGGGTTCTTCGCCGAGGAGTCCTGCGGCCAGTGCGTACCCTGCCGCATAGGCTGCGCCAAGCTTTTGGAGGGCGTGAGGATGCTCCAGCGCGGCGAGTGCAGCATGGCCCATTTGAACGAGTTGAAGGGTTTGAGCCAGACGATGAAGATCGCCTCCAAATGCGGTCTCGGTCAGACGGCTTCCAACGCCTTTATGTCCATCGTCAACCACTTCGGCGACGAAGTGTTCGGCCGCCAGGCGGAATAGGAGGAGGTACGACATGTCGCCAGAGCAACTGAACACGGACGCCATCGGCGGGATGATCCCCGTCACGATCGACGACCAGTCCTTCAAGGTCAAGCTGGGGACGAGCATCCTCGCCGCCGCCCGGGAAGCGGGCATCCGCATCCCGACTCTTTGCTATCACAAAGACCTGTGCGTCTCCGGCAGCTGCCGGCTGTGCCTGGTGGAGATCCAGGGGCAGCGCGGCCTGCAGGCGGCGTGCAGCTACCCGATCACCCAGTCGCTGACCGTGCGCACGACCTCGCCCGAGATCCGCCGCGCCCGGCGGGACATCGTCAACCTGCTGATCAGCGAGCACAAGGGCGATTGCTACACCTGCCTGCGCAACGGCAATTGCGAACTGCAGAGCCTCGCCGCCGAGTACGGCTCCTACCGCTTCCCCTACGGGCGCGAAAACGGCGCGCGGCAGGTGAGAATCGACGAAGGTCCAATCTGGCGCGACATGGACAAATGCGTCGGCTGCTTCCGCTGCGTGCGCACCTGCCGCGATATCCAGGAAATCGGCGTCTTCGCCAAGCACGGACGCGGCGACGGCGTCCGCCTCGCGACTTTCCTCGACATGCCGATGCTCGACACGCTCTGCGTCGCCTGCGGCCAGTGCGTCAATCGCTGCCCGGTCGGCGCGCTCACCGAGCACGACTACACCGATGAGATCTGGAAGGCGATCGACGATCCCGACAAGCACGTCGTCATCCAGACGGCTCCCGCCCCGCGCGCGGCGATCGCCGAGGAATTCGGCTTCGCGCCGGGCCACAGCCTGACCAAACAGATGAACACCGCCCTCAAGCGGATGGGCTTCGACAAGGTCTTCGACACCAACTTCACCGCCGACCTGACCATCATGGAGGAAGGCGCCGAACTCTTGTTGCGCCTGAAGAGCGCGCTGGTCGATAAGAAGCCGGCAGCCTTGCCGCAGATTACGTCCTGCTCGCCGGGCTGGATCAAGTTCATGGAGCACGTCGCGCCCGACAAGCTGGAGCACCTCTCCAGCTGCAAGAGCCCGCAACAGATGTTCGGCGCGCTCATCAAAACCTATTACGCCCAGCGGGCCGGCGTTCATCCGTCCAAGATCGTCACCGTCTCGCTGATGCCCTGCACGGCGAAGAAGTTCGAGTGCGAGCGGCCGGAGATGGGCGCGTCGGGCTACAAGGACGTCGATTACGTGGTCACGACCCGCGAACTGGCGCGGATGATCAAGCAGGCCGGCCTCGACCTGCCGAAGCTGCCGCCCTCGGAGTTCGACGATCCGCTCGGCCTCGGTTCGGGCGCGGGCCTGATTTTCGGCGCGACCGGCGGCGTCATGGAAGCGGCGATCCGCACGGCCTACGAGATCGTCACCGGCGAGGAAGTGCCGTTCGAAAAATTGCGTGTCGAGCCGGTGCGCGGCATGGAAGGCCTGCGCGTGGCCGAATTGCCGATCAAGAAGGCCGTGAAAGACTGGAAATTCCTGGAAGGCGCGACGCTCAAGGTGATGATAGCGCATGGCCTCGCCAACGCCCGCAAGATGCTGGACGGCCTGCGCTCGGGCGAGCTTTCGGGCTATCACTTCATCGAGATCATGGCCTGCCCCGGCGGCTGTCTCGGCGGCGGCGGCCAGCCCATCCCGACGGACATCGACATCCGCACCGCCCGCGCCAAAGCGATCTACGCCGAGGACGAGGGCATGCCGATCCGCAAGTCGCACTTGAATCCGGTGGTGCAGGCGCTGTATCGCGAGTTTCTGACGGAAGGCCCCTGCGGCCACACGAGCCACAAGCTTCTGCACACGCACTACACGCCGCGCGGCGCGCGGATCCTGTAGCGCGGTCCGAAAGCCGATTTTCATACGCCGCCCGGCGTCATCCGCATTGGGGGATGCCCGGGCGGCGTTTCCGCTTGATGGGGCGAATGACGGCTAATCTTCTCCGCGCACGCCGAGCAGTTCGAGCTGTTTTTGAACGTCGGAGGAATAGGGGCCTTTGGGGGCGAGACGCAGATATTCTTTAAAAGCGGCGATCGCCTGGTCGGATTTGTCTTGCGCCATGTAGATCAGGCCGCGCTCGTAATACACCGCATTTAGGGCGGGATCCAGCGTCAGCGCTTTGTCCAGCAGTTCGAGCGCCTTTTTCGGATTGCTGAATTTGTCGCCTTCGCGGGCCATGATGTAGTAGGGTTCGCCGGCGTTCGGATCCAAGGACGACGCCTTGCGCGCGAGCGCCAGCCCCTGCGGCACGCGATTTTGCATGATCTCGATCTCGCCCAGGCGCAGGAGGATCTTTACCTGATACTCCGTCGTTTCGGGAAAGAGCTTGAAGGTTTCATACGCTTTCACGAAAACCTGCTTCGCCGCGCCGAAGGTTCCGTCGCGGAAGTGAATCATCGCGATCTCGTATTCCGCCCTCGGATACACCGGTTGGCATTCGAGCGCGACCTCGAACTCGTTTTTCGCCCAGGTGGGATCGTCGGTGTGCAGCTTCACCAAGCCGAGCCAGTAATGCCCTTCCGGGTTCTTGCTGTCTAACTTGATGCCCTCCTGGAGGTGGGTCTCGGCCTTCTTGGGGTCTCCCTCGTCCAGGTAAAATGCGCCTCGGACAATCTGCGCCACGCCGAGACCCGGCGAAGCCGCCAGTTCCTTTTCCACCGCGTTCTTCGCTTCGGCCTTCTTTCCGTCCATCCAGTCGAGGAGAGCGAGATAGAGCCGGGGCGCGGCGAGTTGAGGCTGAAGCCGGGTCAGCTTCGTATAAAGCCTCCGCGCCTCCTGCTTCGATCCGGCGGCCAGGTTGTAGGCGGCGAGCCGCGACAGCACTTCCGGGTCGTCGGGGCGCAATCTTTCCAGTTTGCGCGCGATCGCCACGCCGCTGGCGATATCGCCGCGCGAGAAGAGCAGGGACGCCATCTCGAAGAGCAGGTCGCGGTGATTGGGGTCGAATTCCAGCCCTTTCAGGAATTCCTTTTCCGCTTTTTGCGCGCTGCCCTCGGCAAGGTAATATTTCCCGTTGAGAAAATACGTGAGAGGATCCTGGGGATTGTCGGCGAGCAGCTTGTCGATGCGCCGCCGCGCGTCTTTCAGGTCCTGTTTCTCGATGTAGACGAGGATGAGCTTCTTTTTCAGATCGAGGTTTTCGAAATTCACGAACGACGCCCGCTCGTAATATTCCACCGCCTTGTCGTAATACCGCAATGCCGCCGCCGCGTCGCCGGCCGTGACGAGCAGGTCCAGTTCGTTGGTGCTGTCGTCGATCGCCAGTTCCATCTGCTTGAGCGCTTCGGTTTTTTTGTCCTCCAGAAAATACATCCGGCCCAGAAAAGCGTTGTAACGCCGCTCGTCGGGATTCTGGGTCAGAGCGGCGAGGGCGTTTTTCTTGGCGGCGTCGTAAAGATTCTGTCCGGCTTGAAGCTCGGCGAGCATGAAATGCGCTTCGGCGCTCGGCTTCAGACCGATCGATTCCGTCGCCAGCTGGATTGCCTCGGCATTCGCGCCTTCCATCCTCTTGAGGGCGGCGAGCAGAAACAACAGCCGCCCGCGCGGCAGGGAGGGAACGGAAGCCCGCTCCAGCTTGAGGACGGGATCGAGAACGGTTTTGAGTTCGGCCGCATTGGCTCCGCTGGCCCAGAGCGCCTTGGCCAGAAGCAGCCGTCCGCGCAGGTGATCGGGTTCTTTTTCCAAAAGCAGGTCGAGCGTGATCTTGGCCGCCGCGTAGTCCTTGAGCGCCGCCTGCGCTTCGCCTTTCTTGTACATCGCCCGCCACTGCTCGGCGTCGTCGGCGAGCGCTTCGTCGTAAAGCCTGATCGCTTCCTCGAAGCGGCGATCGAACGCGTGCAGTTCGCCGTCCAGGCACGTCGCGGCCGGCGTAAGCAGGCCTTTTTCCCCGGCGGTGTCGATCAGGAAGCGCACGTCGCCCTGCTTGCCCAAATAGAAGGCGCGGTAGGCCTGGGCCGTCAGCATGTCGCTGTCGGCGATTCCCGTCGAGGTCGGGAAAACGGTGAAATGGTTTTCAATCTGCGCTTTGGCCTGCATGTCGTCGGGCGTGAAATCCAGGAGCAGTTTGGCGTAAGCCTGGACGGCCAGCGCCCGCAGGCTCAGCGCCTTGGGAAAGGAGGCGATGCCGATTTCGAGCTTGGAAGCGGCGTTGCGAAGGGCTTCGTGCGTATCTCGGCTGATGAGCGTATCGGACGCTGCGTAAAGGGCGCTGATTTCCTGTTCGTTTTTATTGCTTTGCCATTTGACGTAGCCGAAATAACCCGCCACCAGCAAGGCGACGGCGGCGGCGGCGATTACCGGAATCAGCCATGCCGGCCGCTCGTATTCCTCGGCATCGTCTTCGTCTTCTGCGTTCGCTGACGCGTCGGTTTTGTGCGCCGAACGCACGTCGCCCGCCGCCGTGGGAATGGCTCGCCGGGACGACATCTCCCGTGCGTGAACTCCCGTTTGCCTGGCCGGCTCCGTTGTTCGCACGGCTACGGGCTCGGGCGTCTGTTCCTCCAGAACCGGCTCGATGGCTTCCCCGGTGGTTTCCCCTTGGCTCATCAGATCGCCGATTTCCGTCCCCTCGGCGATGGCGGCGGCGATGGCCTGGTCGTCGAGACCCATGCGGCGCAACGCCTCGCGAGCGAGGTAATGTTCCGGTTGCGAGGCGAGGATGCGGAGGAAAATGCGCCGTCCGTTGTCTTTCTTGCCGAGTTTGTAATGGGCGACGCCCAAAACATAGAGACCGTCGGAAAAATCGGGATTGAAAGCAAGGCCTTGCTGGCAGATCTGGATGGCCTTGTCGGTTTCGTTGAGTTTGATGTATTCCTCGGCGAGCTGCGCGAAAATGAACGAGCGCGGATTGTTCGCGAGGATTTTCTGATAGTTGGCGATGCGCGAGCGGCTGCCCTTGTTCTGCTCGCCCTCCACGCTCAGCTTATTGGGATCTTCCATCCATCCCCCGCTTCGCTTCAAGCTACGTCAAACGACACAACCACACTCCGCCGTGCGCACACGGACGCTCCCGACGCGCGAAAACCGTCGGTTTGCGGACCTGGAAGCGAGCGGCCTTTTGCTCAGGCGAGACGAATGGCTTTGTTGCCGTCCGGAGCCTCGTAGAGAATGACCCGCTCGTCGGCGATCAGTTTTTCCATCAGCAGCCGTCGGACTTCCGGATCCCGGTGCATTCTATCAGATTGCCAGCGTTTGATGAAATAGTTCATGCCGACGTAGCCGTTGCCGAACGCCTGCTGGGCTTTCGACAGCTCTTCCAGCATGATCTCCTCGGCCTGCGGTCCCGAAGCCAGCTCGGGGTTGTCGTCCTCATAGTCGTCATCCATGTCGTCGTAGCCGCCGGGTCGCGGGGGATAGGCCGAATCGACGCCGTTGGGCAGCGGTTCGCGGGTGAAGGAAGGGATGCCTTCCAGAAGGTCGATGTGGTCGAAAGCCGTCCGGCGCAGGCGAGTAGACAAGCCCGCCCTGCCCCAGGTGGCGACGTAGGCCTGTTTGCCCAGGGCGCGGACGCCGTCCACGGCGGGAGTAAGGTCCTGGTCGCCGGAAAGCAGCACCAGCGTATCGAACGCGTCAACCGCCGCCAGCCGAAGCATGTCGGCGACCATCGTCGTATCGATCTCTTTTTCGATGTTGAGGCGGTTTTCCGCCCCGCAGTTGCCGCACAGGAGTACGTGTTGCTTGCGTGGGAATCGCTTGACGAAGAAGCCCGGCTGCAGCTCCAGCATGTCGAGGAAGCCGGCGAGCTTGTTCTGGCCTTCGCTACGCGTCACCCCCGGCTCGATGCCGGTGTAGTAGTACGCTCCCCACAGGTGGGTCCCTTCCACCCGCTGCACGAGCCATTTCGCCATTTTGTTGAAATCGATGATCGTGTTGGGGGCTTGGTCCTTGAGGCCGGAATAGAAATTCTTCCCATCAAAGAACAGAACGACACGCATTGAACATCTCCTTACTGCGATTGTCAGAGTACGTTCGCCCGACTCCACCCATAGGCCGAGCGCCATTAAAACGGCGTTAACGCTACGCAAAACGCCGAAAAGAGTCAAGGATTCTTTGCAGGCGGGACGGAATTTCGCAAAAAATCATTTTTTATATTGACAATAGATTTTAACCAGATATGATGGCATCATGAAAATATATGGAGGCGATCATAAAAAGAACTCGCTCTCAAATTTTTCGTTATGTGCTTATCGTGGCATTAAGTATCCATGTCAATATAGTTGGTATAGCGCTAGTAAATGCGGCTGAAAGTGATTTCTACCTTGACAGCGGAAAGGGATTATCGTTTTTCCCAGAGGACGTGCAAACTATTTTTACTCCTGGGAATTTGGATGTCGGCTTGAGTCAGGAAGATGTTTTGGAGCTTCAGAGCCTAAAATCGTCTATACCGCTGCATGATGTCCCTGAGTTGAACCTTAAGGATGTTCCAGAAATTACTGAAAACTCGATCGAGTTAATTAAAGAGTATATTGATTGGATCGAACGGACCCAGAGTAGATCGAGCTATGATGAGCTTGTTTCGAGCCGACTCAAGATTAGCCCAACTGCGCCAGAAACATTCAGACCAGAGAAATTAAGAGATCTCATTGACCTTAATGCTGGTTTTGCCGAAGCTCGATCAAATCCCGATGGAAACGAGTTGCTAGTTGGATTTGCCCTGCCTTCTCCCATTTTGTTCGGGGGAAGCGATGAAAGAGAACTTGGAGAGCGCTTCTGGGCAACTCAAGCCGGACTGGCCATTCTGAGCTATTTGACAAATGGCAATAATGAGATAAGCTTCTTCCTGAATGAAGGAAATCTGACAGATCGCGGCCGTTACGAAATTGCGTTGCAAGGCACCTACCAGGGGATAATTATCGATAGTTTGAAAGTAAGGCTCGTCTACTATTTCAATTCGGCGGCTCATACTTGGTGGTTGAATGAGGTGAAAGCTTTTGGCTTGCGTTCTTTCGTTGCTGTTTTCGATTCGCCAATTTGGCCTGACGACCAAAACCGCCCCAGAGTTCACGATGTATGTCTGGCCATTCCGATAGACGGGGAACAATACAGTGACGTAGTGATTTCCGACTCGCCGGAAACCTTTTATCACTGCGAGAACGATTATTGCCATGCCGTTTACGGTGTGGAAGTTTACTTCCACGATTATCCCCAATCCTTGGAGAGCGGAGACGCTCGACCCAGTATGACGCGCCGCTGCCTTGTGGATGCAGCCACTTTCGAAGTGGTTCAACATACCGATGTTCATGATCAGCGTAACTCCATCAAGCTTGATATTTTCGAGATGCCTTACCAAACCACGCCTCAAGGCCGCATTGTTCCAGTTAAATATGCCGGGATCACTACAACTCAAAACTCAAATGGCATTGCCGCAAGCACCAATTCCAACGGGGAATTCACCTATAATTGTACGAGTTGCTATGTCCGTCCATCAAGCCGGAACGTGCCCAGCCGCTCCTCGGGCTTTAGAACATTTACGGATAATGACGAGGACCCTGGGAATTTCGATCCCGGCTACTCGACTCTTGGATGGTGGAATGCTACGAGCATTCCGAACAAGCAGTACTTGTTTAATACCAACTCCCCTTATGACGATGTTTCCGACCATCGCGAGCGCTACATCGCTAATCAACAAGTATTTTTTTACCTGAACTGGATGCATGACGCTATCTCGCCATACGTTGGAACTTTACAATATAAGGATGCCGGTCAGAATAATAAGCAATATATTTATCGTACGGGCGTTGGAGTTGGTGATTCAGGAGGAGGTCGAAACATCAATGTTGATCTAGTGATGGGTCCGACTGGTCTACCCACGAGACCCCATCATGGTTCAATATTTCATGAATGGAGCCACTGTATAGACGCGCTTACAAACACCCAGACAAATGAAGGAAATGGCGAAGGTCCAGGATGCCAGCATCCTCGACCAGCAAGCTATTCCTGGTATGGAGATGTTCGAGGCGAGGGGATCACCAATGCAGAGAGTTACTTCCTAGCGAAATACCCCGAGAACGTAAATGGCCATATGGATGACACCATCTGGAATCCAGCCAGCAACATTACAGACCATATAAAAGCGGTAGCTCGAACGATAATGGACATTGCATGGGAGTTGAGTTGGGCGGATGCGATTTCTCTGAGTTTCGGTGATGATAACCTAAGATCCGCTGGTGATACCAATCGCTGCAATACGACTTTCCCATACACATCGGGCTTCGCGGTCCCGAACACTTTTTCCTGGTCTAACAATAGCACATGCGCCTGCTATGATCGTAGCATCGGCACGAGCTGTTACAATGGGAATCAGCCCTGCCCCCTTGCTTCCACTCCCTCTCAAGTCACTTATCGCGCGACCTTTGGTAATCAGTTGTCGGAGCGCGGCAAATACGATTTGCGCTTCGAAGTGGATAAGAATTTTTACCATCGAACGAGTGAAGCGTGTCCGGCTAACGGTTGTGAATGGTATGACGATGTGACGGACCGCTACTGGGCTGGTCCAATGCTGGAGAAGCAGAACGCCTACGCGCTTTCCGGGGCGTTGAATACCCTATATTGGACTCCCGATCCGACGACAGACGTTCACTACAATGGCAGTTCGGAAGCAAACGGCCTCCTTTCCACGAAGCCCCTCCCATGCTCTACAGGGAATTGTGCCGATCACGATCACCTGTCATTCTTCGCTGCATATGGGGAAACTTACGAAATCCGTGCTAATCGTTATGGCTCTGCCGCGATGGATACACAACTTTGGGTTCTGGATGACGCCTCGAATACGATAGCTTATAACGATGATTGTACTCAAGGCAGTTTGGATTCATGTATCACATGGACAAATACGAGCATGAACTACTATTTTGTTCGCCTTCGTGAGTACTATTATCGAGGGGAACGTTATTATATCAGCTTCAAAATGGTCGGTGACGACTATCCGGAGTATTCGCAAGATTCACATCCACTATCGCTGAATGGTCCGAACAGTAGTGCATGGACCGAAGGCGAATTGGAGACGGCTGCGGACGAGGATGTGTTCCGAATGCACGTTCCGAGAAATACGGCAGGCTGGTATTTTGTCGAGGTCAAACACCGTGCCGGCTACAGTGGCGTCAACGGTCGTTACAGGATTCAGGTCAGCACCACGACGACCGGAGGAGTGGTTTTCGATGGCGACCCTACGGAAGCCAATCCAATAGTTATTTGCACAGATTCAGCGAACCCCAAGGCCAGCAGTTGTTTGTGGGACGTCATGTTTAACGATAACACGCGTAATTATATCTATCGAGCCGCGGAAAACTTCACTAGTGCGACTGATGTGGATTGGTATCACGTTTATATTCCGGAAGGGCGCCGAGTCGCCGTTTCCGTGGTGGGTTTGAGGCAGGGAACCTCGGGCAACTGGCCGGACCCGAGAATAGAGCTTCACTCTATCCAAGAATCCACAGGTGGAAACGGGTATTACCCCGACCCAAGTGCGTCCATCCCCATCCTGAAAGCGAGCAGCGATGGCTGGAGAGTCTATGTAGATGGTTCCGGCTATAGCAGTTCAGGTAATCCGTTCATGGTTTTTACGGCGACGCGCAGTCAGATATATCGCATACGAGTAAGTACGGATGCCAGCACGGCGGCAAATAGCCCTTATACGCTCTCAGTCCATGTAATGAGGCAGAGTTTATCTGCTCCGCTGCTGCCGACATTCAATTAGCAAAAGGAGAATTGCCATGCGAATGCTGATTTTCATGTCAATAATACTGTTGCCGCTGTTTTTCTCCTGTAGCGGGGAAAAGGACATTTCCGACGGAGATATAGAGCAGGAAGGCGAAGATCAGTTGGAAGAGGAGGAAGCAGAGATTTCCGACACAGAGGATCAAGAGGCAGAAAATCCATTGGAACGTTTTAGCTGGATTGATGGAGCTTGGACCGTAGAGGAAGGGCCGGAAAGTGAAGCCGGTAAGGACTACATCGCCACCATGTATTCCAAAGATCACTGCCATGCGCAAGTTTGGGAAATAGAAGAATATTCAGCTTGCATATCTTTTGCTCGTGGTCTGCTTTCGTATTTTTTGGTTGCCGAGACGGACGCTACGGATGAATGGCAATTGTATATGGGATACCCATACGTCCACGATTATACTGGAAACGGTTCAATAGACAAAGCAACGAGAACAATAATAATCGACGAAACCGTTTTTACCAATGTCACGACTGGGGAAACAGAGGAACGCCACTGGAAGCTTATTAAAGGAACCGAAGGATCGGCAGTTAGGAGTAGATAAGCCGAAATACATATCCCTTTGGTCAGAGCCGGAAATATCCCAGCGTCACCACCCGCCGAAATAGCAGCCAGGCGTTATCGACGTCGAGGATGAAGAAAATCCCCGTCAAACAGAAATAATGCAAAGTGACGAGAATAGCCAAGCCGTGCGCCGTGCGCGGATGGGCGTGCATCCAGCCGACGAGCGGTTTGAGGCCGTCGTGGTAGCCGGCCTTCTCGCCCACCCGCCGCCAGAAGCGCCGCCAGACCATCCAGCCGGCGATGCCCACGCCCTGCGCCGCTCCCCAGATGATGTAGTTCCACGCCAGGTAGTGCCAGGCGCCGCAGATGACGAAGGTGATCAAGCCGTTGATGAAGCCGTTTTTGCGATTGCCCCCGAGCGGGCGGTAGACGTAGTCCCGCAGCCAGAAGGACAGGGAGATGTGCCAGCGCCGCCA
This sequence comes from Myxococcales bacterium, assembly GCA_003598065.1. GTDB lineage: Bacteria > Myxococcota_A > SURF-8 > SURF-8 > SURF-8 > SURF-8. Next base: position 7,628 of record QZKR01000007.1, on the reverse strand, counting down.
CCATTCGCCGATGTTCTCGCTGAAGAACGGCAGATAGAAATTTTCCATCATCCGAAAGCCGACCAGCCGCGAGAAGCCGATGGCGATGTCGGTGTAGCCGCCGAAGTGGCAATACACCTCCAGAACGCCGGCCAGCAGGTGCCAGTACAGCGTCCAGGCCGGCAGGTCGTTGATGAACGGCGTTTGGGCGGCGCGGTCGGGATAGAGGAACGCCGCGTAAATGACGGTCTTCAGCACGCCTAAGAGAATGCGGTACAGGCCGTAGCCGACGTCGAAGGCGGAAATGCCCGCCTGCTCGGCATGCCGCAGGTCGCGCGAGAAATTCTGAAAGCGCTCGATCGGCCCGAGACGCAACGTGGGGAAGAAGAGCAGGAACAAGAGCACGTCGCGCGCCGAAGCAGTCCCGATTTTGCCCGAGAGCCGGTCGCTTATGTAATGCAGCAGCTTCGGCAACATGAACGCCACGCCGCAGATGTGCAGCAAGGGGATGGCGAGCGTTCGGCCGAACAACGGAATCACGGGCGCCCACTCGGCGCTTTCGCGGGCGAGCAGCAAGCCATAAACCGACAACACGAGCCCCCACAGCCCGAACGAGGCGCGGCGGCGAAAAGCGGCGTCGGTTTGCGCGCGAGGGGCGAGGCGGCCGGTCAGCCAGTGGATGAAAAGCGGAAAGAGGGTCATCCCCGCCGCGAAGGCCCAGCCGTACAGCAGACCGAGGAAGATCGCGCTCGCCGCGAGCAGATAGGCGGGGCGATAGCGGCGCGGCGCGAGGAAATACGGCGGAATGACGGCAAGGCCGAAGAGCAGGTAGTCGGGGTATTCGTACAGATAAAGGTGCATGACGCGGAACAGTTCGAAGAGCATCTGCCGCAGCGGTCCCGGCGGGAGATTGGCGTGAAAGAAGGCCTCGAACGGTTTGAGCAGGTCCAGCATCATCGAACGGCCGCCAGATCGACGAGATCGAATTGCAGCCAGTCGAGCCCGAGCCGCCAGCCGGTCGAGGCGGAGTTCCGGCCGACGGCGACAAGCTCGATGCGGTGCTGGCCGCGCAAAAGGTCGAGCGCCGCGCAACGCTTAAGCGGCAGCGGCTTCAGGTCAAGTTCGGGGCTGTAAAGATCGACGGCCTCGGCGCAAACGACGCCGTCCACGGTCAGCTTCATGACGCCCTGGTCGGGTCCGGTCGGCGCCTGAGCGGAGAGCGCGTAATTGCCCGATTTGAAGATGAATTGTCGGAAGGCCACCCACTCGCCCTTGCCTTGCGCTTCGTAGCTCAACACCAGCTTCGAGGAGGCCGGAGCGCCGGCGGCGGTTTTGTAATCTTCCGCATGCGCGTAACGTCCGGAGGAATCGCCGATCGGCACTTTGTATTCCGCCTCCACGAACACCGGCGAAGGGTCGCTCGTCGGTTCGACCTTCTGCATCCGGTCTTCCTTGGGATTGTAAGCGAAGAAATGCCAATCGGGATAATATTGCATCATCTGGCGGTTCATTTTTCCCGCGTCGTGGACGAACAGCCGCGTATCCGGCAGGCCCGGCCGCAGGAAAATGAAGCCCGCCGTATACCAGTCTTCCATGAAGACGACGCTTTTCTCCGGGAAGCCCTCGGTCATTCGTTCGACGCGGCGATCGACGCCGAAGAAAAACTTGCCCATCGTCTCCACGGTCACCGGGAAGAAGATGAAGACGTTGAACGCGAAGTAAGCCAAGGCGGCGGCGGGAATGAAGCCGCGCATCAGCCGCACGACAACGGGCGGCAACGTCGCGTCCTTGGCGGCGACGCCCGCCAGCCATTCCCGTGCGGCGAAGATTCCCGCCGCGACCAGGAGGAAAATCGCGAAGCAGGACTCGTAGTAGTAACGGCCCCAGAGCCCGTGGAAATAGAAGAAAAAGTAGGCGATCAGCAGCGAGAGGAACACGGTCAGCAGGAAAAGCTTGCGCCAGCCGTAACGCCTGCCCAGAAAGGGCGCGCCGATGAAAAAGAAGATCGCGTTCCAGCCGAACAGCGTGATGAGAAACGTCCCCAGCCGCGTGTGCGTGACGCGGATGGCGTCTTTCGGGCCGAAACCGTCGGGAAACGATTCCTCATGATGCACGTTCGGGCAGCCGACGTCCTTGCCGAAACCCAGTTGGTGGCAGCCTTTTTTCGGCTCGGTGATGTCGAAGTAGCGGTCTTGCGGCCAATAGAGCGGCGCGCCGGTGAGCGCGTCGTTGTAGGCAAGCTGCAGCACGAGAAACACTGCCGCTACGGGAACGCCGGCGAGCAGGCGTCCGATACGGATGCGGCCTTTGAGAAGATAATAGATAAGCGGAATCGCGACGACGGCGACCGTCGCCACGGCGTTCAAGGCGCGCGTCGTAAACAGCCATCCCAAGGCCGCGCCGAGCAGGAGGGCGTCGCGCGTTTTGCCTTCGTCGCATAGTCTCAGCGTGGCCAGCACGGCGAGTTCGGTGAGCGCCAGCGCCAGCGAATGAGCCAGAAGCGTCGCGCCGATCGCCAGGTGCATCGGTGAAATGGCGAGCATCGCCATGCCGAGTTTCGCCGAACGCTCGTCCAGGGCCCGCCGGCCGATCGGATAGACCAGCGCCACGGCGACGGCCGAGAGCAGCGGATTGACGAAAAACTCCAGAGACGGCCACACGGCGAGCATCAGCAGCGCCGGCCAGCCGGGCTGGAAGAGGCTGTACCACTGCCCGTCGTTGATCATGAACAGCAGATGGAAGAACTCGGGCAGGTCGTGGCTGCCAACGGAGAGCCGGCCCATCGCGAAGCTGCGCGCCTGCCAGAGATAGCAGATGTCGTCGGGAACGTGGGGCAGCTTTTCCAGCGGGCCGTAGGCGAGATAAAGGCTTCCGGCGAAGGCCGCAAGCGATGACGCGGCGATCCAGTATTTCGCCGGCAGGGAAACGAGCCGCTCCCAGATCGCCAGCGCTCGTGGTTCGAACATTATGTAGAGCGCCAGCGCGGCGGCGAACACCAGGAGCGGGCGGGGGTAGAAGACGAACAGCGCCTCGTGCGGCCGCCAGTCGAAGCAGAAGGCGAGGCCCAGCAGATACAGCGCCCCGACGGCGATCGGCCGCACGCGGCTCACGCTCAACCTCCGCTAAACTCCGCCCTGCCGGTCCTTCAAGGTCAGGCGGTAGAGGGCGAACCCGCCTATCAGGTAAATGAGCGCGGCGCAGACGAAAACGAGCGTGAAGCCGGCGAGGATTGCGAGAATGATGCACAGCACGGACGCCGCCACCGAGGCCACGCCGTTGATGCCGAAGGCCCAGGGAACGAAGGCCGCCGCGCCGCGCCGGACGTAGGCCAGACCGGTGGGGAAGGGCATGCCCATCATCATGCCCAGGGGCGCGAGCAGAATCACCGCCGCCACGGCCCGCGCCCAGAGCGGCAGGCCGAGCATGGCGTTGAACAGCGGCGTGAGCCCGAGCATGTAGGCGAGGATGGTGATGGCGATGCCGATCGTGGCGATCAGGACGATGCGGCGCGGCTCCATATTCACCCGGCCGGCGATGGCGGAACCTACGCCGGTGAACACCAGCAGCGCAAACATCGTGATGGCGATGCTGAAGGTCGGGTGCCCGAGGAAGAGCACGAAGCGCTGCATGAGCGCGACTTCGATAAACATGAAACCCATGCCCAACGCGGCGAAATAGATGATCATCTTGCCCGCGCCGTCCGTCGCCAGCCCCGCTCCCTTGAACTTGTAAAGCGGCAGGAGGATGAAGGCGAGGCCGAAAATGACGGCCTGGATCAGCGAGGCGAGGAGGATGATGTAGCCGATCGGCCGCGCGGCGGCGAGATACCCCCCCTTGCCGAATTGCGTGCCGAACATATCGCTCCACTTGTAGTACTCGAAAAAGAACGGCCGGTCGTCGTCCACCACGTCGATCTTGTACGGGTACTGGGCGATGAATTCGGCTTCCTTGCCTTTCTTCATCGCCTCGAAATAGCGGTGGAACATCGTCTGCCCCTCCTCGCCCGGCGCATAGAGCAGCTCCAATTCGGGCTTGTTGGAGAGGGAGCGTTTGAGGCCGGCGATTTCACGGCGGGTGAAGGGCGTCATCTTCGTCACGACGGAGGCCAGGAGCCCCTGCTTGATGACCACCATGTGGTGCCAGGGGCTTTTGACGCCGCGCCCTTTGAGCACGGCCGACTGCACCGTCGCCAGCCGCAACATTTCGCGTGGCGGGTCGAAGATCCAGCGGATCATGCACAGCAGGCCGTCCGGGGCGAGATGGTCGTAATACTCGCCGAAGGCTTCCTTCGTGTAGAGGTAGTTTTCCGAGAGCACGTAAGCGCCGGTCGCCATCGCCGACCAGGTGTCTACGCCCGACATCTGGATGATGTCGTATTTCTCCTCGGTGCGCCGCAGGAAGGAGCGGCCCTCCTCGTGGAGGATCGTCACCGACGGATCGCGGTAGGGATTGATCGGGTAGGTGTCGAAGGTATCCATCGCCGCGTCGATCATCGCCTGGTTGATCTCGACGCCGGTGATTTCGCGCGCCTGGAAATGGAGCGCGGTGATGATGTCGGTGCCGCCGCCCAGGCCGATGATCGCCACCTTCGGCTTGTCTTTAAGAAAATAGGCCGATCCATAGAGCGTTTTGCCGATCAGTTCGATCTCCGGAAAGGGACGGTCGAAACTGTAGACGAAAGTGAAGGCGTCGCCGTCGATGGTGAAGATTTTCCGCACCGCCGCCTCGTGATAGCGGTACATGTTGGCGAAGGCGGGAGAACTGACGACGTCGATGCGCGCCACCGGGTCCCACTTGGTGCTCTCCAGCTTCACGTCGGGCGTGTTCGCCAGGAACATGCCCAGGGCCTTGGACGGCGCGGGCTGCACGGCGACGATCGACGTGGCGGCCGGAATCAAGAGCAGCAATACGACCGCCGCTGCTCCGGAAACGATCCGGAGCCGCCGCTCGGCGAATAACGGCAGGGCGGCCGCCGCGCCCAAAGCGGCCGTGGCGAACAGCGCGCCCTCGCCGCCCAACTGCATCAGGAGCAGCAGGAACAGCAGGCAGCCGATGGCGCTGCCCAGCAGATTCCAGAAGTAGAGGCGGTGGACGATCCGCACGTAGTGCGACAAAAGCAGCGTGATCGCCAGACCGGCGAAGAAATAGGGGACGATGAGGAACGCGTAATAAAGGAAAATGAAGCTTAGCTGGAGCACGCTCGACTGCATGTAAGTGTCGAGCGGCACGCGGCTGACGACGGCAAAGGCGAGGATCGTCGTCAGCGCGAAGAGCAGCGAAGACCAGCCGGCCTTGCGGCGCGCCTCGTCGTCGGTCCCCGTGCCCTTGACCGCCACGTAAGCGCCCGCCGCGCTGAAGCCGAGCAGGGTGACGGTGATGACCATATAGGCGAGGTGATGCCAGAGCATCACCGAGAACAGGCGGACCTGAAGGACCTCCAGGGCCAACGTGGCGGTGGAGATGAGCAGTATTCCTGCGTACAACTTGCCGTGCTTTTCCATCGAACCTCCCCGCCGGGATTGTGCAGCGCCGAAAAATAGGCCGGCCGATTGGCGCACGCTATCAAAATCCCCTGGGATCGTCAATAGTTTGCCATAAATCGGACGCGGCAAAAATGATGTTCATGGCCCGCCTTTTCGGGTAGAGTGAAGGTGTTTCGTAACAAGAATGCGCGGCGGGCGCGGGCTCCCGCCGGGATGGAATCGAATGCCACGACCTTCACGTTTGGCCGATATCAAGCTTCTGGCGCTCGATGTCGATGGCGTGCTCACCGACGGCGGGCTTTATTTCGGCGAGCATGGCGAGGCCCTCAAGCGGTTCAACAGCCTCGACGGCTACGGAATTGCGACCCTGGCCAAAGCCGGAGTAACGATCGTCTGGATCACGAACAACGCCAATCCGCTCGTCAAGCCGCGCGCCGAAAAGCTCGGCGTCTCCGACGTGATGGTCGGCGTGCTCGACAAGCGCGCCGCGCTGCAAGAAGCGCTCGCCAGGTTCGGCGTCGCGCCCGAGGCGGCCGCCTACATGGGCGACGACCTGCTCGACCTGGAGGCGATGTCGCTCGCCGGCTTCGCCGCCGCGCCGCCGAACGCCAGCGAACCGATCCGCCGCGCCGCCCATTACGTCACAACCGCCTTCGGCGGCGACGGCGCGGTGCGCGAAGTATGCGACCTGATCCTCAAGGCCAAGGCCGGGCCGCCGCGCGCCGTGGGCGTCATCCCCGTGCGCTGGGCTTCGACGCGCCTGCCCGGCAAGCCCCTGGCCGACATCGGCGGTCTGCCGATGATCGTCCGCGTCTGGCGGCAGGCGAAACAATCCCGCCTTACGGAGGTTGTCGTCGCCGCCGATGACCAGCGGATCGTCGAGGCGTGCCGGGCGCATGAATGTCCCGCCGGGCTCACGTCGCCGGCTCATCAAAGCGGCACGGACCGCGTCGCCGAGGCGGCGCGCTCGCTGGAGGCCGATATTGTCGTCAACATCCAGGGCGACGAACCGCTCTTGGACCCGGCGGTGATCGATCTTGTCGTTTCCGTCTTCGATGACGATCCCGCGGCCGACATCGTGACCGCCATGCGGCGCATCGACGACCCCGCCGACCTCGCCAATCCGAACATCGTGAAAGTCGCCGCCGCCGCCGATGGCCGCGCGCTTTACTTTTCCCGCGCTCCGATCCCGTACGCCAGAAGCGGCAAGACAACGGAGCCGATTCACTTCCGGCATGTCGGCATCTACGCTTTCCGCCGCGCCTCGTTGTTTCGCTTTTCAGAACTGGCGCCCTCGCCGCTGGAACTCGCCGAGAGTTTGGAGCAGCTTCGGGCTCTCGAACACGGCATGCGCGTGCTTGTGCGCGAAACCGCCTACGAAAGCATCGGCGTCGATACGCCCGACGATCTGGAGCGGGTGCGGATGATCGTGGCGCGGCAGGAAAACGGCGGTTGAGGCGGGCGGCGGATGCGGCTGAGACGCCTTCCATTTTCCTCGGCCGAAGCCCTGGCCGAACACGTCCGAAGCGAATCGCTGTTCGAACGCTTTCGCGTCGTCTCCTTCGATCTGTTCGATACGATTCTGCTGCGGCTGTTTCCGCCGGAGACGGCGGCGGACGTGGTCGGCCGCTGGCTTGTCGCCAAACTGACCGCCGCCGGCAGGCCGCCCCGTCTCTCGCCCTTTCGGGCTCGCCAACTGGCCTTTGAGCGGCACGCCGAAGAGGCGCGGCGGGCCGGCTTCGACGCCGAAGCCGGGCTGGAAACCTTCGCGCCAACCTGGGTGGCGGAACTCGCGGGCGGCGAATTTCCCGATTCGGCGATATTAGCGCAAGGGACGATTGACGTCGCCATCGACGCGGAAATCCGTGCTACGCGGCCGAATATGTTTCTTGTCGAATTGGCGCGCGAAGCCAAGGCCGCCGGCTGCCGCGTGGCGATGGCTTCCGATACGGTGTACAGCGCGCCGTTCGTGGCCCGGCTTTTGGCGGCACATGGGCTGAGCGGCCTGTTCGATGAAATCTATACTTCGTCCGACCGGAAGCGCTTCAAATGGAGCGGGCGGCTCTACGAGGCGCTGGTCGAAGCCGAGAAGGCAAGGCCGGAAGAGGTATTGCACATCGGCGACAACCCCTACGCCGACGGCCGCGCCGCCCGCCGTCGCGGCGT